>JAFMDF010000015.1 GCA_017857395.1 Bacteroidota bacterium | reverse complement strand
TATTTATTAGCTACTTTTTCACTAATGACTATCGTGTTAGGGACTGTTAGCATTGTTGTTATATCTCCCTCAAGTAAAGGCAAATGAAACAGTTCAAATAGACTTTGGTCGGCATAAACAAACCCTTCCTCAAACTTATTTTTCTTATCTGTCGTTTTCCGCACCAAATTTGTCCCTGCACTGGCAAAATAAGGATTCAATCGGGCTGATTTAGTGATTTCAGGAATTTCTTCTACTAAAGCGACGGGTAAAGCAGGTGGTATTGCTGGGTTTTTACCTGTAAAATTGTTCAAATTTACATCCCGATAAACTCGATATAACTGTTCTACATTAGGGTGCTGTTGGTCGTAACTTAATTCATCTTTGATGTATAAAGCAATTAGCAAACAACATGCGATGCCTAACGCCAACCCTGTGATATTCACGGCGCTATAAAATTTTTGTCGCTTAATCTGTCGAAAGGCGGTTTTAAAGTTATTTCTAAGCATAATGGGTGTCGGGTTTAAATTTTTAATAGTGGATAATCGAAAAGAACGCAATACATCCCAAATAAATTGACGCCTGGCTATTTTGACGCCTTCTTTTTTACATCTCCGCTCAAATAATTCATAGGCGTCCCCCTGAATCTCCTCCAATAAATAAGGATGGCAAAACCATTCTAAAAAACGGTCAGCCCATTTCGGCGGTATAGGTGATTGTTGACTCATTAATGTAAAGTATTTAATCAGATTTTTTTTATCTGAGTAAATTATTATAATATCTTATTCTTCATTTTTTTTGCATAAGAATTCTGTTTCTCAGCGATACACTGAAAGGCTATCATCAAGTAACATTCCCGTTACTTGATGATTTTTGTAGTCTTCTAATTATGCCTTAACATGGAAATTATTAGGTAATGGGGTTTAAATTATCCAGTAACTTCCTTACTGGATAATAAAAGCCAACCTATTCCATAAAGCAAAATTGGTGCTTCCAAAATCAGGAATCTGATTCCAAAGTCGATTCCGTGTTTCTTTCAAGGTATTTAAAGCTGTTTGCCCCGCCTGCGTAATCGTAAATAAGCGTTTTCTACGCCCTCCCCTTTCCGCAGTAGCTTGACTCCAATCGGATTTAACAAACTTCTTATCTTCTAATCTCCGCAATGCTGCATGCACTGCACTAATATTCACCGAACGCCCTGTTTGTTGCTCCAATTCTCCCATAACCAATACCCCATAAGCATTTCCGTTAAGGATGGCTACTAGTAATAATATCAGTTCTTCAAATTCTCCAAGGTTGACTCTTTTCATGGTAAAATAGTATTGTTTACTGCTTTTGATTAAGTTTACAAAAGTAAAAGTAATAAATATGTTTCACTTTTGCAAACTTAATAGATACTTTGGTAGGAATGATAGGAGTAATTAGGAATAGTTGCAGGTATGAAAAAAGAAAATAATGTAGAAAAGAAATAATCTCCTACAAAGTCAACCAATAATTAAACTTCAAAACAAAACTCCGACTCTTTGGTCCAAATAAATCCTCAATCGCATAATTGTCGGTATACACAAAAAACAAATCAGACATGGGCGCAAATCGCCATTGAAAACGACTATTGATATTAAAATTATCTCGCTGAGTATTATACTGTAAAAAGGTCGTCCAAAATAAATTGGTGGCAAAATTGATTTCCATTCTCGCAGTAGCTAAAGTAAAATGCAAATTGCCGTATAATTCAGGTAGCCAAATATCGTTTCGTTCTAAACCTAGTGTAAAATTCCCCCAAGGTTGCGCTCGATAGGAAACACTTCCTCGATAAGTCAGTTTAGTCCCATTATAAAATTGTCCATAAACCACAAACATTTGGGTGTTTAATAGTTTTCGTACATCGGTATTAAATTGCACATTGAATTCGGTCATATTATATGCTTTGGCGGGCAAAGGAGTTTCTGTAATACCAAACGGAAAGAGTAAATCCACATAATTATTATTCAACCGAAAACGCAATTGACTGGTATTTTTGAAAAAGATAAAATGTCGTAGGCGAGTATACCATTCGGTTAATCCATTGGCATTATCATTGATATAAACAAAGTTTTCTGCCCCTGACCAATGGAAATTGACCTTTTTGCTATCTTTTGGATAAATGTAATAATTGAGCATATTCCCGATTTGCGTATAACCTACTCTAGTTGATTCGCCCGTCTCAGGATTAAAATTAACCAATCTGCCATTGAAACCCATATCGGCAAAGTAATTTTCGCCTAAATGCTGAACCGTCAGAAAAGTCCTAAAATTCTGCCCATCATAATCAAAACGTCCATATAAATGTTGGTTTTTATCGGTCAATCCATTTTTATAAGACTGCATTAAACCAATATTGGTTCGTATTTTTCCATCAGGCGTAGAAAAGTTAAATTCACCACCTAAGTTTCGCCCATAATTATTAGCAATACTTTCTTTATCTTGATAGGCTTGTCGATTCAAGAAAATGCCTTTTAAGGAAGACCGTTTCCAAAGTCTTTGCTGGAAAGTAACTGCACTATAATTTTGCCCAAAACGATTGTCTCCATCTTTGGTCTGCATATTAATCAAGCCGATTCTAGATTTTGAGCTGACATTCCCACTCAATCGAACCCCATACAAAATTGGAATAGGATTTCCGCCCGCATCTAAACCTATTCTACGGGAGTAAAATGGACGGTCGGCATATTGCCCATATTGATTAAATACATCCGCATTTTCTAGGAAAAACTGTCGGCGTTCTGGAAAGAAAATATTAAATCGTGTGAGATTTGTTACTTGTTGGTCTACTTCTACTTGAGAAAAATCTGGGTTAAAAGTCAAGTCTAAATTTAGCGTGGGGCTTAAAGCTATTTTAGCATCTGCTCCTACTGCAATATCTTCTTCTCTGCGAGTAGTCGGTTGGTTAAATTTGTCAGCTGATACTCTAGCATAAGGAATTAAGGCGATGTTCTTACCCACTTTCTGAGGCGCTTTGTCCCAGCTTAAATTTCCTAAGTAACCCAAGTCAAAAAAATTAAATTGACGAGGAACGGGCGACCAAACGTGGGTTTCATTCGTCCCTGGATCAAGTCGAACGAAATTAATTCCCCATTCGGTTAAATCGGTTTTAAAGCGAAGTGTTTTAAAAGGAATCGCTATTTCTACTGTCCATTTATCTGCTTCATTTTGCACCGCTACAAACCATTTATTATCCCAACTTTCATCTACAGAATTGCCAGACGCCCCTGAAATTAATAATTCGGATTGTGCCCCTTTGGCATTGACGGCAAAAGCATAGGCATTGGTTTGCTCGTTCACGGGATCAATGACGACTGCAAAGGCATCGCTTTCTCCAAAATTATCTCGTTTTAAGGTTTGAATCACATAATTTGGGTCATCCCAACAGACTGCCGATAAATACACAAATTTATCATCATAAGCCATTCGGACTTCTGTTTGCTTAGTGGCTTGTTCTCCATCGACTGGCGCTTGTTTCCAAAAATTGGTGGCAGGCGAAATTTCTTTCCATACGGATTCCTCCAATTTACCATCGACTTTTATTTGTGTTGTAATAGCTTGGATATTCAAGGAAACGGTAGGTGTTACTCCTTGTGCATTCAGAAAATGATGACCTAAAAGAAATAGAATAGCTAAGGTAATTTTTTTCATATTGTCAGAAATTGAATTCGATTTGTCCCAAAAATATTGAAATATGGCAGGAACTCCTTATAAATGACGAGAACGACCATTTTTTGATGGTTAATGTTGCTGCTTTTTTTTGAAATCTGTACAAAAACACTTTCTATTGTAGAAAAAAATTGACACTGAATTTATGCGCCGACTATTTAAACATTTTTTATTTTGGTTAATCATCATCCTTTGGACTAGTACGGTCTATCTTTCTAAAGAAACCGATGGATGGGAGTTTGTCTGGTTTAATTTAATTCGATTGCCTTTAATAATGATGGCAACTTATATCGTCATCTATATCTTATTACCCCAATTTATTTTCCAAAAAAAAGCTTATGCTAAATTTGCCAGTTATTTTATCCTACATTTTGTGGTGACTACCTTACTCGACCGTTGGTTAATTGGGTCTGAATTGATTGGAATTGTTCTACAAGATACTGGCTTAACTTATACTTTCTTTAATGAAATCCCCTTGATTCGCAATGCCTTTTTATTATTGTCCATTATAGGATTAGCTGCTAGTATTCGCATGTTTAATTTTTATCAAAAGGAAGATAAAGTGGTTACTAATAGTTTAGTAGAAACGATGCCCTTATCGATACAAAATGTAAAATCTACAATGAAATCAACTCCTTCCAAAATTATTAGGGATGAATTTTTATTAAAAAGCGGCACTATTACCCATAAATTAAATTGGACAGCAGTACTTTTTTTAGAAAAAGAGGAGAATTACGTTACTTACCATATCGCAGAAAAACGAATTTTACAACGCACAACGCTCAGTAAATTAGATTCAAGTCTACCGCCCTATTTTTGTCGAATCCATAGAAGTTTTGTCATTTCCTTAAAACAAATTGATAAAATAGAAAGAGATTTTTTGATTATTGGTGGGCATAAAATCCCAATTGGCAGGACTTATAAGGCTAGGTTCTCAGAAAGGATCGCTGAGTTTGACAACTTACGCAGCTAAATAATTCAGAATAAATTCTCCTGTATTAAAATATTATTTTCTACTCTTTTGCGGTTATAAAAAAGCTTGTTTTCACAACTTACAGCGTTGTGTTACTGTTGGTATTTCGAAAGTAAAACAACGCTGTGAGTTGTGCCAAAAAGTATGTAGAAGAAGGTATACTTATAGTCCTATTTTTAACTAATTAACCGCTGCTCTTCCACCATTTTTATCAACTCCGCAGAAGTGTGTATCCGCACACCACCTTCAATCCCTTGCGCTAATTGCACCATCGCCTTAGCCACCGTTTCCGCTTCAATTGGCGTATAAATACCCAATAATCCATCTGTGAAACGATTGACAATCGAACTAATTCCAATTGCCATTTTCTCACCAATTCTGGTTTCTTGGCGATTGCCTAATAATAAGGAAGGTTGTAAAATATGGGTCGCCCAAAAGGGTAATCTTTTGACTGCCTCCTCCAATTGCCCCTTCGTTTTAGGGTATAATAGAAAAGAATTTTTATCAGCGCCAACGGAAGACACCAATAATAATTGATTTGCCCCATTCATAACTGCATGTTTAGCCGCATTAAAGCTATAGTCAAAATCTACTTTAATGAAACCATCTCGACCTGATTTTGCCCGAGTCGTTCCTAAACAAATATATACATCGTTCCCTTTTATCTCCGAAGTCAATTCCTCCATTTTTTCAAAATCAAGCACAAATTGCTTCAGCTTTTCATGGGCAACAGGTAATTTTCTTCGACCAAAACTTCGTACTTCTATATAGGCTTCTTGCTGCAATAAGGCCCGCAAACAATGGCCGCCAATTAAGCCACTTGCGCCAAAAATAATCGCTGTCTTTTTATCTTTTAATATAGTCATTTAATTTTGGTCATTGGTTTATATCCCTAATAAGTCCTAAGGAAAAATCCATTTAAATCTTGTATAAATTAGCTGAATAAGTAGCAAATTCTCCTAATCCAATCCTGTGAATCTTGAATAATCATGTCATCATGTCAAGGATGTGCGGCAACCCAAACTTCTCCATCTTCAAAAAATTCTTTTTTCCAGATGGGAACCGTTTCTTTTAAGGTGTCGATTGCAAATTGACAAGCATCAAAAGAAGCCTTTCTATGTGGCGTTGCCACAGCAATTACGACCGCAATGCCCTCAATTGCCAAAGTCCCAATTCGGTGATGGATTGATATTTTTTCAATCGGCCATTGCTCACAAGCACGTTGGGCAATTTTGCGCATTTCAGAAATTGCCATGGGAACATAGGCTTCAAAATCTAATTGAATCACTTTTTTCCCTTTGGTTTGATTCCGAACCGTACCGATGAAAACATCAATGCCGCCACACGATGGATTGGTCACAAAATCAATACAATCTTGTGGCACTAAATCTTTATCTAATATTTGTATATCTATTTTTTCCAAGTATACTTCGTTTTTATTAACAACAAAATGGTCAAAAATCTATTTTTATTAAAAACTTCCTTTCACAAATGTACTCACCTTAAATCAGAAATATGGGCCGATTTTATGATTTACCTAAATTTGTTCAGTGGTTGATTGCTATTTTATTAATGCTTATTGGATTTCTACCGATGATGCCCATTATGGCAAAACCTTATGGCTTATTATTTTTGCCCATTTTAGCGCCCATTTTTAATCTAGTATCTGTCCCTTTCTTTCGGCTCATTGGCTATTATAAATACTTAACACCATTGGTACTCTCTACAGTTCAAACGGATAAGGAATATGATTTGCATAATGTATTCACCTTCGATTATTTGGTCAATTTCAAATGGGCAGACCGTGGTATAAAAGTACAAAAAATGCTTTTACAACATTATTTCAAAGCCCTTTTGGTGATTATTGAACGAATAGAAACTGGACAATTATCCCCTGAAGTTACGATTGTTGGCCATAGTTATTTTTTCAATGACCGAACGGCTCAAAAATTAGGATTCACCATAAGTAAAGCTAGTTCTTTTTGGGTGATTAATTCCTGTCTTCAATTTATTGAGTTGACTTATTTATATGCTTTTAGTCAAGGAAAATGGACCTTTCCTAAATTCTGGAAAGTGCAACGTGCAGAGATTTCAGGAACCGATTTATTAGCAAAAAAGAATTTTTTAGCAGGTTTGGTAAAAAAATTGGGTAAAGCCTAAAGATTTTATTAATTTTCTCTCAACAAATACACTTATTTTCTTTAAATCTATAAAATCCTGTCCTCTTGTGAATAGAAGAAATTTTGTTAAAAATAGCAGTTTAGCTATTTCTGCGCTCCCTCTTTTCCCTGCCTTAAATCATTTCAAGACCTACCGCATTGCTCTGATTGGAAGTGGCTGGTGGGGCATGAATATTCTGCGAGAAGCCATCGCCTACGGAAATTGTAAAATAGTGGCACTTTGTGATGTGGATAAAAGAGCCTTGGATACTGCCAAATCTGAAGTTGATAAATTAACCAATGACCAACCTAAAACCTATGAAGATTATCGAGTTTTATTAGCAACAGAAAAATTAGATATTGCTATTATTGGCACACCAGACCATTGGCATGCCTTACCTGCTATTGCGGCCATCAAGGCAGGGGCACATTTGTATTTAGAAAAGCCGATTGGGCATACCATTGGCGAAGGGCGGGCTATTTTAAATGCAGCTCGAAAATACGGAAAAACGGTGCAAATAGGCACTCATCGAAGAATATCGCCACATAATATAATGGCAATGGATTTTTTACGGTCTGGAATGGTCGGAAAAATACATCAAGTAAAATGTTTTGTCAATTATAATTGGGCTAAAGCAGGGCAAAAAATAGCGTCTACCGCTATTCCAGATGGATTAAATTGGGATATGTGGCTTGGTCCAGCGCCTTATCGAGATTATACACCTGGCATTCACCCTAAAGGATTTCGACAATATCTAGATTTTGCCAACGGGCAAATTGGAGATTGGGGCATTCATTGGTTTGACCAAGTGCTTTGGTGGACGGATGAAAAATATCCCAAGTCTATTTATTCCACAGGAAATCGTTATGTTCAAAATGATAATACAGACGCGCCTGATTCTCAATTAGCTATTTTTCAATTTGAAGATTTTACCCTCCAATGGGAACATAAATTATTTGCAAAAAATGAAAATGAAGGGCATAGTATTGGTTGCTATTTTTATGGTACTAAAGGCACTTTGCACCTCGGTTGGCGAGATGGTTGGTCTTTTTATCCTAAAAATAAAAACGCCGAAGTCATTCATCAACAGCCGACCTTAAATGCACCTGACCATCAAAACATCAAAGAGCTATGGGCTGATTTTATACAGGCTATTGAAAAGAATAGATTACCTGTTTGCGATATTGAAAAAGGACATTTAGCTACAAATATTAGTCATTTGGGAATGATTTCCTATAAAGTCGGTAGAAGTATTAATTGGGATGGTCTGAATGAAAAAATCATTGAGGATGCTGCGGCTAATGCTTTATTGAAACGGGAGTATCGAGGAGATTGGGAATATCCAAGTGAATAAGGATTGAATAAATAATAGAACACATAACAAAAATGGGCAATCATTAGCCACAATATCCGTGGAGAAAATAAATTTTTTAACACCCATGGATAACCTCCACGGATGTTTATCTTATTTAGTAACCATAGCCCTCTTAGGATTAAAAATTTGAAGCGTATCAAAAAATTAATAAAAATACTGCTCTGAAGGTCACGAAAAATCCAATTCAATTGTCAGTTAGTAAATCTTACATTAAAATTGACAATCATGAAAAAAGTACATTATTATTCAGGTCTATTTATTAGCATTTTTATCCTAATTCATTTTGGCAATCATCTATTCGCACTTATCAGCCCCGAAAAGCATATTGAAGTGATGGAAATCGCTAGATTGCTTTACAGAAATATTGTTTTTGAAATTTTACTCATCGGCGCTTGTATCACGCAAGTTATTGCAGGGATTAGCCTTTATCGCAACAAAAAGAAAAACCTACAAAATGGATTTGACCGTTTGCATGTCTACTCTGGTTTATACCTCGCTTTCTTTTTAACGCTTCATCCAATTGCCATTTTTGTCGGTCGGTATTATTTAGAAGTGGATACCAATTTTTGGTATGGTGCAATGGTCGTCAATTTATTTCCCATGCTCCTCTTTTATGTCCCTTATTATTTTTTAGGTGTATTTGCCTTTTTTACACATGTTGCTTGTATTCATCGACAAAAAGTAATGGCATTAGGTTGGAAGGTGTCTGCTGATAAGCATGCTAAATTTATTATGGCAGTTGGTGCTATCATTGGCTTACTAATTTTAGCAGGATTTACAGGCTTTTTTCAAGGTTTGTCTATTCCTGACGAATATCTAGAACTATTAAGCTAAAAGGTATATTATTATTTTTTATCTTTACCTTTATAGCAGGTGCAGCAGTTTATTTTCATAAAACTGCTACACCTACTCCCTTTTCCTTTTACCTAAGTAATTCGACAAAATTAAGGTAACAATTTTTACAGTTTTTACCACATAGTCATATAGTGAAAAACACATAGTAAACATAGTTTTACGAACTAAATACAACTATCTAATAAGTAAAACTATATGTACTATGTGAAAATACTATTGTGACTATGTGGTAAAAAAGAGGTTAGTTTATTTTTGCCCTAGAACTTACGAGACTAAAAAACAATGCGATTAAGCACCTTATTTCTACTTTGCAGTTACTGCACTATTTTTTTTATTACCTCCCTACAAGCAAAAGTTACCCACATTGATATTCAAAGTACTAGTCTTTATCAAAACGGTAAAAAGTTTGATAACATTGGTACTTATGATGTACTAAAAGGCAAAGTTTATTTTGAAATTGACCCTTTGGCAGCTATTAATCAAGCAGTCGTCGATATGCAATTGGCTAAAAGAAATGAAGCTGGAATGGTCAATTTTTCTGCGGATATTACTTTAATTATCCCAACTGATAAAAGCAAAATCAATGGTAGTTTAATCTATGAATTTAATAATCGAGGCGGCATGCTTTTGCCTTATGTGGATGCCGAAACCAATGCCCTTTTTAACAGAGGTTTCATTTTTGTTTCGACTGGATGGATAGGAGAATTATTACCTAATAAAAATAAATTAAGACTTTGCGCGCCCATTGCATATGGGGAAAATCAAAGCACCTTGACTGGCAAAATTCGGCAAGAAATTATTGGTCAAAAAGGAAAAAACAGACTAAATGTTAATGGTCTAGGACATGGAGCTTATGAACCAACTGGGCGAGGTCATAAAACCGCTACGCTGACTAAAAGAATGCGGGAATCAGACCCTAGGCAAGTCATTCCAATTGATAAATTTTATATCGAAAGTAGTTGGGATGCTTATCATTGTGAAAAAGATGGATTGCCTGAGGTTGAATTGATTTTAGAAGACAGTTTTGAAGCCAATTATATTTATGAATTGATTTATGAAGCTAAAAATCCTATTGTACAAGGACTTGGCTTTGCTGGTATTAGAGATATTATTTCTTTTTTACGGTACGAAAAAGGAGGTACCAATCCGCTTTTAGATTTTAGTAATCAGCCATTTATCAACCGTACCATAAGTTTTGGTATTTCGCAAAGTGGTCGAGCCATTCGACTATTTTTATACGAAGGCTTTAATGAAGACGAACAGGGACGAAAAGTATTTGATGGCGCTGTTCCAATGGTTGCAGGCGCAGGAATGGGCTTCTTTAATCATCGTTTTGCCTCCCCTACTCGCTTTAGTACACAGCGAGAAAGTCACCTTTTCCCAGCGGATGTTTTTCCTTTTACTTACAGTGAATCAACCCATTTATTTTCCAATAAAACAGATGGTATTTTAAAGAAAGCTATTGCTAAGAAAGTAGCTCCTAAAATTATGCATATCCAATCTTCTGCGGAGTATTGGCATCGTTCTGCTGCTTTATCGCATATTCGTCAACATCCTTTGGCAGATGACAAAATTCCAGAAAATGTTCGATTTTATGCCATTGTTGGACAACATGGTGCTGGAAATGGCATTCCTGAAAATAAAAAAGCAGGTAGCATAGCTATTAATCATACGAACTATTCGCCATTTGTTCGTACCTTAATCGTTGCGTTAGATGATTGGATAAAAACTGATAAAACACCCCCGCCAAGTGTTTATCCTACCTTTAAAAATGGTACTTTAGTTAACTGGAAAGCGCAATCGGTCGGTTGGCAATCTATCTCAAACATTAGTTATCCAACAGTCATTCAACAAGCTTATACTGCCAATTTTGGGGCTAATTTTTTGACGACTAAATTCATCACCCAACATCCGCCAATTATTAAAGAAACTTATCCAATTTATGTCCCCAAATTAGATGCCGACAATAATGAAATGGGCATGCTAAAAGTGCCTGCTGTGGCTGTTCCTACAGGCACTTATACAGGTTGGAATCTACGAACGCCGAAGATGGGCGCAGCTGGTGCATTACTACGGTTAACGGGCGGTTATATTCCTTTCTCTAAAACAAAAAAGAAACAACGTGCTAATAATGACCCAAGAAAATCTATTGAGGAACGCTATCCAAACTTTGAATCCTATTATTCTGCCTATAAAAAGGCTACTGACGACTTAGTTCAGCAAGGATATTTATTAGAAGAAGAGGTGAAAGGAATATTGGAATTAGCAGTTAAAAATAGAGGGTTAATCGAGTGATTTTTTGACAAGTTTATCAATTGTATAAAAGTAGTTCACAAATCTAAATTAAAAATTTAAAAGTAACAAAACAGTATTAACTTATTCATAATCAATTATTTATTACATTTTACATTTTTAGATTTTGAGATTTTTATTTTACATTTTCAATTTAAAATAAACTAACTGTCAACTAGTCATATAAATTTGTCGATTTTTTTAATAGGGAAATAGCCCTTAAACCAGCTACTTTTTTGCCTGCTTATTATACCCTTTCTCCCCAAACGGCATCAACTCTTCTAAGTATAATTCGGCTAAAACAGCTACTTCTTTGCCATAATCCTCTGTCGCACTTTTATACGCCAATTCTGCTACCACTTCATAGACAAAAGCAGTTTCGCCAAATTGATTCCACTCTTCTTGCAACCCTTTATTTCTATGGCTTCCGAACTTCAATTCTGTTAAATGACGCTTCCATTTGGAATGGCATATTTAGACCGCTATCTATCAATATTTTTCCATTGACTTGGTTTTTAATTTGGAAAACACCCATTGGGAATTTAGTCTCTTTGTATTGATTTTTTAGTTCTTTTTTAGTCATAGTTCTCTTGCTTTTAAAGTTTCATAGATACGGTGACTAATCTTCTCGGACAATAGCAGGAATACTCGCCGCTTTCAAAGATGGCCATATTGAAGCTAGTAAGCCAACGATAAAGACAATAATGGCCGTCCAAACAAAATCCAAAAATCTTATCTCAATTGGATAAGCCTCTACGATAAATCCCGGGCTAGGCACAATACCAAATTGTTTTTGTAAAAAATAAAGTAATAAGGCTAAAGCAAAACCTGCTCCCATACCAACTAAGGTTAGTAAAATACCTTCATTTAAAAAAATATTTCGGACTAGCTTATCAGAAGCGCCCATAGATTTCAAAATGGAAATATCTTTCTTTTTATCCATCACGACCATCCACAAAGCGCCCACCATATTAAAAGAAAAAAGAAATAAAATTAGACTCGTAACGGATGCCGTAATAAATTTTTCTACATTCATTACTTTATTAAAACTTTCATCTTGTTGGTAGCGGTCTTTGACAGAAAAATCAGGGCCTAAAATAGTCCGTATTTGGGTTAAGGTTTCTTCAGGTTCAATGGTCAGGTTTAATTTTATTTCTAAAAAACTAATTTCTTCCTTATAATTCATCAAGCTTTGGGCAAAACCTAAAGAAGACAAGACATATTTCTCGTCATAGTCTGGTTGAATACTAAAAACACCTCTAGGCACCGCTCGTCTTTCTCGAAATGGATTTGTTAAAGAACCTTTCCGTTTTGCCATATATACTTTTAATACATTTTCAGGGCTATCTATATTTACCCCTAACTTATTGCGCATCCCTCGTCCTAAAATAGCAAAATTAGCTGTTTCATTATTCAATAAATATTCTCCCTGTAAGGTAGAATCCACGCCTGTTACTTTATGAAAATTATTATCTACGCCTTTTAACGTCCCAAAGGTATTATTCTTTCGGTATTCAAACAGCGCAATTTCTTCTAGGGTTTTAGAAGTGTACAGCACTCCTGGTAACTCCTTAATTTTAAATAATTTAGCTTCATCTGGCACAAATACTTTTCCTTTCATGGGGGCTACCTTAACGTCGGGCGTAAAACTGCTACTCATGCTTTTTATCAAGTCGCCAAGTCCATTAAACACAGATAAAACAATAATTAAAGCCGCTGTTCCGATAGCTAAACCCAAAACAGTAATGCCTGAAATGATGTTAATCGCATTCGTTGAGCGCTTGGCAAAAAGGTAACGACGAGCAAATTTTATGGGTAAATTCAAAGTTAATTTTTACGATTGAATAATTGAATGCTGAATGTGCTGCCAAAAATAAGGAAATACCTTAACTTTATTGCTTCGCAAGGCACACAACTATAACTTTAGAAAAGGAATCTTTATTATTAGGGGAGAAGTCAGCTATCAGATAAAAAGACAAAAGATGTTGCAATTCTATTTTATCAACATACGGCTTCTAAACTTCTCAAAAGAAATACCATGGAGCAACGAGCAGTTATTTATACAAAATTTGGTCTTTTTGAATTAACTGGTAGCGAAAAAGGCATTGCTACCGTCCACCGATTGGATTACGAAGAATCCATTACAGAGGATTTGCCCAAAGTATTACGAAAATGCGCTCAACAGCTCAATGCTTACTTTGCAGGTAAGCGCACTTCTTTTGACTTAAAATTAGATTGGGAAGGCGCTTCTGAGTTTAATAAAAAAGTTTGGCGTGTTTTATTAGATGTTCCTTATGGGCATACCATTTCTTACGGGCAAATTGCCAAATTAATTAAAAACCCACAAGCTTATCAAGCCGTAGGCTTGGCGAATAAACATAATCCTATTGCCATTATTGTGCCTTGTCATCGCTGTATTGGTAAAGATGGAGCTATGGTCGGTTATTCTGGCGGTGGTGTGGACATTAAGCAGGAGTTATTGCGATTGGAAAACCCTATGAGTTTTGCTATTCAGGGGAAGTTGTTTTAGGAGGTTAAAAGGCAAAGAGGCGGAAGGGCGGAAAGGTCTAATATAATTCCTAGCTTTCTGTCTCTACCTACCTTTAACAAAAGAATAACCCGCTTTCTAAACTTAAACTAGAATCGAAAACGTTCTATAAGAAAATACGATTAATGACTTTAAATTTTCGACATATTTTACTGCTTTCTTTTAGCTGTATTGTTACTATAAATTTAGTAGCACAAGATAGTTTACCTGTTGTCAAGGATAAGCTAGACGGGCAAATTGTGGGGGTCGAATATTCAGAAAATGACACGCTCTTAGTCTCTGATTTAGCAGGTGTTTCTGTTTCTGTTCCTAGAAATTTTGACGACCCTGATGAGTATATTCGCTACCAAAAATATAAACGATATGCGACCAAAGTGTATCCTTATGCAGTCGAGGCCATTAAAATTTTTAGAGAAGTGGAGCAAGTAACCCTAACGATGAACAAAAGAAAACGCAAAAAACATATTAAACGACTTCACAAACAATTAAAAAAAGAATTTACCGACCCATTAAAAAACCTAAGTAAAACCCAAGGCAAGATTTTGATTGAAATGATTGAAAAAGAATTGGATACTAGCTTTTACGACTTAATGAAAAGTCTTCGAGGTGGTTTTACTGCTAGTTATTGGAGTACTTTGAGTCGAATTTATGGCTATAAACTAAGGGAAAAATATCAAATTGGAGAAGATAAGATACTGGATGCAGTGTTGTATGATTTGGATATTTCTCATAAGTTGAGGTGATTCGGGTTGCGAGTTTCGGGGTACGAGTTGTTTAAGTAAATGAACCAATTTAAGTTTATAAAAAATGATAATGGATATCAAATACGAGGCGAAAATTTGGACGTATTCATCACACCTGATGCCTAGTACCTGATACCAGAGACCTCCTAAAAGTCTACAAACTTGTAAAAAACCAAAAGTCAATTCACTACCTACCTATTCCTCTAAAATATCTTAAATTTGCCCTTTTCCTAAATTCAATCACATCTTGCAATGTTCGATAATCCTGCTTTAATTTTAAATACTGCTACTACGCCTTCTGGAACAATTAACTGGAAAAGCCCTTCCAATATAGCCCTTATTAAATATTGGGGAAAATATGGCGTCCAATTTCCAAGAAACCCTTCAATTAGTTTCACACTAGAAAATGCTTTTACGCAAACCATTTTGGGGTATGAGCCAAAAACAAACCAAGGAGATGGTATTTCATTGGATTTTACTTTTCATGGTGAAGAAAATGAGGCATTTAAAACTAAAATGGTTAAATTTTTAGAAAGTATTCGACCTATTTTTCCTTTTTTAAACCAACTGCATTTAACCGTAAAATCAGGTAATTCTTTTCCCCATTCAGCGGGCATAGCTTCTTCCGCTTCTAGTATGAGTGCTTTGGCTTTATGCCTATGTACGCTAGAAGACGAATTATTTCAAACTTTACAGGATGATACATTGTTTGATAAAAAAGCGTCTTATGTGGCGAGATTAGGTTCTGGAAGTGCTTGTCGGTCTATTTATGGTGGAATGGCTGCTTGGGGAGAAACAAGTGCTATTATTGGCGCCGCTAATGAATATGCAATTCCTTTTGAGGAAGAAATGCATGACGTTTATAAAAATTTCCATGATGATATTTTAATTGCTAGTCAGGGTGAAAAAAGTGTTTCTAGTCGTGCAGGACATGCTTTGATGGAAGGCAATGCTTATGCTGCCCCTCGGTATCAACAAGCTAATGACCGAATGCAACAATTGGTGGAAGTTTTGAAAAACGGCGATGTAGAAACTTTTGGTAAAATTGCAGAAAATGAAGCGTTAACCTTACATGCCCTAATGATGACTTCTGACCCATCCTATATTTTGATGCGGCCAAATTCACTAAAAATGATTGAATTAATTCGGGATTATAGGGCAACTACTAAACACCCAATTTATTTCACTTTAGATGCAGGCCCTAATTTGCATGTCCTTTATCCAGAAAATATCATTCACGAAGTACGTCCTTTTATTGAAGAACAATTAGTGCCACTTTGTGAAGATAATATGTGGATTTCGGATTGGGTTGGAGAAGGCCCAGAACAATTGGATACTTAAAATTCTGAGTCACAATATTTGAAAGGTTATTCTACAGAGGTTCACAGAGAAATACACGGAGAAAAGCAGGTAATCATATTCTATACTAAAAATGTTACTGACCTTCGGCCTTCTAAAATATATAGAAGCCTATTTCAAACTAATTGAACCCAACCATAACTTACTATGAAAAAGAATTTAATCTATTTGTCTCTTATACTCCTTAGTGCATCGGGCTATGCGCAAGAGACTATCATTAAACCTTTTACTGTCAATCCCGAATTTGACAAAAAAATAAGTAGTACCATTCATTTCACTATACCAACAATAGGTGTTACGACGCTAAAGGAAGAAATGGATAATGTTTATATTTTGGATGCAAGAGAAAGGCAAGAATATAACATTAGTCATATTCCAAATGCGAAATATATTGGTCATAGTAAAATGGAAAAGGCAACCTTAAAAAACATTCCTAAGGACGCTAAAGTAATCGTTTACTGTTCTATTGGTTATCGAAGTGAAGAAATTGGAGAAAAAATACGCCAAGAAGGTTTTTCCAATGTTCATAATCTGTATGGTAGTATTTTTGAATGGGTGAATAATGGTTTTCCTATAGTTGATAAAAATGGTGAACAAACTAAAAAACTACATACTTATGATAAAGATTGGAGTCAATGGGTCGAAGAAGGAAAAGCGGAGAAAGTTTGGTAAATCGTTTTTTCAATCTTAAACTTTAAAACCAAACAAGTTCCTATGAAAAATTTATTGCTTTATTTTTCTTTTTTCCTCATTGCTATATCTAGTTGTGCGCAAATACCTGAAGTTCGCCCACAAACGGTGAATCCTGCCTTTGACCAAAAAATAAGTAATTCTATTAGTTTTACTATCCCAACTATGGGCGTGAAGGAATTAAACGAAACAACTGAAAAAGTATATATTCTGGATGCTAGAGAAAAAGAAGAGTATGATATTAGCCATATTCCAAATGCCAAATATATTGGGTATAATCAATTAGAAATAAAGGCATTGCTAGGCATTCCTAAAGATGCAAAAATAGTCTTATACTGCTCCATTGGGTACAGAAGTGAAAAGATAGGCGAAAAATTGCGCAAAAAAGGGTTTAGTAATGTCCATAATTTATATGGAAGTATTTTTGAATGGGTCAACCAAGGTTATCGGGTAGTTGATAAGCAGAACCAAACAACAAACAGAGTGCATACTTATAATAAAAATTGGAGTCAATGGGTCGAAGAAGAAAAAGTCGAGAAAGTTTGGTAAGTACAATTTCTTTTTTAGATGGGATTGGTTTAGCTTTGGCAATCGTATTTTTATAATTGTCAAAACTAACTAATACTACCATGTTAAGATTATTTCCTATTTTTTTCCTTGCTTTCTTTTTCACTGATTTAACTGCACAACATACCCTTATCTTACCTATACAAGAAAGAGCGCAAGTCATAGACGAAATTTTAGAAGACCGCTTGGATAATTTGCTACCTACTTTAATGCGTAGAGAAGGCATTGATATGTGGGTCATTATCTCTAGAGAATACAATGAAGACCCTGTGATGAAAACCATGTTACCGAGTACTTGGTTATCTGCTAGACGACGTACGATTATGGTTTTCTATGATAAGGGAGGAGATGCACCTTTAGAAAAAATTGCCATCGCTCGGTATGATGTAGGTAAGTTATTAAAAGGCGCTTGGGATTTGAATGTTTTCCCTGACCAGTGGGAAGCTTTGATGGAGGTAATAAAAGAAAGAAATCCTACGAAAATTGGGATTAATAAATCAGATTATTTTGCTTTAGCAGATGGTCTAGTCGATACGGAACATGACCAATTCATGTCCAAATTGCCTACTGGTTTTAAGAATAGAGTAATTTCTGCGGAAAGACTGTCTATTGCGTGGTTGGAAACCCGTTCAGAAAAGGAATTGCAGATTTATCCAATGATTTGCCATTTAGGCCACAAAATTTTACAAGAAGGTTTATCTGAAAAAAATATTCATCCAGGCGTAACCACTACTACGGATGTAGAATGGCGTTTGCGCCAATTGGTGATTGACTATGGCTTAAAAACATGGTTTCATCCTTCGGTTTCTGTACAGCGAGCAGCAGAAGGCAATCAAGAGTTTTTACGGTCTTTTTCTCGTCGGCCAGATCAGGAAATTATCCGTCAAGGTGATTTATTACACGTAGATTTTGGTATCACTTATCTGCGATTGAATACAGACCAACAACAACATTTTTATGTACTAAAGGCGAATGAAAAAGAAGTTCCTGCCTATTTACAAGCTGCCTTAAAAACGGGTAATCGCCTACAAGATATTTTGACCAGTCAATTCTCAACAGGAAAAACGGGTAATCAGATGCTTTCAGCCGCTTTAGCACAAGCAAAAGCAGAAGGCATTAATGGTTCTATTTATACGCATCCCATTGGTTTGCATGGACATGCAGCTGGACCAGCTATTGGTATGTGGGACAAACAGCAAGGCGTAAAAGGCACAGGCGATTATCCCTTATTTCCCAATACGGCTTATTCTATCGAATTATTTGCTGCTACGGATGTGCCAGAATGGGGAAAACTTGTCCGAATTATGCTAGAAGAGGATGGTGTTTATGGAAAAGATGGATTCTATTTCTTGGATAGTCGTATGGAGGAGATTTTATCTATTCCACGGAGTCGGTAATACGGTAGGCAGTATTACAGTAGGCAGTAGGCAGTATTACAGTTTGGTAGTTGGTCCTACTAATTCTGCCTACTGTAATACTGCCTACTGCAAACTGTTTTACTGCTAATTTATCACATTCTTAAATCGAGGTCGCTTAGGTGCGATATCGCCCAATCGTTCTTTTCTATTTTTCTCATAATCAGAATAATTTCCTTCAAAAAAGACGACTTCACTATTATTTTCAAAAGCTAAAATATGCGTCGCTAAACGGTCAATAAACCAACGGTCGTGAGAAATAATAACGGCACAACCTGCAAAATTTTCAATGGCTTCCTCTAATGCTCGTAAGGTATTGATATCAATATCATTCGTCGGTTCATCTAATAAAATTAAATTACCACCATTTTTTAAGGTCATTGCCAAATGGACACGATTTCGTTCTCCACCTGATAAAACGCCTAATTTTTTCTGTTGGTCACTGCCCCCGAAATTAAATTTACTTAAATACGCTCTAGCATTGACTTCTGAATTACCTACTTTAATGATGTCATTACCTCCAGAAATTACTTCATAAATTGTTTTTTCGGGTAATAAATCCTTGTGACTTTGGTCTACATAAGAAATGTCCACAGTTGGGCCAATCGTTACTTTTCCTTTATCTGGCTGTTCCAAGCCCATGATAATCTTGAATAAAGTACTCTTACCTACACCATTCGCTCCTATTACCCCAACAATTCCATTCCTTGGTATAGAAAAGGTTAAATCTTCATAAAGCAACTTATCCCCATAAGCTTTACTAATGCCTTCTACTTCTACCACAACATCTCCCAAACGTTCTCCAGGCGGAATAAATAATTCCAACTTCTTCTCTTTGTCTTTCACATCTTCATTGGCTAATTTATCATAAGCACTTAATCTTGCTTTCCCTTTTGCTCGACGACCTTTTGGTGCCATTTTAACCCATTCCAATTCTCGTTGTAAGGTTTTTCTACGTTTGCTTTCTGTTTTTTCTTCCTTTGCTAAGCGGTTGGCTTTTTGCTCCAACCAAGAAGAATAATTACCTTTCCAAGGAATCCCTTCTCCCCTATCTAACTCTAAAATCCAACCTGCTACATTATCTAAGAAATAACGGTCGTGCGTCACCGCAATGACTGTTCCAGGAAAATTTTGTAAATATTGCTCTAACCAATGTACACTTTCCGCATCCAAGTGATTCGTAGGTTCATCTAATAATAAAATATCTGGATTACTTAATAATAAGCGACATAAAGCCACTCGGCGACGTTCTCCTCCAGATAATACGGCTACTGATTTATCATCAGGTGGACAACGCAAAGCATCCATTGCCGTATTCAACCGATTGTCTAATTCCCAGGCATTTAAATGGTCTAATTTATCGGTTAACTCGCCCTGTTTTTCAATCAATGCATTCATTTCATCGTCACTCATCGGTTCAGCGAACTTGGCATTCAACTCTTCGTAAGCTTTTAAAGTATCGACTACTTCTTGTACGCCTTCTTCGACTACTTCTCGAACTGTTTTACTTTCGTCTAAAGTTGGTTCTTGTTCTAAATAACCAATTTTATAAGCTTTATCAAAGACCACATGACCTTCAAAATTGGTATCGATGCCTGCAATAATTTTTAATAAAGAAGACTTACCAGAACCATTTAATCCCAGCACACCAATTTTTGCACCGTAAAAAAAAGATAGCCAAATATTCTTTAAAACTTGTTTTTTTGGTGGGTATGTTTTTGTGACCCGTTCCATGGAAAAGATAACTTTTTCGTTGGACATTTTATCAGTTTTACATTAACTCGGTTTTTTAATGCACCGAGTCTATGTTTGTTAATTTTGTAATGCGGCAAAGATAATCATTTGTCTGAAAGTTAAAAATACAAGTAGGAAAATCAGCAGGTCTTTGAATAAAGGACTATGTGAAACAAAATAAATATTCATTACAAAAAGAAGGATAGCGTGCATAAAATATGACTAAAATACAATCAATATTATATATTATAATTAATTATACTTTCACAAATTCCTTTTCAAGCTATGATTTATTGATTTATTGAAACAATTAGCCTAACTTTGTGTAAATCAGTTCCCAATGTAAGCTTCTCTCAATCTCAATGTTTTAACACAAGCATAAATTTAATGTATTACATTATATGCTTCTCTGTTATTAAAAGCCTATTTGCTCCGCAACACAATCTACTTAAAAATTAAATAATAGAAGTCACATTCTTCTAGATTACATATTTTTAGAACAAAAGAAATCTAATACTGATTATTTCAACTATTAATCAGATTTTAAATCGAAAATATTAATTAACATTATTTATTAATGAACCTAATAAGCAAGAAGTTAGATCGTATTAAATCCTGACAATCAAATATTTATGAGGAATTTATTATCCAAATAATTATGTCCGATTGCTTCAATTAGATTTAGCACTTGAGAAAATCATTAAATTACTGAACTCCAAAACAAATTACAAATGAAAAAGCCAATGAAATTTATTATTCCAATTATTGTTTCTGTTGCTATTCTGGGTTTCTATTTAGTAAGCGATCAACAACAACAAGTAGATTTTGCCAAAGAACATGCTGCTATTTTATCTAGTATTGACCAAGAAGTTCAACATCTAGAATCCGTTGAAAATTCTAGTAGGCTATTATCTGATTCTCTAATTTTAAAAATAGGATCATTATGCAATAGACTACAACCTACTAAAGTAGAAGATGTATCATTGGGGCTAGTAAAAAAGGTGAGTCCAGAAAGAGGTTTATTACTTAGCTCTTTGGTTAGTAGACAACTGAATGCTGCTACTTACCAGAAAATTTTTAAAATTGCTACTTTTGAACACTCCTTTTTAGAAGATGCAGATTTAAGCAATGCTTCTTTAGATAATATTCTATTAAACCAATCTATTTTCAAAAATGTTAACCTTTCTAATGCTTCCTTAGTCAAGGCTAATTTATGTAAAGCCCATTTCAAAAATGTAAATTTGAGAGCAGCTAATTTAAATATCGCAAATTTAAGAGAAGCTAATTTAGACGGTTCTAATCTAACAAAAGCCAATTTAAAGTCGGCTTATATGATTGAAGCTAAATTGGAAGGCATACAAATTGAAGGCGCTATATTTGACAATGCTAATTTAGCTGGTGTTGATTTAGGTGATACTGCGAGAGGATTAAGGAATAACAATTAACCCTAATTGCGAGCAAATGGAATGTTTAGCTAGGTCAAATCTCTGGTATTTGGTATAACTAAACTTCTCCAACAACTTACCATTTGCCTAATAAGTTAATCAATTCGTATCAATTTTTGGGTAATAGTAGTTGTGGAAGTTTCCATTTCCAGAAAATAAACACCTGTCTCAACAAAGTCCTGACCAACTAAATTATATTTATAATTACCTTTATCTAAGTGTTTATTCACCACAATATTATTAAGGAGCATACCTGTTGCACTATATAACTTTAGCGAAATACTTTGTGATTCCCCTACGGCTAAGTCAATTATTACAGAACGGATAAAAGGATTTGGCGCAACTTTCAAAGAACTAACATTCGGTCTAGTTTGAACCATTAAAGGAATCCTTCGATTTAAAGGAGACAATGGTAAACAACCATCTATTTTAGCCACAAATGTACTTCCAAACTTCGAATGAAATCCACTCAATATTTGTACTAATTTCCCTGCCTTAAAAATAGAAGTCATACCAGATTCAATTACGGATGCTGCTGAAAGGGTGTCTAGTGCGCTATAATCATTCAGTATTAAACTATTCGTCCCTAAATTTAAATTGCGGAAGGTTACTTTTAAGGCATCCGCCATTTTCTGCCAACCTATTGCATCCGCACGTAATTTAGGTCGTTCCTGTTCAATGTGTAAAAATCTTCCTGTATTTGTAGGAGAAGCAATAAAACAAGCATTACTACTCCCGTTGATTAAACGCCCTTGGGTATTAGTTGTGCCTTTGAGTTTAATAGATGGATTTAGGTGTGCTACTTCAAAAGTCAAGGTCGGGTCAATCGCTACTAAAGCATTCCCTAATTTACTTAAATAATCAATCGGTGGAGCAATAGTCGTGCTATTGCTTAAAATTAGAGAAGGATCATCTGTTCCTTTGCTAAAACCATGTAATTGAATAAAAAATGGCTGAATTAACGTATCTAATAATATAGCTGTGGTTTTATGAAATATGGATTCATCGGTATGCGCCATATCTGATTCCCTAAATTTTTCTGCCCCATTATCACAAGTGCTAGTCGTTCCTGAACAAGCAGAAAAAATATCACTATTGCAACGATGTGTCCCAGCCACCATAAAAAACAATGCCCCAATTTCTTTTAAAATAAAGATTCCCTGGTCACCTGTATTGCTGTCATTTCTTGGATGTGGTGCTTGTATAATAAGGTTAGATTGGCAGGCAGTAGGATTAAAAACATACGTTCCCCAATAATTACTGCCCAAAGGTTGGCTTTGTAAAATATAATACACTTGATTATTCCCATTATCGGTAAATCGAATCAAATCGTAATTTAGTTGATTGGCAATCACCTCACACTCCGCATATTTTTTTTGTAAAAGATTTACTAAACAGGTTTCCCAATTTGCTAACTGCGGATTCGTTGGTGCAGCATAATCATCACCTGTATCCCCAGGCATATCGTCAATAATTTGTCCCAAATGATTTACTATATCACCAGACATAGTAGTTTGGGCAATTAGATTTTGGCAAACGAAGAATAAGAAAAAGATGGAAAAGTTTCTTAGGTTAGTCATAATTAAAGTTTTAAACAATCAAATTTATCATTTTTAACCTATTAAAATAAAATTTAAACGACACTATAGAAGATTAAAGTTGCATCAGGTAGCACAGACAATTATTTTTGTCTGATGAAGCAATTTTTCTTAATTCCATCTTTTTTTCTACTCATTGTCATACAAAATTTTGGGCAAGCAATCGAAGCTAATTTATTAGGCCAATGGTCAGATACAACGATTATTGGTTCGGCCAACCATACGAATGTCTATAATGAAATTTGGGGCTATGCCGTCAATAATCATGAATATGCTGTTATTGGCACAACGGCCGGTACGCATTTTATTGATGTGACGAATCCCAGTATGCCCTTCCAAGCTTTTTTTGTCGCAGGAAAAGTGCAAGGTGGACAAATTGTCCATAGAGACTATCACGATTATCGTGGTTATTTATATGCCGCCGCAGGAGAAGGCAATAATAGTACTTTGCAAATTATTGATATGCGAAGTCTACCAGAACGTATAGAAGTAGTCTATGATCAAAAGGATATTTTCAGAACAGCTCATAATATTTTCATTGATACCACTGCCGCTAAATTATATGCTTTAGCTGCAAGAGGAGATGACATTGGTTATGCGCCTTTGCGTACTTTTGATATTAGCGACCCAACCAATCCAATCGTCTTAGGGGATTATAATAATTTTGGTGGGCTTACGCCTAGTCATGTCCATGATGCATATGTGGATAATAATATCGCCTTTTTGAATTTGGGGAATGACGGAATGGCGATTGTTAATTTTACAGATGATGCTAATCCGCATACATTGAGTACGGTGACAGAATACCCAAGTAGAGGCTATAATCATTCTGGTTGGATTTCTACAGATTGTAGCACTTACTATTTAGGAGATGAAAACCATGGATTTGATTTAAAAGTATTGGATGTTAGCGATTTATGCGAACCAGAGGTCAGCAAAACCTTTAATGCGGAAGTTGCTAATCCCAATAGCATTACGCATAATCAAATTGTCGCTTGTAATTATTTATACGTTTCTTATTATTATGATGGCCTCAGAATTTACGACATCTCTACCCCTTCTGAACCTGAATTAGTTCGCTATTTTGATACTTATAGTCCCCCAGATGGCACACAATATCGAGGTGCTTGGGGAGTGTATCCTTTTTTGCCTTCTGGAAATATTTTAGTATCAGATATGCAAAGTGGTTTATTTGTCTTTGAAGGAATGAATGATGATTGTAGTAACCAATCAAGAAATAATAATTGTTTACAAAGTCAAATTTGCAGCCTTACCTCTACTGATGATTTTACCCCATTTAATGAAATAAAATTAAGTCCTAATCCAGTTATTGACCATGCTTCACTTATCATTAACCTTTCTGAGGCATTAGATAACTTAGGTGTTTCGTTAATGACTATAAATGGGCAAGTATTGCAAGATTGGCACTATCAAAATTTAGTAGCTGGTTCAAATGATTTTTCCATTTTATTACCAAATTCGCTACCCGAAGGCATATACTTACTATCTTTGCGCAGCGAACAATTTCAGTTAACCAAAAAAATAATGGTTGGTCGATAATACTCATAATTGGAAGATTAAAATAGTTAGCTATTGGCTATTGGTTGTACCAATGCTATTGCTAACAACTACCCTTTTGGCACAATTTCCAGGTAGTAGAAATCAAGGAGGCAGCCGTGGTGGTGGTTTTGGAAATACTGGAAGCTCAGGCGGTCGAAGCCAAAGTCAAAGAGACCCGTCTAGAGATACATTGAATAAAGAAGTTTATTATTATTACGCAGATAACGCCGAAGAAAAGACACTATTTCAAGATAGTAGTATGCTTAATTTTCATTTATATGACCCCGTTCGACAAGCAAAATATGAGTATGTTCATTTAGGAAATTTAGGTTCTGCCCATCGACCGATTGTTTTTCAACAACGTTTTCATAAAGGTTTTGATGCTGGTTTTCATAATTATGATTTATACCTCACTAAACCTACTGATATTCGATATTATCAATCAGAAAAAGCCTATTCTGATATTTATTTCTCACAAACCAGTCAAGAAAAAACAGCCTTTAAAGCTGATTTCAGCAAACCTGTTGGTCAAAGTGGTGCTCTAGGGGTTCGATATAGAAATATCCGCAATACAGGACAATACAATCATCAAGCCGCCAGAACCAATTCTTTTTCAGGTACTTATAGTTACCAATCTAAAAATCAGAAATATCGAAGTTATTTTAGTTTTACGACCAATACCGTCGAACAAAAAGAAAATGGTGGAGTGGTCGTAACAGACACCGTAACACTTCGGAAAGGTTTAGTCGCTATTGGACGTCCAGTGAATACAACCTCAGGGGAATCAAGATATTTTGAAAGAGATATTAATTATACGCAGTTTTATTTATTACAAAAAACAACACCATTAAAAGAACTAACACCAACCAAAGAAGATTCTTTACGAGCGCTGGTTACTCAACCAATTCAAGATTCAATTGATGCTAAAATACCAAAAAAACCTAGTGAAATACTTCCTCCAGAGAGTCAGCGACCACCGCTGACCCAACAAAGAGGAAAAAGACCTGTTCCACCTACTGCTACACCAAGCCCTATTGCACCGCTTATCCCTACCACAGGTAGAAAATTTACCTTAAAACACCATTTAAGCCTTCGACGAAATACCTATAAATATGTGGATGAAAATAGTTTAAGTTATTACGGTAATTTCCTATTAGACGATAGAGGAGTTAGAAATTTTATTGAAACCAATCAAATAGAAAACACTTTTAGTATCCGAACTTTTAAATTAGCTAAAGCGGAAAAAAGTAGTGTTTTTAGCAGAATAAAAAACGATAATCCTACTCAAAAAGATTTAATTGAATTAGGTATCAATCACACTTTTACCAAGCTCAACCAAGAACCAATAGATTCTACGATTAATAATGTTTTTGTTTTTGGAAAAATTCAATTTACACCCTCTAAACGATTGAAAATCAAAGCTTACGGGCATTTTGGGACACTTAAACAAATTGGCGATTATTATTTAAAAGGTGATTTTCTGTGGGATTCTAAAAAACTAGGTAAAATTGAATTTTCTTTAACTAATCAGTTATATACGCCTAGTTTATTACAGCGACAATTTTATGTTACTGCTCAAAATGCTTGGCAAAATAATTTTAAAAAGGTTTTTGAAAATAGCTTATCAGCGAGTTATACCATTCCTAAATTAAAAACGGATGTAACGGTTAATTATCACTTAATTGACAATTATATTTACAATGATAACCTTGCTCAACCACAGCAATTATCCAATGGATTAAATATTTTTCAATTAAGTGTCAATAATCAAATTGATGTCGGTCGGTTTCATTTACAAAACACCGTCTATTTCCAGCAAGCGACAGCAGACGTGATTCGGATTCCTCAAATTTATTCGATTCATAGACTATACATGGATTTAAAATTATTCAAGGTAATGAAATCTCATCTTGGTGGAGCAGTCCGCTTGAATACCCCTTACCGACCAGATAATTTCCAACCCTTGACCAGTCAGTTCTTTTTACAAGATACGGAAGTTCCTTTTTATCCAATTGTGGATGTATTCTTTAATTTTAGAATTCAACAGTTTCGCTTTTTTATTATTGGAGAAAACCTTTTACATTTCACAACACCTGATTTTCATTATAATACATACACCTATCCAATTCCTGATTTACAAGCTCGTTTTGGGTTTCGATGGTTATTTTTGGATTAAATCCTAGGTAATTTTTATTCCTCAAACAAAGGTTTAACAGCCCCCGTTTTATCAATTTGCCCTTTTACCATCCAAGTTAAAGGGTGTTGCTGTGGCACTCGCTTCATTCGTTTATGCTGTTTTCTATCATACCAAACGGCATCAAATGCACCTTTAGTCGTAATGACCACTCTCCATTCTTCTTTCAATTTAGCAGGATTGGCATAATTAGCGGTCAAGGCTTCCCAATCGGTGGAAGATAATACTTGCGGAGAAAGATGTGCAGTAACTTCTTGCTCATCTAAAATAGCCAACCAAGTAGGTGCTGCAACATGCTCAATAGAATGTTTTTTACCTTTACCACCCCACCCTATTTTTATGGGCAATCCTAGTCTAATGGCACGAATCAAATCTTTTTTGCTGCCTGTTATTCTTTTTCCTTCTTTATCCGATTTATAGACTGTTCGCCAACTATCCTTTGGTGCTTTGTAATAGTTAATGGGTTGGGTATAGACTGTCTGTTTTAAAACTTCACGGGCTATTTCTTGGCAAAAGGTAGCACTTTCTTTGGATTGAATCGTCAAATATATTTTCTCGTTATCCTTATCAAAAGCAGTTAATCTATTGGGTAAACCTACAGGAGATTGCCCCGTTAAAACGCCATAAAAGACACAGGCAGATAAATAAGTCCCCAAAGCAGACGGGTGACTACCATCATCGTCATATAAAGGAAAATTAGGCCTTAATTGTCGAGCCAGTTCCCAAGCAGGGCCAACGGGTATAATTTGGGCATTTAGTTTTTTGGCTAATTTGGTATATTCTTCGGTAATGGTCTTTTGCATAAGGGGATTCCATTCCCTCGCCCAAGTCATATACAAGTATAAATTGGCGCCTTTGGTCTTCGCTAAATCTCCCAATAATTCCCCAAAATGAGCCATAGAATCTACACGGTTGAACGTACTCATGCTATGATTCTGTAAAACAACCGCATCAAAATTGCCTGATTGGATAATATTTTGGGTTTTCAAATTTCGTTCTCCTCGCCAATGGTGCCCCCAATGCGTGCCGCCACTTGTGGATTGTCTAGTGGTCATGGCTATCTTTTTTTCCGCTGCCATGGCTTGTACGGTTTGGGGTAAATTCCAAAAATAGGTATAGCTATTGCCTACAAATAGTACTTTTTTAGGGGGGGCATTTTGGGCAGATAACTGAAAAGTGGAAAAAATTAATACAAAAAGGAGAGGCAATTTTAGGATAAAAGCATTCATAAGTTGGCTATTTTTGGCGACCAAATTAATGGTTTTGCACTAAGAATTGGCAATTATTATTAAGAAAATTATTTATAGGTTGTACGGATTATTCGGATTTACTATTGATTTTTATTGAAGCATCTCTCTTTAATAAATCCATTCGCTCGATATTTTAAGATTTTATCTTAAAATCAGTATTTAGGTGGTCTTTGACCACTATTTCTAAGTAAAATTAGAAAGAATCGACTCAATTTAAGTCGGCAGAATACAGGCAAAGACAGCAATGATATTGATTTGAAGTTGCAACCTTCAAATATCGAACATCAAATATCGAACACCAAAAATTTGATCTGTACAGATCAAATGAATTCGTCAATACAAATTGAACATTACTGTCAACCTATTTCAAATAAAAGAAGGAGGCTCTAAACTAGAACCTCCTTCTAAGAGTTAAAACATCCTATCCCTACTCATCATTCATCACTCATAACTATTATTGGTTAACCTCTGTCTTAGTAAAGATGCCAGGGTCATTGCTAGGTGCATTGCCATTCGTATTTAACTCATCATCAGAGTAAGGAAAACGCTCTGGGTAAGCAGATGCAGCCGATGTATTTAATGGGAAAGGTACGACTAAATCTGGGTCAGATTTACGCAATCTTCGCGCATCATCGAAAGGCATAAAAGTACCAAACCCAGAAACATATCTTTCTTCAACGATTTCTTTTAATAAAGCTCTCTCTGCGCTTTCCCCTGTATTTTCTATACCTCCAGCCTCAAAATCAGCTGCTTCGTAAGGCATATAAACATGTGCCATATCTTGGAAATTATCATTCACATCACCGCCATCATTCATGAATGCTCGGTATTCATTTAAGTGTTGTAAACCTCTCTCGAAGCTGACACTTCTTGCACCTGCTTCTGCCAAAATCAAATGATTTTCTTGGAAGGCAACGATGTCTTGTGGCTCAAATTGATTCGCAAAACCTAAATTCGCACTTGCCGTCGATTCTTGAATAGTATAGTATCCTAAACGAGCAGTTTCGTCCGTTTTATCATTCGCTCTAGATTCTAATAAGCCTAATAAATAAGAATCTCTTGAACCAATATCCCCTGCTCTTGAACCTGCAATCGGCTCATAGAAAAGGTTTTTGTCTCCATCATTTACTGCTGCATCTCCTCTAGGAATATGTTGCATACTACCGCTAGTAGAAGAAATTCCCTGTTGAGCTGCTGCGTAAGCTGCAGGATAATCTCTCATCCACATATGAATTCTAGCTTTTACAGTATTAGCTGCTGCTTTCCATTTATCTGCATCTCCATTAAAGTAAATATCTTCGCTCAAAGAGCGAGAACTTGCACCACTTAAATCAGCGATAGCTTCATCTAATAAACTTAAAGCCGCATTTAAAACAGCTACTTGACTTTCAAAAGCAGGGTCTTCAACTTCTGAATTTACTTGAGAATAAGGTACATCTCCATGTATATTAGCGGCAGCACTTACGGCCAAAGCTTCTACAGTTTTAGTGATTCCTTGTAGTAAGGCATCATTCGGAGCAGCCGCTTGAATATGTCTTGCATTAGGAATAATTGCAATATAGACCCTACTCCAAGACCCATCTGTCTCCGCAGTTGAGATATTATAGCCATAAATATTAGAATATAAAGAAGTATATCCTACTAATTGCCCACTCCAAAGTCCAGCAATTCTATTTGTATGCCCACATTGAGCAGAAGAGTTGGCTAATAAAACGCCCGTTAGAAAAGAAGTCGCTTCGACTTCGTCTACGGCAATGTTATTGGGGTTCAAGTTGATGTCCTCCACTAAGCTCTCACAAGAAGCTAAGGAGATGGCCATCACGAGAAATATATTTTTAATAATATTTTTCATAATTTAATTTTATATTATTTTCAACCCATCCCTACCCCTTTCCTTTTAATGGAAGGGAATACTTTTTCGGCTAAATTAGAATTTATCAACTCTGAGCGTTCGATAATTAGGTAATTGCCGACTTCCCCTCCATTTTAAGGGAGAGGCTGGGGGTGGGTTGTACGTATTAATAAGAAATTTTCACAGAGAATAAGAAAGACTTCGTACTTGGATTCGTAAAGTAATCCAACCCAAAACCGTTACTTACCCCGAACTGATTTACCTCTGGATCAACCCCTGGAATATCATCCAATAAGAATAAATTTCTTCCTGTGAAGGTCAAGGTAACAGAACCTAGTTTCGTCTTTTCTCTTAATTCTTTTCCATTAAAAATATACCCAACACTTAATTCCTTAAATCTAGTGAAAGTCGCATCAAAAATAGAGAAGTTATAAGCTTGGTTATCACCAAAACCTCCACCAATACCAGTTCTATACCAGCTTTCGTCTAATAATACATCTCCATCACCAAAATTTTCGACATTCCCTCTTACTACAGTTCCTGCTGCAATCGTATTACCAGCATAATTCACTAAATCTCTATCTAAAGTTAAGCGGTTGGCTGTTTCGTTAGTTGTACCAAATCTTCTCAATACCCAAAGTGTTCTAGGAGAGAAAGCACCACCTTGAGAGTGTTCGATGATAGCATTCGCAAATAACCCTTTCCATCTGATATTTATCCCTAAACCACCTCTCCAGTCTGGATTAGGATCACCCAAGACAACTGGTCTATCTGTTAATTGAGGGAAACCATCTTCGTTTAAGATTAAATTACCAGCAGCATCCATCTGGCTAGAAGTACCAAATAAAACACCTAAAGGCTGACCAACAATTGCTCTAGAACTTACAGAAGCACCTGCTGTCAAGTTAATTGTTTCCGTTCCTCTTAAATCTAAGACTTTATTTCTATTCATCCCCCAATTCACGAAAGTACCGATTTCAAAATCTCCTTTCTTGTAAATTTCGTAGGTAGCTTCTACCTCAAATCCTTTGTTCTCCATTTCCGCAGCATTCAACGTTTGCGTATCGAACCCAGAAGAAGGCGTCAAAGAAACAGGAATAATCATCCCCGTAATCTTGTTTTGGTAATAAGTCAACCCTAAACCTAGTTTTTCATTGAACAAACGTAAATCTGCTCCAAATTCAAACTCTGTCTTAATTTCTGGTTCTAAATCAGGATTTCCTTTATCATCATCCAATCGGAATCCACCACCAAATAAGGCAATTTGTAAAGGGTCAGAGTAAGTGCTATAAGAAAACCCACCTTCTGCTAATGTTTCCCATCGGTGTGGAGGCGCTTGAATACCTACTCTACCGAAAGAAGCTCTTATTTTTGCAAAATCAAGAATTCCTTTTGAGTTAGATGGATTGATTAATTGATAAGCAACGTCCGCAGATGGGTAGAAAAATTGCCCTCTAACAGTAGAAGATGCTTCTAAAGAACCTGTTAAATTGACGTATAATTTATCAAATAAATCAAAATTCAATACTGCATATCCTCTATTTGAACGCCTATTAGTTCTACTATTTTCATATTGTGAAGCCTCCGCAGCTGCATTTAAATCCGTTGTTGGCTTCCGAACATTAGCACCAAAACCTTGGATTACAGAAGAAATTCGCTTAAATCTTCGATCATTATAATTCCAACCTAGGGTAGCTTGTAAAGAAACATCAGAATTTATCTTGAAATTATTTCTGATAATCGCATCAAAATTAGTTTCCAAATTACCTAGAGATTCTTCCTCTAATACACCAGAAACTCTGGAAGCAGAACCAATTGGGAAGAAATAAAGCCGTCTATCATCATATCCATCTACTCCACCTCTCAATTTGATTTGCATAGAACTCGTAGGAATGATATCAATATCTCCAGAAAAAGTATACCGATTGACTCTAGTGTCAGAAGTTTGTTCAAATGCTGTCCAACCTGGATTATTATAAGTTGGGTTATCATTATTTCCTAAATATCTTCGGTAAGAACGATGTCTTAAGTTCGTAATTGCACCACTATTACTCGTATATGAACCGATATAATCTCTATTATCAAAATCTGGCGGCGTCCGTAATAGTCCTAATAATAAACCACCTGTATTAGAGTTTTGTTGAATTCTATTAGAATAACTGTTTGTAAATCCGCCTTTAGTAGAAATAGTCAACCAATCCGCTAATAAAGACTTACTGTTTAATCTAATATTCGTTCGGTCATAGCTACTATTTCTCACAATTCCTTCTTGATCTAATCGACCTAAACTAAAAAAGAAACTCGTCTTTTCTGTACCTCCACTAATTGCTAAATCATGCTGGGTAAATCCACCCGTCTGGAATACTTGATCCCAGTTATCATCTACAAAAGTAGTTTTGTCATTTTTAGTATCAATTGGGTAGTATTTAGTACCATCTGCCGCTTCAAAAAACTGTCCTGATTGGTCTACTGCATCTGCTCCACCCGCACGATCAGGAATATAATCTCCCCAAGATTCCGCTCTTGTCGCACCATAACTTCCACTTCGTCCTTGTCCCCAAGTCGTTTGTAAATCATATCTTTCATGTACTTTATCAAACGAAATAGAAGAAGAGTAATCAATCTTCACTTTTCCAGCTTTACCATCTTTAGTCGTAATAACCATTACCCCATTAGCAGCCCGAGACCCCCATAAAGCAGCAGCTGAAGCGCCCTTTAGAATCTGTACAGACGCAATATCATTAGGATTCAAATCATTCAAACGAGATTGCTGAGAAGTACCACCTGAACGAGAACTACCATTCCCATAAACAGATCCATTAGATACTGGAATACCATCCAAAATAATTAGTGGACTAGAAGAACCAGAGATACTATTTGCGCCTCTAATTCTAACTGTCGTACCAGCACCTGGGTCACCATTTGCTCTAGAAATCTGTACGTTTGAAGCCTTTGCTCCTAAGGAATTTAGGAAATTAGCTTCTCCAGAACGGACGATATCCTCCGTATTAACAATGGAGGCTGTAGAACCTAATTCATCTTTCTTTTCTTTAAATCCAAGAGCAGAAACGACTACTTGTTCCAAAACTGCTACATCATCCTTTAGCCTTATATCTATGGTTGTTCGAGCGCCAACCGTTTCGCTAATGGATTCATAACCTGTATAGGAAATATCTAAAACAGCAGTTGGCCCCGCAACTGTGATGGAATATAAGCCATCAAAATCAGTTATCGTACCATTGGAAGTACCCACCTCCAAAATGTTAACGCCAATCATAGGTTCTCCGTCGGAGTCTATGATTTTTCCACTTACCGTCTGTTGAGCCATTAGACTCATACTAACCGATAGCAGAAAAAAGAGGCTAAGGGTAAATTTACATCTCATAATTAGTCATTAATTTAATTAAAAAATATTGTATTAAATAGGATTTACATTTTAAACATAAGGAAAACCGATAAGTAATAAGACTTATAGTATCCAATAATTTTGGATAAGTTTAACTATGTGTTTGTAATCCTGACTGAAAGGAAGCTTAAAAATGAATTTGTTGATAGTGGGATAATAAAACGTTGTAAAATGGTTTTTCGCTTCCTGTTTTTCTTTTGCGTTTGAAATTTTCTTTTTGACTCTGCATCTATTACTAGAGAAAAGAGGATTATTTTTATACTCTGTTTTTAGATTTTTTTTTATAAAGTTTGCAAACTATTTAAAAAATCATAATTTGAATTTTATTTAGTGTTGCTCAAAACCAAAATAGCTATGAAAATTGATTGAGGAAGGGAAGGTGTAGGTATTCATTAAAAATAATGCAATGAATTACTTTTCCTTACAAAAAGATTAAAATTATCAATAAGTCGCTTTTACTGAAATCAAAAAAGACCGAGTACTAGGATTCGTAAAATAATCCAAACCAAATCCATTACTAACACCTGTCTGATTCGTTTCTGGATCAATTCCTTGAAGTTCATCCCATAAAAATAAATTCCGAGCAGCTAAAGTAAATTGAATAGCAGCTAATTTCGATTTTTCACGGAAGGAAGGTGTATCCAAAGTATAACTTAAAGCGACTTCTCTTAATCGAGTAAAAGTAGCGTCTTTAATGGAAAAATTATAGGCTTGATTATCTCCAAATCCTCCACCAATACCCGTTCGATACCATGTTTCATCCAAAAGAACCGTTCCGCCACCAAAATCTTTTAAATTTCCTCTTACCGTTGTTCCTTTTGGAATGAATTGTCCTGCATAATTCATTAAATCTTGGTTAAGGGTAACTCTATTGGCAGTCTCCGCAGTTGTCCCAAATCTATTTAAAACCCATTGTGTTCGTGGAGAATAATTGCCTCCTTGGGCATGTTCGAATAATATATGCAGATTGATTTTTTTATAATTTACTCGAACCCCCAAACCACCTCTCCAATCTGGATTAGGGTCACCTAATACTATTGGGCTTGGCGTTAATTGAGGGAATCCATTTTCATTTAAAATAAAATCACCATTGTCATCAGTTAAAGACCCCGTACCTACAAGTACACCTAAAGGATAGCCAACAACCGCTCTAGAACTCAAGGAAGAACCTGTTAAATCAATAGATTTAGTACCTTTTAAATCGAGGATTTTATTTTTATTTTGGCTAAAGTTTGCGTAGGTACTTATTGTCCATTTTCTTTTATTTAAAATAACGTAATCTAAATTGGCTTCAAAACCTCGATTACTCATTTTGCCACCATTATCATATTGGGTATCATAACCAGAAGAAGGGCTTAAATCCAAATAAAACAAAACATCCTTTATCCAATTTTGATAATAAGTTGCTGAAAAGGTCAAATTATTTTGTAGTAGCCGTACATCCATACCTAGCTCCCACTCTGTTTTTATTTCTGGTCGCAAATTGGCATTCCCTTTATCCTCATCAATTCTAAAACCACCGCCAAATAAATTCACCGCTAAAGGGTCGCTATAAGTGGAATATTCAAATTGGTCTTCCGCTAAAGTTCTAAAACGATGTGCCGCAGGTTGTATGCCTACCTGCCCAAAAGAAGCACGAAGTTTTCCAAAATTAAACCACTTAGGCATTGGAATAGCTTTAGTAAATTGCCAAGCAACATCCATTGCAGGGTAAAAAAAAGTACCAGCAATACTAGAAGTAGCTTCCAATCCGCCAGAGGCGGTTAGGAATAGTTGGTCATATAAATTTGTGGAAAGGATAGCAAAACCTCGATTAGATCGAATATGTCTTTGGTTATTATCAATAGCCGTTTGGCTAATCGGGCCATTTAGACTATTAATTTCAGGAATAGAAGTCGCTGGAAATCCTTTTAATTCTTTAGAAGCTATGGTCCGTTGTCGATCGTTAATATTCCAACCAAGCGTAATCGTCCCTTCTACTGTTGGATTGATTTGATATTTTGCCTTTCCGATAGCATCAAAATTAAGCTCTTGCTCTTTAATTAAATCTTCAGCAAAAACACCTGGGCTTCTGAAACCTGAAGAACCAATAGGAAAAAAATAATTACGTTGATCCAACGCTTTATCTAAGCCGCCTCTGAGTGTAAATTGCATCCATTTGGTAGGCTGAATTTTTATATCCGTTGCATAAATAGACCGATTGACGGTAGAAGCAGCGGTTTGCTCGATAGCCGTCCATCCTGGATTATTATAAATTGGGTTCTGTTTACTTCCTAAATAACGTCGATAAGAACGATGCCTATTTGGAAAGCTACCGCCTAAGCCATCATAATAAGTTCCTTTATAAGTGCTGTTATCAAAATCTGGTGGCGTGCGCAAAAGGCCCAATAATAAACTTGTGGTACTTGAACTTTGCTGAATCCGATTAGATTTAGAATGGATATAAGCTGCTTTGGTAGATAAAGTCAGCCAATCCGTTAAGTATAAATCGCCATTTAATCGTAAATTCGTGCGATTATAATTCGCTTTCTTAATGATGCCATCTTGATCTAATCGCCCTAGATTAAAAAAGAAAGTGGCTCTTTTATTCCCACCTGATAGGCTTAAATCATGTTGACTATAGCCTCCTCCTCCAATAACTTGATCCCAATTCTGTTTTGTAAAGGTATTTTTTGAATGCTTTTCAAGAAAGGGTAAATATTTAATCCCATTGTCTCCCTCAAAATAAGCTCCATCCTGCAAATGTTTATCTGCACCTCCTGTTCGCTCAGGGATATAATCTCCCCAAGATTCCGCTGCTGTAGGGCTATATTTTCCATGTTTTCCTTGCCCCCAAAGGGTTTGTAGTGGAAATGCTTCGTTCACCTTATCAAAAGAGAAAGTAGTTTGGTAGTTAATGGTCAATTTTCCAGCTGTTCCTTTCTTAGTTGTTATCACAACAACCCCATTCGCTGCCCTAGACCCCCATAAAGCTGCTGCCGATGCACCTTTCAAAATTTGTAAACTGGCAACATCATTTGGGTTTAAATCACTCAAGCGGTTTTGCTGAGCTACTCCGCCTGTTCGTCCACCCGTAACGTTATTGCCGCCGCCATAAATGGTCGAATTACTAATCGGAATACCATCTAATATAATCAATGGAACACTCGAACCTGTAATGGTATTAGCCCCTCTAATTCGAATGATGGAAGCAGCACCAGGGTCTCCATTTGTTCGAGCAATTTGCACATTCGCTGCTTTTCCACCAAGCGCATTCAAAAGCGTAACTTCTCCTGACTGTTGAATCAATTCAGGGTCAATATTAGCGGTAGTTGCGCCCATTCTATCCTTAGGTTGCGTAAAACCGATAGCATTTACGACAATCTCATTCAAGAAATTTTTAGCAGGAATTAATTGGAGATTTAACTGCTTTTGTTGGATAAGCTCAACGGTATTCGTTTCATACCCAATAAAAGAAATTTCTACTAGTTGTTTCCCTGAGGGCAATAACAACTCAAAAAATCCTTCTCCGTTGGTAGTTGTTCCCCTAGCTGTTTTGGGCAAATAAATCGTTGCACCAAGAAGGGGTTTTTGATTTTCATCGAGAATTTGCCCCATTATTTTTCGAGGAAGTGTTTTGCTATTGATTTTTTTACTTAGTATTGGTTGGCTTGGTTTCTGGTTAATCCGATTCTTTAAAACGCGTTTTCTAAGTTTAGCTTTCTTGATAATATAATTTTGTCTCCCTACTTTTTTAAATTTTAAATGTACAGGAGGGAGTATCTTCCTTAGAATAGTTTTGATATCTGCACGATAATCAAAATCTGTCTTAATTTTTATATTAGCAATGGTTTCGGGTTCGTATAAGAAAGATACTTCTTTTTGTTTTTTGAGTTGATTCAGAATAAATGGTAAGGAATTAGGCGCTGCTTCTTTATAACTCACTTGTTGCTGTCCGAATAGGGTTGTCGGAAAAAGTAAAAAGAATAATGTATGATAAAACAAGTACCTCAAAACAACTAATTTATAACTAAAACGCTCTATTTCAAAAGCAAAAAATAAAGCTACTTATTGCTAAAATTAAACAAGTAGTTTCTTTAAACTTAAGGCATTGAAATACAAAAAATAAAATGTATTGCTTATTTTCCTAAAGATGGTAAAAAAAAGTAGGAACTAATAAAACTTTGAAGAAAAAATAGACGAATGACACAAAAAAGGCGAGTAAATACAGCGTTATAATTATTCCTCGTTTTCTACTTTTTGGCTAATAAATAATTGGCTACCGTTTATGCTAAAATCAATATTTAGCAAGTAAGAAAGGGATTCAAAGAGTACTTTTTGATTATCAATTTCTATACTACCCGAAGCTTGTTTTTCTAAAATAGTAGTATTTTCTAATTCGACCGTTAAACCAAACGTTTCTTCAATTCGTTGAATCACTTCCTTCATAGGCGTGCCTTCTCCAAAAGACCATTTCTGGTATCGCCAATCTGCCCAATAATCCGTTTGATTGTTTACTAAATCAAAAACAGCCGTTTGGGTGTTAAAGCTTGCTGTTTGCCCCGCCAACAAGGGTTGTTCTGCAACACCTTCTTTATTTAAAGTTACCTTTCCCTCGACTAAACTAATAATGGAATTTTCTCGATGGCTATTTACATTAAACTCCGTTCCGATAACGGTTACTGCCAAATCTTTTAATTCAACGATAAATTGTTTACCTGTTGGTTGTGCAGCCACCTTAAAATAAGCTTCTCCTGATAATTGGACTTTTCGATTATCCAGTTCCACAAAATTATCATTATAAGCTAAAGTAGAATTCGCTGCAAGAATTATTTGCGTCCCATCAGATAATTGAATGGTCTGATTTTCGGCATATCCCGTTTGATACTGTATGCGCTCAACCTTATTGAGGTAAGTAGAAATACCCAAAAAAGAAAAAGCAACTACTGCAATAGTTGCCGCTATTTTTAGCCAATTTCGACGAGTCGATTGTAGTTTATGTAAAGGAATAGAAGGTTCGGTTGTTGAAGTAGCATTTTGGAGTTTTGTTCCTAATTTATCCCAATTAGCTTTAGTTTTAGCTTGATTTATAGACTGTTTTTTAAAAGGAATACCAAGTTCCATCATTTTAGCATCTTCCACGAATTGAGCATTTTCTGGATGCTCTTGCTGCCATTTATTCCAATGAGCGCTTTCCTCCACTCCATCTTCTTTTTTGAGCCATCTCAAAAAAGAAGCATTTTTCAATAATTCTACTAGGTTGTTATTTTTGCTCATTACTTAATTAATCTGACGCAAGATCGTTTTGAATATTTGTTGTACTAAATGTGAGAATAATATGAAATCGAATTAAAACTGTTAATAAGATAGGTTTAATTCGATTTTATACTCTATTTTAATTCAAAAATTGCAAAATTAATATTTTAAATGCTGTAAAACGTCTGCTTGACGTAGTTTTATCATGGCTTTATGTATATGATTGACAACTGATTGATAATTAATTTCTAAAATTTCCGCTAATTCCTCATAATCTAGATTATTATAAAATTTTAAATATATAATTTCTCGTTGCCTTGGAGACAGTTTATGCAGAGCCGTTTCAATCGCTTTTTTCACAAAATCGTTTTCGGCTTTTAATTGTAATTCTGCTGGAGCAATAATAATATTTATAGGATTCACAATAGCAAAATCAGTCAACCGATTTTGTTTTTTAATCAATTTAAGGCATTGATTTCTAAGTGATCGAATCAAATAAAATTTTGGGGAATTAATATTGGTAATTTGTTTGCGGTAGTTCCATAAATCTACAAATACATCTTGGACGGCATCTTCTGCCAAATCTGATTGTTCCGTGATTTTTAAAGCGTAGTGGTATAGGTCGGTATGAAATAAAGAATAGAGTTGTTCAAGGGCAGCTAAATCTCCCTTGAGCATATCTTTCCATATTATTAAGTGTTTATTGTGCTGAGTCATATTAGCTTTTACCATTCGCAACAAAGGTAATAAACTAAGTCAATTTTTAATTCTTTTCCAATCTTTTTTATAAGACCGTTGCCAGTTGCCAGTTACGGGTTAAAGGCTGTAAATTCAATGTAGTCATCCAAACTTATCCTAAATTTATGAGGAAAGACTTGAATGAATTTACCTAATAACCCAAGTTGCGGGCAACTGGTAACTGGTAACCGGTAACTGACAAACTGGTTAAACCGTCTGAATTATATCGTACTGGGTCAAAATGTGCATATTTCCTGCCTTATCTTTTGCCACCACCGCAGGAATTGTTTTACTAATGTACCGTGTCAAATTCTTCACAGGCAAATCTTCTGCAACTAAAGGAAACGCTGTTCCCATAATTGTTTTAATTGGCTCCTCTGTATTTTTTAAAGGATTTTCCAATAAATAAGTTAAGACCGCACTTTCTGTAACAGAACCAATAATTTCTTCTTTTTCGACTACAGGTAATTGAGAAATGTCTTTTTCTTTCATTAAATTAAAGACAGAACGAACCGTATCAGAAGGAGCTACAGAAATGAATTTTTCTCCATTTTTTGCGGCAATCATATCTTTCACCGTCAAATCATCTTCTAAAAAGCCTCTTTCCCGCATCCAATCATCATTATAAATCTTTCCTACATAGCGACTTCCATGGTCATGAATAACTACCACTACCACATCATCTTTAGTCAGTTGATCCTTAATTTGTAATAATCCAGCAAAAGCTGACCCTGCTGAATATCCTAATAACATTCCTTCCTCTTTTGCCAATCTTCGACACATCAAAGCACCGTCTTTATCGGTTACTTTTTCAAAATGGTCAATTAAACTAAAGTCAACATTTTTAGGTAAAATATCTTCTCCGATACCTTCCGTGATATATGGATAAATTTCCTTTTCGTCAAACTCCCCTGTTTCATGGAATTTTTTAAAGACAGAACCATACGTATCTATCCCAATAATTTTAATATCTTTCTTTTGTTCTTTTAAGTATTTAGAAGTACCAGAAATAGTTCCACCAGTACCAACCCCCACAATCATGTGGGTTATTTTACCGGCCGTTTGTTCCCAAATTTCTGGGCCAGTTGATTCGTAATGTGCTTGACGATTAGATAAATTATCGTATTGATTGCACCAAACAGAATTAGGAATTTCCTTGCTTAATTTTTCCGCTATGGAATAATAAGACCGTGGATCACTAGGTTCTACATTGGTCGGACAGACAATTACTTCTGACCCCATTGCTCTTAATAAATCAATCTTTTCTTTACTCTGTTTGTCACTTGTCGTAAAGATAGATTTATAGCCTTTTACACAAGCTGCAATTGCTAAACCCATTCCTGTGTTGCCAGACGTACATTCGATAATCGTTCCACCAGGTAAAATATCTCCTCTTTTCTCCGCATCTTCTAGCATTTTTAGTGCCATACGGTCTTTGATAGAGTGTCCAGGATTGGTAGTCTCTAATTTCACTAATACTAATGCTGGAATATCTTTAGCAATTTTATTAATCTTAATAAGGGGCGTGTCTCCTATTGTTTTTAGGATATTTTCGTGATACATTAACTTGATTTATTTGATAAAAGATTTTGATTAGTTGTCAGGTTTAGATGGGTATTTAATTTCCAATTTGACCTCAACAAGCTATTCTATTTGAAGAACGAAAAAAATGGAAATGAGTTTTGTTATGGATGAAAAATATCGTCAACCTACAAAACGGGGCAAAAGTAGATATATTTAAACTAAGGCAGGAAGAACGATTGAAGATAATATGGATTGATGATTTTAGTTTTTATCTCGGATGTTGATAAATGCCTCACGAATTAATTTCCCACGGATGAAAATACCACGGATATTTTTTACCACGGATGTGTTTCGCTCGGATTACAAGGGATGCTAGTGATTTATCTCAGATGTTTTTTAACGTGGATAAAACTACGACGGATATAAATTGACAACGGATTTTTCTGTAGTTTTTTACCACGAATGATGAGCAACACGGATGTTTTTATCTTGGAAACCGTTTAAACAACTGTATTTCTGCAAAAATCATAATAAATATCAGGATTTTACTGCAAACTGCAAACTGCCTACTAATCTCCTATCTTAAATATCGAGTTTTGACATAGAATTTTTTATCTCTAACACCTAACATTTTACCAACTCTAGGAGAAACGACTATTTCTACATTGGCATCATAGGTGGCGGGAGTTTTAGCGATGACTTTTGCATAAAGCGTACGTTTTTTCATTGGGTTGGTAATTTGAACAATTGACCCGACAGGCGCATATTTATGCATCACTAATAAATCGGAAGTGCTTTTTGTACCTTCTATAAAAACGGCAGGGCCTTTACGGCGATATTCTTTTTTTCTCCTTTTTTCTGCATAATATTTCTTTTTGTAAACGTAGCTTTTTTGCCAAAGTGGATGCCCTTTCTTATGTTGTCGATACGAATCCGGCACCCCTTGAATATTCATCCAACCAATTCGCAATTCATGACCAACAGATAAAACAGGTTCAATGAGGTTATTCCTGTCCATAATCGTATCTATTGGTAACTTAAATAGCCTTTGAGCGACGTGGTACATCGTTTCTCCTTTTTTAACCACATAATAAATCGGTACATAAAGATGAGGCGCATAATCAACAGGTTTGTAGCGAATAATGCTTCGATTAGGAACAGGAATTTTTATTCGACTACCCGTACCATATCTTCCACCTTCATTTTTTGGATTATAAAAATAAAGTTCATCCAAAGTAAGCCCATAAAAACGAGAAAGAGAATAGAGGGTTTGGTTAGGTTCCATAATATGTGTAAAAACCTTTTGCCCGTATAAACCTGTTGAAAGAAATATAGTATCTTGCGGTGTGAGATAGTTCAGGCTGTCTCCAGTAAGATCAGCAGTTGTTTTCCCATATACGTTTAACGGCAAGCAAAATAAAGCTGCCCAAAATAACCATTTGTTCATTTGTTCCAATAATTAGTGCTAGCATAAAGATTGAAAATATCAGCCCTTATGCTTAGTTTTCTGTTTTAAAATAATAGCTTTAAAAATTATGCAAACTCTTGGTATCATCCCTTCTCGCTTTGCTTCTACTCGATTTCCAGGGAAACCTTTAGTGGAGATTAATGGCAAAACGATGATACAACGAGTCTATTTGCAAGCGTGTAAAGCTAAAATGTTATCAAAAGTTATTATTGCTACCGATGATGAACGCATCTATAATCATGTACAATCATTTGGTGGTCAAGTAATTATGACGAATCACAACCACCAAAGTGGAACTGATCGCTGTGCAGAAGTAGCAATGTTCTTCCAAGATATGGAAGCTATCGTAAACATTCAAGGGGATGAGCCATTTATTAATCCTCAACAGATTGATCTTGTTGTTCAACAATTGAAACAAAATACAACCATAAACATAGCTACCTTAGCCAAAAAAATCACGAAATCAGCACAATTATTTAGCCCAAATATTGTCAAAGTCGTGTTTAATAAAGATAACATTGCACAGTATTTTAGTCGCAGTCCAATTCCATTTTTAAGAAATGTCAAAAAAGAAGATTGGTTGAACGAAGGTATTTTTTATAAGCATATTGGTTTGTATGGCTATCGAATAGAAACACTTTTAGAGATCGCCAAATTACCCGTGAGTATTTTAGAAAAAGCAGAATCTTTAGAACAATTGCGTTGGTTAGAAAATGGGTATAAAATTGGCATTGGTTTAACGGATATAGAAACAATTGGGATTGATACGCCTAAGGATTTGGAGCAAGCCTCAAGTAGCTTAGACTTCTAGTCTGAGTAGTTCGTTAGTTGTAAGGTTAATTTACAATAATCATCTTTATAAAAATAATATTTTGAAATTTTGTAGCAAATGCGGTCATGGAGTCAACTTAAAAACGGTACCAGATGACCACCGTCCCCGATACGTTTGTGATAATTGTGAGACCATCCATTATCAAAACCCAAATATAGTGACTGGTGCCTTACCGATTTGGGAAGACAAAGTAATGTTGTGCAAAAGAGGCATTTCTCCTCGTAAAGGATACTGGAATGTACCTGGTGGATATATGGAAAACGGGGAAACAGTAGAAGAAGGAGCGATTAGGGAAGTATATGAAGAAACCTTGTCTAAAATAACCATTACGGGCTTACACATGGTTTACAGCATTCCTAGAATCAATCAGGTTTACATGCATTTTTTAGCCAATTTACAAGCCTTAGATTATCAACTCACACCAGAAAGTATAGCAATTGAATTATTTACCGAAGCAGAAATTCCTTGGGAGGAGATTGCTTTTCCTTCTTCCAGATTTACTTTAAAACGCTATTTTGAGGATAGGAAAAAGGGGATTCAACAGGTGCATATGGGGAAGTTTGAGTGGTAAAGAGAGGTTACAAGGTTTAGAGGTAACAAGGTACAAAGGGTAGCTTCTACCAACCTTTATACCTTGTTACCTTTGAACCTTTGAACCTCTATACCTTACTCTTCTATCGCCCCATAAATAATAGCATAGAATCTATCCCAAAAATCAGGGCGAACAAAAGGAATGATTTGGGTCATGCCAACGAAGGTTAGTTCTTCAGCAGGATCAATAAAAAATTTCGTATTAAAAGCGCCACCCCATTCAAAAGTACCTGGTGATTTAGGATTAATTGCTTGGCCTTCCGCTGTTTTTAAAGAAAAACCTAAGCCATAAGTTAAACCTGGTTTTTGACTAAATCCTTTACCGTTTTCGTTTTGCTTAATTAATTGGTCAGAAGTCATCACATCAATCGTTTTTCTACCTAAAATTCTTACGCCATTATAAGTGCCTCCACTACAAAGTATTTGAATAAATTTCGCATAATCCATCGTAGAACCAGACAATCCACCGCCGCCAGCATAATGGTTATTATCTGCAAACATGGGATAGTTTGGATCTAAACCAAAAGAATTATCCGCCATGACCATCTCTTTTTGCTCATTATAAGTATAAATAGGTACTAAACGATCCTGCTTATTTTTTGGTAAATAAAAATACGTATCATCCATTCCAATTGGGTCAAAAATATTCTTTCTGAAATATTGGTTTAAAGGCATGCCAGAAACCACTTCGACTATTCTACCTAAAATTTCCATATTTAAACCATACATATACTGCGTTCCAGGTTGATAAATAAGCGGCGCTTTGGCAATTTGTTCCACCATTTCCGCAGTACTCGCAGTTGGATGAGACAAGCCAAATTGATTCGCATTATTTTTCTCATAAATTGCCTGAATTTTCCCAGGATTAAAAGCGCCATAAGCAATACCTGAAGAATGGGTCAATAAATGCCGAATAGTGATTGGGCGCTCCACAGGAACAGTCGTATAACTTGAATCTGCTGGATTAAAAGTATCCAATACCTGTGTTTTGGCAAAACCTGGAATGTAGTAAAAAATAGGGTCATCTAATCCTAATTTCCCTTGCTCAAATAATTGCATAATCGAAACAGTCGTCACTGCCTTCGTCATGGAAGCTAAACGAAAAATATCGTCTTTCTGGTAAGCCTCTTTTTTATCTAAGCTCGTATGTCCAAAGTTTTTATAATAAACGATTTTTCCTTTTCGAGCAAGTAAAAATACACCGCCAGGCATTGTGCCTTCTGCTATATATTTTTGAATATGACCATCCAAAAGTGCTAATCGGGCATCAGACATCCCAACTTCCTCAGGTTGCCCTTCCATTAAACCTCCAATGGAATTTTGCGAAAAAGTAGGGAAGCTCATGGCTATAAAAACAAAAAAGACAAGTAATTGACGTTGCATTATATTAAGTATTTTAAATATTTGTAAAAATTAGTACGAAAATACTAAAAAATATTAAACTTAGTAACGAATAAAAAATAAGTCGAACATCTAATATTAAATTCCCCACGAATTTATTATCCCCACGAATTATAGTTGTTCAAGTTATTTTTTCAGCATTACTTATGCTAATATATCCTTCACCACCTTTCCATGTACATCCGTCAAACGATATCGTCTTCCTTGAAATTTAAAAGTCAATTGCTCGTGATTAATCCCTAATAAATGCATTAAAGTAGCTTGAAAATCGTGGACATGCACGCCATTCGTTTGTACATTATAGCCAAAGTCATCCGTTGTACCATAAGAAAATCCTGCCTTAACACCTGCTCCTGCCATAAACATCGTATAACATTTTGGGTGATGGTCTCTACCATAATTATCGACCGTCAATTTGCCTTGGGAGTAACTGGTTCTGCCAAATTCTCCACCCCAAATCACCAAAGTATCTTCCAATAATCCTCTTTGTTTTAAGTCGGTAATTAAAGCAGCCGTTGCTTGGTCTGTTTCCTTACATTGCGTTTTGATGGCGCTAGGCAAAGCACCATGTTGATCCCAACCTTGATGGTATAATTGGATAAATTTGACGCCTTTTTCTACTAATCGTCGAGCTAATAAAGCATTGGCAGCATAGGTGCCAGGTTGGCGACTGTCTTCGCCATACATGTCGTAAATATAATCTGGTTCCCCAGATGTATCGGTTACTTCGGGAACAGAAGTTTGCATCCGATAAGCCATTTCATATTGGGCTATTCGTGCTTCTATTTCAGGGTCAGCGATTTGTTCAAATTGTATTTCTTGCAATTTTTTTAAATAATCCAATTGATCTCGACGCGATAAATTCGTCATTCCATCGGGATTATTTAAGTATAAAACAGGGTCTTTTCCTGCTCTAAATTGTACACCTTGATGTTCTGAGGGCAAAAACCCATTTCCCCATAAACGAGAATACAACGGTTGACCATATTTATTTTTAGTTACTAAAACTACAAATCCTGGCAGATTTTCATTAGCTGAACCCAAGCCATAATTTAACCAAGCACCAATCGATGGCCGACCGGGTAATTGGCTACCTGTTTGCATAAAAGTAATGGCGGGATCATGATTAATTGCTTCGGTGTACATCGACTTCACAAAGCATAAATCATCCACAATCTCAGCCGTATGTGGCATCAATTCACTTACCCAAGCGCCACTCTCCCCTCTTTGTTTAAAGTCAAAAATAGACCCTGCTAATGGGAAATTTGCTTGTCCGCCTGACATGCCTGTTAAGCGTTGTCCGCCTCGAATAGAATCTGGCAGATCTTCTCCATTCATTTTCTTTAACAGGGGTTTAGGGTCGAATAAATCTAATTGAGAAGGGCCTCCACTTTGGAATAAATAAATGACCCTTTTGGCTTTTGGAGCAAAATGAGGTTTGCCTAATACACCGCCATTAAAGGACAAATTATTCGTCGCCTGATTATTTCCTAAAGCTGTTATGGGGTTTAAAAAAGAAGACAAGGCTGCTGCCCCTAAGCCCATGGATGTTTTAGCTAAGAAAGACCTTCTGGAGTGGATTTTTTCGTAATTATGACAGGACATAGGAGTTATGAGTTATAAATTATGAGTGATGAGTAAATTTCGACTAAACAACCAATTTATCGTCGCATATAAGCTTCATCATGGTTCAAAATAGTATTCGCAACCGTTGCCAAGGCAGCCGTTGTAATTCGATTAACCGTCTTATCTAAGGGATAATTACCAATAGCTAAGACTTCCTTCGCTGCTTTTGGATGTTGTTGAAAACGAGCTTTTTCTTTTTCAAATAATTCGCGTAATAAAGCGATTTCTTTAGCTTGTGGTTTTCTACCTGTCGCATTTCTAAAAGCATAAGTAATCTGGTCATTAATTCTTTCACCACCTTCTTGTTGCATGCGCACCGCTAAAACTCTTGCCGCTTCCACAAATTGAGGATCATTTAATAAAACTAAAGCTTGTAATGGCGTATTCGTTTGTTCTCTCTGCACCACACATTTATCTCTGGAAGAGACATCAAAAGTAGTCATAAAAGGAGGCGGAGAAGTCCGTCTCAAAAATGTATATAAACTCCGTCGATATAATTTATCTCCTTCATCTTCTTTATAATGTAATAATTCGTGGGAGAAATTACCTAAATCAATCCATAATCCATCAGGTTGATAAGGTTTGACACTTGCGCCGCCAATTTTTTCAACTAGTAAACCACTTGCTTTCAAGGCATTATCTCGAATCATTTCTGCGGGCAATCGGTAACTCGTACTTCTTGATAACCAGATATTAAGTGGGTCTTTTTCTAGTAATTCCGCAGAAGTAGTTGAAGTCTGTTGATAGGTATGAGACAGCACCATTTCTTTGAGTAATGCTTTTAAATCCCAGCCATTCTCTTGAAAAGAAACGGCTAAATAATCTAATAATTCAGGATGACTAGGCAATGCACCTTGGCTACCAAAATCTTGTGGGGTACTGACTAAGCCTCTACCAAAAATTAATTGCCAATAACGATTGACTGCTACTCTAGCCGTCAATGGATTATTTTTATCAAACAGCCATTGGGCTAAACCTAATCTGTTGGCAGGAAATTCTTTTGAAAATGCTAATACTTTGGTAGGTGTTGCCATCTCTACAATATGCTTTGGTTGGTCGTAAACACCCCTATTCAGCACATGCATCGGTCGATTTTCAGGCGTTTCTTCCATGACCATCACTTCCATAATTGGATTCATTAACTCCAATCGTTTTGTTCGTAACCGTTGTAACTGCCTTTCTATTTTCTTAATAGGTGGTTGATGGGCAATTTTATAGGCCTCAAATAATTTCCCATCCTCTTTTTCATCAACTAAATCGGCAATCCATTGAATTTCTAAAGGGGTTATTTGACGGTCGAAAATCATTAATTCATCCAATTTTCCTTTAAAAAAGCCACTTTCTCCTGTAAAACTTCGATAACTTTTACCAACCCTCAAGGGGGTATCATTTAGCTCATGATTACCTGATTTTACTGGATGAATACTTTTATATAGATTATCAAAGGCAATTTCATTTTTAGCAGTTAAACCATTGACAAAAAGTTGAATTCCTGCTGCTTTTCCAGAACCGTCATAAGTAAATGCCACATGCGTCCAAGTATTTAAAGGAATGGATTTTTGGCTGCGATTATGAATATAATTATGCGGCAACGAATGAATTAAACGAACAGCAACTCGATTTGAATTATCTAAGTAAAAATCCCAGCCTCGCCAGAAGTTATTCTTTTCTCCTGCATTTCCGACAATCACTTGGGTCTTTTCTGGATCATCCTCCGTCGTATAAACCCATGCGCCAGCCGAGAATGGCTCGGTCATTTCAAACAAGCCCATATCACTTAAATAAACTTCATCATAACCAGCAGGAAAAGTTACTGCTTGTCCCTTTTTTCCCTCCACTAATTTAGGTGCACCACCAGAAGTACATTTTTTATTACCATCAAAATATTTAGCTGGTCGTTTTCCTTTATTAATATAATCCTTCATTTTATCAAAAGGAAAATAACCCACTAAGCCTTTTGGTTTTTTAGGGGAATTGCTTATTAACTGTTTGATAAAAGTACCTTGTTCCGTTAATTGTTTTTTAGTGAGTTTTAATGCTTCTTCTTTTGCTTGAATACTAGAATTAATTTCCGCTAATTTAGTTTCCGTTTCTTCATCTGGCAAAGTCAACATGGGGCCGTAATTCCCATCATCTCCTGTCATGCCTAATTCTTTGACATTATTAAAAAATGCTGCAAATTGATAAAACTCATCTTGGGAAAAAGGGTCAAATTTATGGTCATGACAACGAGCGCATTCCATTGTCAAACCCAAAAACGCCGTTGCCGTAGTATTGGAGCGGTCAAAAACATATTCCAAACGAAATTCTTCATCTACTGCCCCACCCTCTGCGGTCATCGCATGGTTTCTGTTAAAAGCCGTTGCCAATTTTTGTTCTTTAGTCGCATTCGGCAATAAATCGCCCGCTAATTGTTCGGTAACAAATTCCTTATAGGATTTATTATTTTTAAAACTTTCAATCACCCAATCTCTCCAAGGCCACATTAATCTTGCCCCGTCCGCATGCATCCCATGAGAGTCGGCATATCTGGATAAATCCATCCATTCCATGGTCATTCGTTCTGCATAGGCATCGGTTTGCAATAATTCAACCACTACTTTCTCAAAAGCATTTGGCGAATTATCTGCTAAAAAGGCATCTATTGCAGATATAGCAGGAGGTAGACCCGTTAAATCCGTATAGACTCTTCTTAGCAATCTTTCTTTAGCTGCTTTTGGAGAAGGAATTAAGTCCTTTTCTACTAACTTCGATTGAATGAATTGGTCAATCACATTATTTTGAATCCATCCAGCTTGTTGCACAACAGGGATTTCCCGTTTAACTGGTGGAATAAATGCCCAATGTTCTTTCCATTCCGCTCCTTGTTCTATCCATTTTATAATCGTTGCTTTCTCTTTAGCGTTTAAGGTCAAATGACTTTCTGGTGTAGGCATTTGATATTCAGGATCTTCAGAAATAATTCGATGGAATACTTCGCTTTTTCTCAAACTTCCTTTCACCAATGCATATCCTTCGCTTTCCGTTAAGGGGGAAAAAGCAGTCTTTTCTTGGTCTAAACGCAAATTAGCCTTCCGAGCAGCTTCATCTTGCCCATGACAAGACCAACATCGGTCTGACAGAATGGGGCGTATATGCAGGTTAAAGTCAATTTCTGCTGGTAAGGACTGATAAGCTACTTCCAAATTCTCTGGAATAGAAGGTTCGCAGCTGCTTACACAAAAGGCTAGAGAAAGGATGAAAAAATAAAATCGACTCATGATAATTGGTTATACATTAGAATACTGACTAAAGATAGTTTTTTTTTGAAAAAACAGAAAATTATCTACTGTTTCAAAAAAAAATAGTAAAAATATTTGCGTAACTATTCACTCAGGAGCGTCGTGTTACTGTTGCGATGGACAAGTAGCACGACGATTCTGAGTCATATGTTTTATATATGATTCACCCATAGTTTTCACCGTAGAACCAACTTGTTAAAGTATTTCCCTTTGTCAATTCCTAATTCCATTTTTCTTTACTTACTTTGCGGCGAAGTTAGAACTATTGCAAAAACAGATAGTTCTTCTGTTTTCATCAAAATAAAATCAATATGAAAAGTATAGCCGTTTTTTGTGGGTCCAGTCCAGGAATAAACCCTGAATATACCAAAGCCACCCAAGTTTTAGGAGAAATAATGGCTGAACAAGATATTACCTTAGTGTATGGTGCTGGAAATGTAGGTTTAATGGGCGTAGTAGCAGATGCTGTTCTGTCTAAAAAAGGGAAAGTAATTGGCACAATTCCTCAATTTTTAGTAGATAAAGAAGTGGCACATTATGGAATTACCGAACTGATTATTACAGAAACCATGCACGAACGAAAGCAAAAAATGGTAGATGTAGCAGCAGGTGTTATTGTACTCCCTGGTGGCATTGGTACATTGGATGAGTTTTTTGAAATGTTTACTTGGCAACAATTAGGACTGCATGACAAACCCATTGGTATTTTAAATGTCAATGGATATTATGATCATATACTAGCACACATCCAACACATGGTTAAAGAAGGCTTTTTAAAAGATTTTCATGGTGACCGAATTAAGGTAGATTCGAACCCTGCACAATTAATTGCCAAAATGAAAGGGCAGAAAATTGAATATGTGGATAAATGGTGGGTGAAGTAATTGGTATTCCTCTAAGAATCGGTTATTTTTGCGCCCTATTCCAAATTTGAACGTTTTCTATTCATCGTTCATCATTTAAAGTTCATCGTTAATTAGTAAATATGTTAGATAAACTTGTCGCTAACGGTAAAAAATCAACCAGAGATGGTTTTGGTGCAGGATTGGCAGAAGTAGGTAGAAAAAATGACCAAGTCGTTGCTTTATGTGCCGATTTAATTGGCTCTCTAAAAATGCAAGAGTTTATTAAAGATAGTCCTGAAAGGTTTTATCAGGCAGGCATTGCAGAAGCCAATATGATGGGTGTGGCAGCAGGATTAGCCATTGGCGGAAAAATTCCCTATACAGGTACTTTTGCTAATTTCTCTACAGGAAGAGTTTATGACCAAATTCGTCAATCTATTGCGTATTCGCATAAGAATGTAAAGATTTGTGCTTCGCATGCAGGATTGACTTTAGGAGAAGATGGCGCAACGCATCAGATTTTAGAAGATATTGGTTTAATGAAGATGTTGCCTGGTATGACGGTTATTAATCCATGTGATTATAATCAAACTAAAGCGGCAACTATTGCGATAGCTGACCATCATGGCCCAGTTTATCTACGTTTTGGTCGCCCAGGATGGCCAGTTTTTACGCCAGACAATCAAAAATTTGAAATTGGTAAAGCTTTAATGTTGAGTGAAGGAACAGATGTAACGATTTTTTCTACAGGACATTTAGTTTGGCATACCATTGAAGCAGCTAAAGCATTGGCGAAGGAAGGTATTTCTTGTGAATTAATTAATATTCACACCATTAAGCCTTTAGATGAAGAAGCCATTCTTAAATCTGTTAGAAAAACGGGTTGTGTCGTAACTGCGGAAGAACACCAAAGACATGGTGGTTTAGGAGATAGTGTCGCACAGGTATTGGCACAACATTTACCAACGCCACAAGAGTATATTGCCGTTAATGATTCCTTCGGGGAAAGTGGAAAACCACTAGATTTAATGAATAAATATGGGCTTGGCATACAAAATGTCATTGACTCTGTAAAAGCTGTTTTGAAGAGAAAAGGATAAATAAAGGCATGGAGGTATAAGGGTTAAAAGGTATAGAGGTATTAGCGTAAGCAACAAATCTTTAGTACTAGACCAATTTAACTCGTCTTAAATCTCTTTTTCTTACTTGATATAAATAAACCTCCAAACTGTTCCGTAAAACATTTCGTGCAGTTTGGAGGTTTTTATTTTATTTTTTGGCAGTAAATGATTGTCTCATTTTCGCCATTTACACTTAACCATATCATGAAATTCGCAACTAAAGTAATCCACGCAGGAATTGAGCCAGACCCAGCTACGGGAGCAATTATGACCCCAATTTATCAGACTTCCACTTACGCGCAAGAAGCACCAGGTAAAAATAAAGGGTATGAATATGCTAGAACGAAAAATCCAACTCGTTCGGTATTGGAAAAGAATCTGGCGGCGCTGGAAAATGGGAAAGATGCGATTTGTTTTGCAAGTGGTTTGGCAGCTATGGATGCTATTTTAAGATTATTAAAGCCTGGAGATGAAGTTTTAGCTTCTAATGATTTATATGGTGGGTCTTATCGGTTAATGCGCACCATTTTTGAGCCTTATGGTATTCAGTCTCATTTTGTTGATATGGATGATCCTAAGCAATTTAAAAAGCATATTAGTCGAGGTAAAACTAAATTAGTTTGGATTGAAACGCCAACTAATCCAATGCTAAGTATTATTGATATAAAATCAATTTGTAAAATAGCAAAAGCTAATGATTTACTAGTTTGTGTAGACAATACGTTTTCTTCTCCTTACTTACAGAATCCATTGGATTTAGGAGCAGATTTGGTTTTGCATTCTGCTACGAAATATTTAGGCGGACATTCCGATGCTATTTTAGGTGCAGTTGTTGCCAAAACTAAAAAATTAGCAGATCGTTTACATTACATACAAAATGCAGTAGGTGCAGTACCTGGTCCACAAGACTGTTTCCTTATTTTAAGAGGCATCAAAACTTTACATTTACGAGTAGAAAGAGCTTGTAAAAATGCCAAAAAAATAGCTAAATTTTTGCAAAGCCATCCAAAGGTTGGCAAGGTTTACTATCCAGGTTTTAAAGACCATCCAAACCATAAAATAGCTAAGGCACAAATGCGAGATTTTGGCGGTATGGTTTCTTTTGATTTAGCCAATGATGAATATGAAGAGGCTAAAAAGGTGTTAACTAATACCCATTTATTTACTTTAGCAGAATCATTGGGTGGTGTAGAATCTTTAATCGGACACCCTGCTAGTATGACGCATGCATCCATCCCTAAACCAGAGAGATTGAAAGTAGGCTTGACGGATTCTTTAATTCGTTTAAGTGTGGGGGTAGAAGATGTAGATGATTTAATTGAGGATTTAGATAAAGCGTTTCAGAATTTATAAAAAAGAGGTTAATAGGTTACAAGACATAGAGGTTACAAGGTATTCAACTCTATGCCTTGTAACCTCTACACCTTGTAACCTCTATTACCTCTCGCTATGAATAATTTAGAAAAATTTCGCAGGGTTAAAGCTTTCGTTTTCGATGTAGACGGCGTCCTTACAGACCACAGTATCTTCGTTTTTGAAAACGGACAAATTATAAGAAAATTAAACGATAAAGATTTAACTGCTTTGCAAAAAGCTACAGACAACAAGTTTAAGGTAGCTATTATCTCAGGAGGTAGTTTAAATGGTTTAGCGCCCATTTTTAAAGGATTAGGCATTACAGATATATATGAAAAAATAAGAGATAAAAAAGCCGCCTATGATGAATTTAAATATGCCCATCAAATAGATGATGAGCAAGTGTTGTATATGGGTGATGATTTGCCTGATTATACTGTCATGCGTCTTGTCGGCTTGCCTGTTTGTCCTAAAAATGCTGCTCCAGAAATCAAGGAAATCACTCAGTATATGTCTCCTTTTGGTGGAGGAGAAGGTTGTGTCCGAGATGTCATAGAAAAAGTACTCCGATTGAAAAAAGTTTGGTTACCCAAGTGAATAAATGAAAAAATGCTTAAATGAGTAAATTTATCAAGTCTATTCCAGAAGTTTTAGTTTCCACTCAACTAATCCTTGCCTCTAAATCTCCACGTAGAAGTCAATTGCTTGCCGAAGCAGGTTTTAATTTTAAAGTCCGAGCTAAAGAAGTAGCCGAAAATTATCCTACCAACTTAAAACCTCGACAAATACCTTTATTTTTAGCGGAGAAAAAGGCTAAAGCTTGTCAAGAATTTTTAAAAAAAGGGCAAATTATTTTAGCGGCAGATACCATTGTAACCAAAGGAAAAAATATTTATGAAAAGCCTATCGATAAAAAAGATGCAGAACGCATTCTAAAAAAATTATCTGGTCAATGGCATGAGGTAATTACAGGTGTTTGTCTGTTGTCTAAAAAGAAAAAAGTTAGTTTTATTGGTGTTTCTAAAGTGAAATTAGAAAAATTATCTGCGGTCGAAATTGATTATTATATCGACAAATTTCAGCCCTATGATAAGGCAGGTGCTTACGCTATTCAAGAATGGATTGGCTTATGCAAGATTTCTAAAATTAAAGGGACTTATAGTAATATTATGGGCTTGCCTGTAGATTTGGTTTATCGATATTTGCAGGAATTTTAGGTAGCTTGGACTTCTAGTCCGAGTAGTGAATTTATGGTAGCGATGACTCAAAGCGGATACCCAACACGCTGACTGAAAATAAGAAGATTTACTAAATTCTGAAAATTTAGCAAATAAGAAGTTCTAGACAAGATGCCCGAACTACAGTTAAAAAATAAAAAGCCTCAACCGAATATATCAGTTGAGGCTTTTTATTTTTTAAAATACTTGCTACTCGGGCTAGAAGCCCAAGCTACTATTTAATACGACCAAAGATCATGCTCGAAGTTAAAGATTTCCATACGGATTTTTTCTGCTTCTAAAAGCATATCTACTCCAGTTAGGTAATCCTCTACTTTTCTATCGTAAACGTTTGATCGTTTCATGATATAGCTAGAGAATCGACGTTCTTCCATCAAATCTTCCCAAGTGGTAATATCTGCATCATTTTCTGGATTGAATACCTTATGTCGAGCTAAAATCTCTCTACATTCAGGATAATAAGCCCAGAATAATGGCGTAGTATATTTATAATTACCATTCTCATCGTATTCGTCTTTTAGTGGCGCAATTCCTAAGATTCGTACTTGAAGCGTAGAAGATTCTTCATCAAAAAACCAAATTTCTTTGATTCTAAATTGTTTGATGTCTTCTGGATTTAAGTCATTTCTTACAATCGTAATTTCTTCTTCGTAAGTCTCCGGATCAAAAGCGATAATGGTATCAACAGTTGCGCCCATTGAAGCTACTTCATCTGGTGCTAATGGATAAGAAAATTTATCATCTTCTGTTCCATAAACGGTAATTTCTCCTTCTTCTGCAGCTTTCATTAGGATTGAGAAAAATGGTTCTTCTGGGTAAGAAAATGGAAGGTTCAGTTTTTCTCTTACATCAATGACTCTCCACACTCTTTTTTCCCAAAATATATCCGCTTCTCGGATGTCGTCATAAGGTAGCACTCGTCTATCCGTAATGATTTTCTTTTCTACAATACCGTCCAAAGGTGCATCAAATTCTGCACCAGCTTCCGTTTTATACTCCCCCTCTGTTCCAGTTCGTAAATCCTGAGCATTTACCAGTTGAACAGCAAAAAAACATAAGAAACATCCAATTAAGCACTTAATATTCATAATCGATTTTAATAGATAGATTTTACAAAAAATTACAATGCTAAAACGCCTTTAAAGCTGCAAAAATTATGCTTAAAAATACTTTTTGCTAAAAGGCTGACATATTATTTTTAGAGGTCAGAAGTCAAACCATAAATTAAAATTAATTGTCAGAAGCGAGATTATCTGACTTCTGACAACAAAGTGGTCTGACTTCTGTATTCTAAAATTTTATCTAATTTTAAAGACCATAGAGTTAATCTTTCTACCAGCAGCATCACCTGGGCAAGTAGCCTTCACATTTTCAAAGTAATAAGTATCACCTGGTTTAGCAGCTCGTATTAATCGAAGTGATTTTTGATTAAATGTTCCACCAGGGTTATTACTAGCAACAGGATCTTGTCGTTTAGCAACTCTAACTAAATTGAACCCCTGAATTTTACATTTCGCATCAAAATCAAAGCCTTCTAACCAAGGAATCACCCCTCTTTGTGCCTTAAATTCTCCATTTCCCATTGAACCGTCTTGCTTTTTACCAAGCTTAGCTACTGGATCAGGAATACGCTTTACTCTAAAATCAGCAGACTTAGACAAACCACCACCAGAAATATTGATTTTAACATCTCCTGGCTTCTTTACCTTCACAACGTATTTACCTTTTCCACCTGTTAAGGTACAACCTCCGCCAGCACAGTTTACTTTTATGGCGTTACTAGACACCCCTGCAACAGAAACAGAAATTGGATTATCTACTCCAATATAGAATACATTCATTTTGTCAGCAGATACCGTTGCAGAAGTTTCTCCTACTTCGTAATCAAACGTAGACTTTGAAGTCGTTACTTCTCCTGTCAAAGGATTGGTTACGGTCGCACTAAGATTTAATGTTTTAGTACCTAAGCCTGAAGCTGCATCTGAAAAGACTGCTTTACCATCCTTCCCAACTGGCAATCTTTTACCATTTACAGTAAGGTTAATATTTGCAGGTGGAATATCAGAACTATAAGCACCTAAAGATACTTCTGCTTCAAATTTTCCGCCTTTAATGACATAAGCCTTTTTAGCGTTGATTACAGGAAAGAACTGGTTGAAGACAATCTGCTTACCACCTACTAACTCTGCTAATTTACCCACACCTAATGCTTCCGCATTTTTAGCATCTGTTTGAAATTTAGTCAATAAAGGTAATACAGAGATTAAAGGCATTTGTCGGAATCGGAAATCCGCCCAACTTTTTTTATCACCATCTGATTGCTCTTCCCAATTTTGGTCAATATCTAAAGAAATATTTTCCGCAAAAGAAGCAATATTAGCATCTGCAGCTGCTTGATCTACTTTTCCCCCTTTTACAAATCCAAAGGTTTCTTTATTATCATTGATTACTTTGGTATAAATATCAACAATATTTTTTCTAACCTCCGCAATTTTAGTTGCTAATTCATCTCCTTTTCCCTCTTTTACCAACATATTTGTGGTAACATCTTTATTCTTCTTTCCCTTGATGATTTTCTTAGCAGGATTTTCAGGATAAAGAAAATCGGCGTCATCAACTTCACCATTTTTATCACCCGCAGCATCAATTAAATCATTTTTAATCGTTTCTACATAATCGCTAAAACCTGCGATTTCTGCACGAATATCTGTCACAGCAATACCTAACGGCTTAAATTTTTCTTTTGATTGTTCGCCTAATAAAGCATTCAAAGCAGATGCTTGTTCGTCAATTGCTTTATTAGTAGTTGTATTTGATTTAACTAAACTATCGTCAATAGTCTTAAATGCGTTCATCACTTCGGCAGAAACATTTAACGCTAATAATGCGGTCAATACCAGATACATTAGGTTAATCATCAACTGCCTGGGATCCTTAGGAATAGACATTTTTGAAAATTTTATGAGTCGTTGTAGATTTTATATTTTCTTGATTACTTTCTCGTAAAATGTAACCCACAACTAATTTTTAAATAATTGAAATTGCTTTATTGTTAGATTATCCTACTGTTTTAAAAACAATAAAACAATTTTAACATTTAACAATACTTAGCTTCTAGGTCCGCCGATATTAGACATTGCAGACAACATACCTCCATAAACACCATTCAAAGAGTTCAAGTTGGTATTTAAAGCAGTTAATTGATCTTTATAGTGTTTTGTTTCATCTACAGAGTCAGCTAAGTCAGCCATTGCTTCGTTTAGCTTTGAATAGAAACTATTCATTGCTTTAATTTGCTGTCCTGTACCAGAGAAGTCAGCTTCTTGCAATGCTTTCAAAGAACCCAAGCTCTTAGACATGCCTTGTAATTCGTTTAACATACCTCCTAATTGTTGCTCCACAACTTCACCGTTCAACCCTGGAGTTACAGCACCTGGCCCAGCAGCTAAAGGTTGGATTTTCGCGCCATATTGGTCTAAACCTGGATATAATTTTTCCCAGTAATAATCTTTTTCAGGGCCTAATATTCCTAATACTAAGAAAATTAATGCTTCTACTGATAATCCAAGGATTAACATCTCACTTGCATAAGGCCAGCTCTCTAATTTAAATAATGCGCCCATTAATACTACAGCCGCACCAACACCGATTAACAAATTCTTTAAATACTTGAATCCTTTTGACTTTACAAAACTCATAACTTCTGAATGTTATTGTAGGTTATTAAAATTGTTAGATTGTCACTTAATAAAATAATTTAGAAGGAATAAATATTGGATTTTTAATATCGTAAATCATTTAAAGTCAACAGTTTACAAAGTTTTCAATATCCAATTATTCTTTCTTACTTCTATAATGATTATTTGCTAAAAAGTAACGGTTTTTGAAGGGTGTTTTATTTATTTTTTAGTTGGTATAAGTATTGGCGATTTTCAATCGCCTAAATAAGTCCCTTGTGTATAAATTAAAATATTATGGCTCAAAATAAAAGACGAATGAATTCGCCTTTACAAACCATTATTTTATAACTAAAATGGTACGAACATTATTGTGTTAAATATTCGTACCATTTTTCTTTTTATGCTTTATTGATTAAAAATCATCGTTGATTGAACGACCTAAGAAGGTAAGCGCACATCTAAATCCAACATAAGATTTTGTCGTATCTTGGTATTCCCAGTGTCGAACTCCACAACGTAAGAAGTAAGCGACATCTTTCCAAGAACCACCTCTGATTACTTTACGCTGATCCGCTTCATAATCATCATCTGTTGCATCGTACCGAATATCTGGATTTAAATCATGTAGGAAAGAGTAAGCATTTTCATAATATGCAGAGGAAGTCCATTCTGCGACGTTTCCTGACATGTTATAAAGCAAGTAATCATTTGGAAAATACATATCTGCTGCTACGGTATACAAACCACCATCTTCTGGGTAATTACCTCTACCTGGTTTAAAGTTTGCTAATAAACAACCTTTACCGTTTCTAGTGTAAAAACCACCCCAAGGATATGGTGCTAAATCATGCCCGCCTCTTGCAGCATATTCCCATTCGTGTTCTGTAGGTAAACGGAAATCTTCTGTATTTACTTCATTCTTCTGCGTCGCTTTGAAAGTATTCCAAAGTTCTGTTCTCCAATTACAGAAAGCCTGTGCCATTTTCCAATTCACTCCAACTACTGGGTAATCATCGAAAGCAGGGTGCCAGAAATAATTTCTAGTCATTGGCTCATTATAAGAATAGGAGAAATCTCTAATCCAACAGAAAATATCTGGATAGATATTTACAGAATGCTCTTGAGAATACTTGTCTATATTAGAAAAGCTTCGTTCTTCTGCAGCTTTTTTCCAATCATAGGTTTTATATTCATAAACTAATTTATCGATATCGACTGTTTTACCACCCATATTCGGCTCATCGCCCGTGTAGATAAAACTTTCATCATCATAAAATAAATCTTGAATTTCACTTTCCGTATCTTCCCAGTCTATTTCATCTCGATAATCCCAATCGACCTTATCGGTCAAATCTCCATTATCATCTTCTGCCATATAATCTAACAGCCGTAAAGCTTTTTCATCTCTTACCCAATCGACAAATTGGCGATATTCATTATTGGTGATTTCTGTCTCATCCATAAAGAAACCTTGAATCGAAATAGACTTAGGTCTTTGGACGTAGGTACTTCTTAAATCCTGATCAGCAGGACCAATATGCAAAGTTCCAGAAGGAATGTACTGCATACCATAGGGATTGATTCCATTGAAAGAAGGACGATCTAACACTCCAGTCAATTCACCACCTTCTTTTTTACCACAAGAAGTAGCAAGGCCGTATAATAAAACCAGGGAAAATAAAAACTTTGACATTTTTCTCATGTTGACGCTCATAATTACCTTAAATTTGTTTGGGTCTCGCCCGCAAAAACGACCGTAAAGTTACTCGGTTAAGTGTTTTTTCAAAGAATAAAAATAAATAAATCTTGATGATTGGCGACAATTCGGAGATTAATAGCTAGAATCACCTACTTTTTGATAATTCCTTGCTTTTTCAAGTTAATCAACCTATGTCTTTATTTTAACATCAGCGAACTTAAAACGCCCTTATTCTAAATCTTAGTGTCTGACTTTTCAAAAAAAGTTGCTAATTATAACTTATTTCAAACTTTTGCAAACTGTCTTACATTTCTCTTAAAATGGATCACCGTTTGAGATATTTGGTATACGGCTCTTCAGCCATATTTTTAGTTGCTAATCTATATATCTTGGATTGAAAATAATTTTGGGCAATTTACCTTTTCCTATTTCTCTTCCTAAATTATAACTAATCATAATTTCATGACTACCATTACTAACTAAATTTAAATCAGACAATGTATAATCATAAGCATACGCTAAAGTTATTTTCTCACTTAAGTTCAATCCTAAGATCAAACTAGCCGCATCTAAGGTATTGGTATTGTATCCTCTTAACGAACCGCCTACAAATATATTGTCATTATATTTAAATAAAATAGATGCTTCGATTTGGGTCTCTACTAAATCCGTTTTTACTAGAACTGAAGGGTGTACAGTTACACTTCTCAATAGGTCAAATTGGTACGCTGCATTAAAAAAATAGTTGCGACTTAAAGTCGTAGAAAAGAAGGTACCCTCGATGACTGGTTCTTGAATATTACTAGTAGATAATCCCGCTTCAAATGTTTCTGTTTTAAAATAAATGCCTGCATTAAAGGTGGGGGTTAATTCGCTTATATCGCCTGTAGGCAATGGCAAATCATCATTATGATTAATTGTGAATCCTTCATACTGACCATCTGGGGTCAAAATCATCAATCCATCTAAGCTTTTTTGAAAAATTCCACCACTTGCACCAATAGATAAAATTCCAATTTTTCCAACGGGGAGTTGAAAATTATACGCAAGAGTAGCAAGTAGGTTTTCTTCTAAGCCTAACTTCTCATTCTCAACATTTATGCCAATACCGCCATTTAGGATATATAAAGGCATATGTACATTAATATTTTGCGTTGTTGGGCTATCCGTCAATCCTGACCATTGCTTCCGATAAAGTCCATTAAAGCTCAATGAATTATCCATTCCAGCATAAGCTGGATTATAGGAAAATTTATTAAACATATATAAACTATAATTACTCGGTTGCTGTGCAAAGAGACTAAAAGTGGTGCAGCAAGTAATAAGTAGAAGTATATTTTTTACCATATCGGACGTCGTGATGGTGAATTTTAGTGAATTGTGCTAAATATTTAATATTTCAAGCATGGATACTTTCTAAGGCAAATCCCTACTTTCTTTTAGATAAGAGTAATAATATTCGCCTTTAAGTTGCATCTGAAACACTATATTCTTTGATTATCAATACGATTCCACAAATTAAACGATAATTATTGATTCCTCGTTACTTTTTAAAGTTTTAATCTACTACAAAGTTGTTCAAATTATAACTTTTATTTCCCATTTTAGTTTAGAATACCAATTTTTTATCTAATTGGCGCTGAGCAGACGTTTTTAATCCTCCTTCTTTCACGACTCCCTTTAGGCAAAAATAGTTTAATCTGCTACAATTTAGTGGGTTTTACATAAGACAATGGCTATATGATTATATTGCTATATGGTTAGCAGCTCGTAAACAATATAACCATAGAAACGCTTTAAAAATATGCATACTCTACTTATTTTCTATGAATCTGTAGCTCACTCAAATAGTTTCAACCTATCCTAACTTATAAAGTTATAATTTTGTGTTTTTTATTTTAAAAATTATGGTATGGCCAAAACGATGCAAGAGGTAAAATATGTAGCAAGTTATCCAAGTATTTCTTTCTGTCCAAAAGATGAACGACCAGAATATGCATTTATTGGTCGCTCTAATGTCGGTAAATCTTCTTTGATTAATATGTTAACGGGTAGAAATGGTCTGGCAAGAATTTCAAAAAAGCCAGGTAAAACCCAAATGATAAATTATTTTTTAGTGGCGAAAAGCTGGTATTTAGTAGATTTACCAGGATATGGGTATGCTAAAATTTCTAAAAAGAAAAGACGAGAATGGGAAATTATGATAGAAGGGTATTTGCAGCATCGCAGAACCTTGGCTTGTGCATTTGTGCTCATTGATGCCAATGTTCCTGCCCAACAAATTGATATTGATTTCTTAAATTGGTTGGGTGATAAACAAGTTCCTTTTGCAATCGTCTATACTAAAATTGATAGACTTAAACCTGCGGAAATACAACCCAATATTGACCGTATTCGAGCTTCCTTTTTGGAACATTGGGAAGGATTGCCACAAGAATTTATTACCTCTTCTGTTAAAGATGAAGGACAAGCAGAAATTCTTGGTTTTATTGATTCGGTTAATAGTGAACTATAAGTGCTACGACAAAATATTTTAGCGACCTAATTTTTGACGAACAAAATTTAATTGCTACCATAAAGTGCATATAGTTTTTTTGACGAGTAGAGTTTATTAGTTCAGTACTCCTTAAAACAAAGAATGCTCGACCGCCAAAACCAGCCGAGCATTTACTAAAAACACCTTAATATATTTTTACAAGATGACAGGATTTTTCAGGATTAACAGGGTTAACCTCTTTCATCAAAACTCATCTCTTTATTTTCAAAACTGATTAATTTAGCTGCATTAATACAGAAAAGTTAAACAAACAATATCTACTCTACAAACTGCCTACTGAATTACCTATTTATCTGCACCCAACCAGAATATTTCTTTCCTTTTCCATCATCAAATATGTAGAAATAAGTACCATCAGGCAAGTCTTTATCTTTGAACGTACCATTCCATCTATTTTTATAGCCTTGCTGACTGAATACTTCTAAGCCCCAACGGTTAAATATGGTCACCTTATTATCTGGAAAATTTTGCACGCCGCTAATTCTAAAATAATCATTAATGCCATCGTTATTTGGAGAGAAACCGTTTTTAATGTCCAATTTCCCACAAGACACCCATATTTCGACCATAGCGGTATCACAACCATTATCATTACAAATACCGTACATGATTAAATCGGGTTGTCCTGAATCGCAAAAGCCATCATTTGGGATATAAGTAATCCTATTATCCAGATTAAAGGTAGCTGTACCATTTTCGGGTTGCGCTAAAATCTCCATATTTTGTAGCGTACCAAAGATAGAATCATTGGCTAAAACATCAATTGTGATGATGGTTGACTCCTCCGTCGTATCAATATCTCTTTCTGCTATTGGCTTTAATAATGGTTTAGGGGTCACCCGAATAATCAAATAGGTCGTATCGCAAATGCCGTTTGCATCACATAAAACCAAACAGGCTTTTTCTTCGCCCGCCAAAAGTCCAGTTACATTAATGCAATAGTCAACCGTATCTAAAGTCAGCATGGTCAAAATACCAGACTCTTCAGGACAAGCGTTATTGATAGTGATTATATCTCCGATTAATTCGTCAGATGCGGGGCAATAAATTTCGGTTTCCCCTTCCTCTAGGGTTATTACTTCCTCTCTAGGGCTAGTTGCACAAGTTACTGCCAAAACAATACTGTCTTTGCAACCTGTAGTTAGGTGCTCAAATAGGAAACTAAATCCTCCTACTCCAACTTGAATCGCCGTTCCTCCTGTACAATTCATTAAATCACCTTGATAAACTTGCCCATCAACGGTAATCGCATAGTCATTTATTTCCTCAAACGGAATATCCATACAGAAAGTCGCTAAGGAATCACAACGATTAATCATCGCAAATAAAACCTCCTCTGTTATAAAGTCGATACACAATTCTGGTGTGATAGTCGTATCCACTGGTGTGATAGTCGTATCCACTGGTGTGATAGTCGTATCTACTGGCGTGATAGTCGTATCCACTGG
>JAFMDF010000518.1 GCA_017857395.1 Bacteroidota bacterium | reverse complement strand
AAACAAGCGTAATTTCTCCCGTCGGTGCTGGATTTACCGTTACATCAAAACTACACGTTTCTGCTTCGCCACAGGCATCTGTTGCTGTATAAGTAACGGTTGTTGTACCAATTGGGAAAATTGAACCAGAGGCTGGACCTGCTGTTCTTTCTACTTCCAATCCACCCAAACTACAAGTAGTTGTTGCCGTTGGCTCATTATAAGTAACAGCTACTCCATCATTTTCGCCTACTGTTTCTGTTACAATTATATCATCATTACAAACAAGCGTAATTTCTCCCGTCGGTGCTGGATTTACCGTTACATCAAAACTACAATCATCTGCTTGCCCACATCCATCTGCTACGCTAAAGGTAACAGTATTCACACCAACTGGAAATACACTTCCACTAGGCAAACCTGCTGTTTGCGTTATGGTAAATCCATCTGCTGGACAGTTAGAAATTATAGAAGGATCGTTAAAAGTAACCACTACGCCATTATCTCCAACGGCTTCCGTAACCGTAATATCATCTGCACATAATAAATCAAACATTAAAGGCGTGCCTTCGATAACAATATCAAAAGAACACATTTCCATATTTCCACAAGCATCTGTTACTCGGTATTTTACGGTTGTTGTACCAATAGGGAAAACACTTCCAGAAGTCAGTCCTTCTATTTGGTCAATATTTAATCCATCTAAACCACAAGTCGTACTTGCAGTTGGGGCATTAAAATCAACAATTACGCCCGTTTCTCCAGGTTGTAATATTTCTGCAATATCATCATTACATGCTAAGTCAATTGCTCCTACAGGTGTACCTCCACAAGTACAACCATCCGCTGCAATAACATCGTTAATAGTCGTCGCATCTTCATCATCACATTGTGTACCAGCAACTTGTCTTACATCATTTAAAGTGACACTTCCTAAATCTACTGCACACTCTCCATTCCCCCATCGAACAGATAGGAAATACGTTCCTGCTGCTAAGTCACTAAACATGGCCATTCCTGCATCATCTGATACATTTAATGGATAAGTTTGCCCACCATCTAGACTAAATTCAATATTCGTTCTGCTTGGATTATCATTAAAAATAAATCTAATCTTTCCATTATTTTGACCACAATCTGGGTCTCGCCCATCCACAGAGGCCATTGGTGAACCATTACCCGCACATGGGTCTACTGGTTCTTCTACTGTTACTTTAAAAGAACACATTTCCATATTGCCACATTCATCAATTGCTTCATATTTTACTTCAGTCATTCCAATTGGGAAAACACTACCAGGCGCTGGGCCTGCTACTTGGGTCGTTACCACATTACCTGGTTCCATACTACCTTGGCATGGAATTTCCATGATATATTCAGCCTTGAAACTTGGACTTCTATCTGTCCATTTTCCTGTTGATTTTAATAATCTAGTAAAATCTTCATTTCCATCACTATTATTCGGTTCTCCTCTACTCCAATTGGTATATCCACAATCATCTCCTGTTACCCACTTAAAATTACCTTCTGAAACATAATCAGAAAAACCTATCCATGCATAATCTGCTAATAATCCATTTTGTAAAAAATCATTCTCTGCTTGACTACAGACAACTGCTAACGTTCCTCCTGCTGCAATCGCTTTATCTCTTGCTTGTAACCAAGTATGATTATTTTCATCAGAGCAATAATATCTGCTACCATTAAATTCTCCTAAATATTCAAATCCACTTAAATTAGTAGCAGAACAAGTTGAGCCATTTCCTATCATACAAGTGGTAGTGGCTACTGGAGGTGTCCAAGTTACCACTTTACCATTTGCGCCTAATTGAGCAACAGTAGTCAAATCTACGGGACAGTTCAAGGTAATTTCACTACCAAAACAAGCTGATGGGTCGCCATCTAAATTAATATTTATATCGCCATTTCCGCCTGCTGAACTTGTTTGCAATTCCAAATAAAAACCCGTTGTTGGTTGAGCAGTTATGGTCATTGCTAACCATCCACTTGCTCCGAAATTAAGTTCTTTATTGGTAATATTTGCCCCTACTCCAACTTGGAAGGCTTCTCCCACTCTAGTTACAGCTATTCTTGCACCAGCAGTTTTATCTCTCCCTTTTAAAGTACCAGAAGTCTGGGTGTAATAATAAAAGTTGTCAGAATTAGCATTCAGACATAAATGCGATTTAGGGTCATTAGGCGCCGTAAGCGTACGACCAGAAAATTTAATATCCACATCAAATTTAACATCGCTTCTCTCAATATTCACCCATCGCCCTGTTAATTGAGCAGTCCCATCTAAAAATTCTTGAAATCGGCCATTTTCTAGTTTGTAATGATTTTCTAATCCCCTTAGAAGGATATATCCTCCATATTGAGTATTCAAATAGTCATCATTCATACATCTAGTCGTATTGCTAGCTGTACGATCAGCACAAGTTGTAAAAAGGTCTGCTTCAATTAGTAGTGGCGTTTCGGCCCACGAATTGAATACCATGAAACATAATAAAAATGTTACAACACGGTAAAAATGATTCATTGTTCATAATTTTAGTTAGTAAAATAGTATAGATTGGGCGGTGGATTTTTTGCTTTATGGACAACAGGGGGAAAATCGAGGAGGTATTGGTGGAGGGGACAACTATTGGAATATCTATTGCACAATAACAATAGATAAAGTCACCAAACGATTTGCAAAATCTTTGATAATGAAGTAGGTAAAAGTAGGATGGAATGGTAACTGTCTTTTGTGTTAGAGAACATAAATTCTCCCGTAACAAATAAATGTATTTGTTGATAGACTCGAATATATATTCAAGGATATTTTTAGACAGCCAATAAATAATTTACAGCAATTATAAGATTGCTAGTAGGTTTAAGTAGGAAATTTTAAAGGAGAGAAAACAAATGGAAAGGTAAATCCAAGTTGTTCATAGTTTTGCTCTGCTTAATACGATAGAAATTATTAAAATATATAAGGGGAGGAATGATTTAGAAATTCAAATGTATAGGAATTATTATAACAATGCCAGTTTTTTTTAAAAAAAAGCATAAAAAAGCCTCCAAACCCAAAGGAATGGAGGCCTTGAAACTACGTTTAAGTTCAAAGCTTTTTAGCCTCAAACTTTTCTTTAATTATTGATTATCAATAATTTAGCCGAGTTATTTTTAAAAATAGCCCTAGCTAAAAACATAAATCAATAAATTTAGTCTTTATTGCAATTTGTCGTAAAATAAAATATGAATCTAAATACCTTACACTCATTTAGGTATTCAGATCCCTATTATTTTTTACTATTTTTAGTACATCTTGCCAACTACCAATTTCTTAGTAACACTTCTTAAACCACCGCCTGGTTGAATAGTCAACAAATAAATACCGTTAGGTATATTGCCAACTTCCATCCGAACTGGTGCTTCATTAATTTCATCAAGCGTTACTTCTTGAATTAATTGACCATATTGGTTCATAAGCAAAATATGTGCCTGCTTGCCAACAAATTGCTTCATGTTAATAAATAATTCTTTATTAACAGGATTTGGATACACTTCTAATGCTTCTAAATCAATATTAAAGTTAATCAATTCAGTAGCGGTGTATTCAAAAGAACCATCTAGATAAACCTCTTTCAATCGATAGTAATTCTCTCCTAATTGTGGAGTTAAATCTAATTGGGTAAATGACTCCATATCCAAACCAAATACTTCATTATATACTTTTGTCAATGCTTCGAAATTTTCTCCATCTGTTGATTTTTCAATCACATAGTAGTCATTTCGATAAGTAGAATTGGTTGCCCATTGTAATGCTACTTGTCGCTGTGCTTCAAAAGCAGTAAACAAAAGGTTGCTATTTCTATTTCCAGCACCTACACAAGCAGTAGCATCTCCAGAAAGATTAATATTAATATCTCCATTTTGCCCGCTATTGCCACTACTCAAATAAATATTAATACCTGTAGTTGGTTGATGCTCTATATTAACACTCAACCAGCCACTTGCTCCAAAGGTCTTCTGATTATGGGTTATATTTGCCCCTACTCCAACTTGAAATGCATCAGAAATTCTTGAAACGTTTAATCTAGCACCAGCCATTTTATCTCGACCTGTTAAGGTACCACTTGTGGTCGTATAAAAATAAAATTTACTCTTATCTACATTCAAACAATTATGATTTTTACCAGCCTGGTTATTGGTTCGACCAGAAAAATGAATATCCACATCAAATTTAACACCAGACCGACCTCTATTCACCCATCTTCCCGTCAATCTAGCAGTCCCATCTGTATATTCTACAAATTTTCCATTCTGGAAATCATAATGATTATTGCTAATATAATGACTATCTCCAGTTCTGTCCAATAATAAATAACCGCCATATCTTGTTCCTTCATTAGGCCCACTACATAAATTGGTATTGCTTACCGTTCGGTCAGCACAAACAGTTGGCTCTCCGTTTGGCGTATCATCACAAACGTTTCCGATACCATCGTTATCATTATCCGCTTGGTCTGGGTTTGGTGTCGTTCGGCAATTATCTTGATTATCACATACACCATCACCATCTGAATCACCACCTTGACTGCCACATGGTCCATTTGGTGTATCATCACATGCATTTCCGATACCATCTCCATCATTATCCGCTTGGTCTGGATTTGCTGTAAAATCACAATTATCTTGATTGTCACATACGCCATCGCCATCTGAATCACCGCCTTGGTTATCACATGGACCACCTCCGCCGCCAGTTACTG
>JAFMDF010000142.1 GCA_017857395.1 Bacteroidota bacterium | reverse complement strand
GATGTCTTATATGTCAAAGAACTGCTCTTCTAAAAAGATGTGGGGTGTCAATAGCTTTTCAAAGTATCCCCCACCATCAACGTGCACCTGTCAACTATTTTAATACATCACCCATATTTATTCTAAAAAAAATCGCAAGAAAAGAGCTTCCAGAACTTGGAGTTCTGGAAGCTCTAATAAATAAAAAGTATCAACTCTCCGCTTCCTAATTCCGCATACAACACTGCGGGCGCATGTGGCTATTTGTCTCTAGATAATAAGGAAATCCATTGCCACTACCAGGCTGTTCAAAATAAAATTTAGTCCGTTTATTATCATAATTCCCGATTTCATTCATCGTCGCTGCATCGTATAATCGACCATTCAGCATCGTATATTTAACAGATTCTGAATTTTGAATGTTATCTAAAGGGTTTTTATCCAAAACAATTAAATCTGCTAATTTGCCTGTTTTAATAGAACCCAATTGATGTGACATCCCTAAGTATTCTGCCCCATTAATGGTCGCACATTTTAAAGCTTCCATATTCGACATGCCACCTTGCTGCAACATCCATAATTCCCAGTGTGCGCCTAAACCTTGTAATTGACCGTGTGCACCCAAGTTAATTTTCACGCCTTTATCTGCTAATTTTTTCAAACTCTTAGCCGTTAAAATATGTCCATTTTCATATTCTTCCATTGGTACCATCGTTCGATGTCTCGCACGACTATCAATCATATTTCTTGGGGTAAATGCCAATAAACGCTCTTTTTCCCAAACATTGGTGGTTTGATACCAATAATATTCCCCTGTAATACTCGCATAATTAACCACTAAAGTTGGGGTATTATGCGCTTTGGTGGCTGCCCAAAAAGTGGTTACATCCTTGTATAATGGTACAACTGGAATATTATGTTCTACACCTGTATGTCCGTCCATGACCATACTTAAATTATGCTGGAAAAACGAACCACCTTCTGGTACGACTAAAATGCCTAATTCTCTGGCAGCTGCCATGACTTGTTGACGTTGATTTCGACGAGGTTGGTTATAACTTTTGACAGAAAAAGCCCCAAACGCTTTCGTTCTTCTTAGTGCAGACTTAGCATCTTCTAAGCTATTAATGACCGCTTTAAAATCACCATCAGCCCCATAAATAATTGTTCCTGTACTAAATAATCTAGGGCCAACCATTCGTCCAGCTTTGATTAATTCGGCATTAGAAAAAGCCATTTCTGTATTCACAGACGGGTCATGTGAGGTCGTAACACCATAAGCTAAATTCGCATAATATTCCCATTGTTTTTGTGGGTTTAAACCATAGCGAAAATTACCACTATGTGCATGCACATCCATGATACCGGGCATAATCGTTTTGCCTGTACAATCAATCACTTTTGTCCCTGCTGGAATATCAATAGTTGCGCTAACAGCCACTATTTTATTCCCATCAATCAAGATGCCTCCATTTTCTATCACCTCCTCCCCTTCCATTGTAATGATTCGGGCATTCGTTAAAGCGATTAAGCCGTTAGGTTTATCACTATCTACTTTTAAATTAATTTTAATCCCAACAGAATCCATTGGTGGTAATTTATCTAAATCACCGCCTAAAAATTTAAACCTTTCGGTTAAATTATCTGAAAAATATTCCTCGCCTAACGTCCAACATAATTTTTTGCTGTCTGGCGTCCAATGAATATTAATTCCCGCATCTCTCGCCACTTGCGCTACAGGCACCACTTTCGTCTTAGAAGTCAAGCCTACTTTTTTACCCGTTTTAGGAAAAGGCGCAATGTATACTTTAAATAATTCGGACCAAGCCACCCATTGATTATCAGGGCTAATAATATACCGCTGCGTATATTTCCCATCAAAATGCTCAATTTTATCCTTTCCGTTTAAATTGACGCTTTGCATACTCTTTGTTAAACTACCAAAGATATACCCACCAGCTTGGTAAAAAATACGGTCGCCTTTTGTATTAAAAATTGGATATTCTCCTTGTGGGGTCACAAATTTAGGAGCTGCACTTCCATCCGATGGCACCGTGTATATCCCCGGTTCTTTGCAATGCACAAATCCTTGATGACTATTTCCGCCATCTTTTCTAAAGACAATCATTTTACCATCAGGAGAAAAGGCAGGTGTCCGATAAATTCCTTTTGCTGTGGTCAGTGTTTTACTGATTTTATTTTGTAAATTATAAATGCGTACCGTTCCCATCGCTTCGTCTTCCCAAGTGACATAGGCAATAGAATTTCCGTCGGGAGAAAAGGCAGGTTCTGATTGAAAAGCCGTTTCGCCTAAAGTGCCTCTTTGTCTAGCATTCGTCTGCATCAATTTTTCAGGTGTACCATTCGGCAAGTCTTTTTTCCATAATTGACCTAAAGCGTTAAAGATAATATATCTGCCATTTGGTGCGGTTACCGCATTTCTAATCGCTTTGACTAGCATTTTATCTTCGTAGGCATCATTTTTAAAACGCACCGTTTCCGCTACTTTAGTTTTTACATCCACAGAGAACGGAATGGGTGTTGGGGCTATTTTTGCCCCTTTAGCAATTGCCACGGGTACTCGCCAAATTTTTCCTAAACCTTGAATAATGATATCTTGGTCATTAGGCGTCCAATCAAATCCAGTATAAACGCCAAAAATAGCCCAAGCTTCTTGTTGGTCTTTACTCAATTTATCAAATAATGGAAATTCTTGCCCTGTTTCTAAATCATGGATGTACAAAACTGTTTTAGTACGGACTCTTTTTAAGAAAGCTAATTTCTTGCCATCATTAGACAACTGTGGTCTAAAAGCCCCACCTGGGCCTCGAATAATTACCTTAGATGCTCCTTTCTCTCGATCATATCGTTTAATCACATAAATCTGACTATTTGGGTCCTTATTATATTGGAAAAAACCACCTGGATACATGTCTTCACTGTAATAAATATATCGCCCATCAGGAGAAACGACGGGTTCATTGACATCCTGCTGGTCATTTTTCTTTTTAGTTAATTGAATCCCACTTCCGCCTGTAATATGGTACATCCACAACTCCCCTGCTCCTAAAGAACGACCCGAAGTAAAGTGTTTTCTAGCAATAATATAATTGCCATCAGGTGTCCAAGCACCATTATTTAACAAACGAAATTTCTCTTTGGTAATTTGTTTGGCATTCTCTCCATTGACATCCATCGTCCAAATATTATCCCCTCCTCCGTGGTCAGAGGTAAATAAGATTTTTTTACCATCTGGGCTAAATCTCGGTTGTAATTCCCAAGCTATATTTTGTCGAATCGCTTTCGCTTTTCCACCAGCAATGGGCATCGTGTAAATATCGCCCAACATATCAAAGACAATGGTTTTCCCATCGGGACTGACATCCAATCCCATCCAAGTACCTTCTTCTGTGGTAAAATTGACATTTTTCCAATTCCATCCTTCGCCTGGAGGGTCGCTAACCGTCCATTCCTTTTTCTTTTTATCTTGTCCAAAAAGGTTAAAATTTAAGGCAAGCCCTAATATTAGTATGACTAATTTAATTCGCATGGTTATTATTTGTATTAAGAAAGAACTGCGAAAATAGGAAAAAAATGGAGATGTATATAAAATGAGTAAAAGGGAAAATAAAAAATGTAGTCTAACTTTGTGCTAGGAAAAAATAGATTAGTTTAATTTTTTATCATTTAGAGACCACAGAGAGCCGAAGAACATGGAGTTCATCCCTCTGTGATAAAAAATTATATAGTTCTTACTTCACCACCTCCATCACATCCAATTGAATATCATCCAAATAAACAGTCCCAGAAGTATTGGGTAAAATTTGAAAAATCAAGGCTATTTGCCGAACGTCACTGGGGTAATAATCAAGGTCAATTTCATACTTTTTCGCTACTAAATCTCCAGTAATACTCGTTGTGTTTCGACTGGTCGCTGCTGCTGAAATATCCAAAGCATCTAGTTGACCAGATAAGGTTCTAATAAGCATAGCTACGCCTTCTCCTTCCATGTTTTCGGTCGCTATATTTGCTCGTAATTTTAAACCTAGCCCTTCTTCAATGGTTGGATTATCCAGTCTAATGACCCAGCTTCCTGTTGCCCCATTAGGGATTTTTTCCTTAACGGTTAATTGAATATTTTTAGTTTGAGAAATGGGATTGGTGGTAATTGTTTGGGTGAAATTAGTGGTGATTTTCAAGTCTGAAAACTCTAATTGTCCCATTGGCGTATCGGATTCTACCTTTTCTTCAAAAAAAGGCGTCGCTTTTCGTTTAATTCTTCCCCAATCAGGGATACCAGTCGAGACTCTAAATAATTTATCGAGGTAATAAGTTCGTTTTCCTTGAGTATATTTATCGTAAAATTTAAAAATATTGCACGTATTTCCATCACACATCATCGTTCCTGGTGAGCCATTTGGTAAACTAATATTCACATGCGTTCGCCTTAAAATTGCATGTCCTAATTCGTGAAAAACCAAGCTTTCTCTGCCTAAATCCTCATGAAATCCCCAGCAAAAGAAATCTGGATTTATTTCTACCTTTCGTAAATCTGTTCCTTCAAATCTAAAATGACCTAAACCACATACCCCTTCATCCGATAAATCTCTAAAAACAACTTCTAAATCCTCATCAGTCACCTCTATTCCCCTCAACTCCGCTTCCGCAAAAAAACGGTCAACGTATACTTCTAAATCTTTTTCTACAAATTTATTTTTGCTTTTATTACAATTGGTGAATAAAGGAATCAAAAAACATAGTAGGATTAATTTATTTTTCATCTTGTCGGGTTGTGTGGGTTTGGTATCTATCCTCTAGTAACTTCCCGTTACTGGAGGATTTAGAAGCAATTTCCTCAAAATATTCCTGTAAAGAAATGAGTTTATCAGCTATCGTTTTAAAATATTCCAGTAACAGAAAGTTACTGGAATATAGTGCAAATATTACTTAAAAGTTGCATCTATATTAGTGTAAATTTCATCGTTCATCATTCATCATTCATCGTTCATCATTTTCACCTCGCCCATTCAGGAAACGCCGTTAAATCTATTCCCCATATTAAAGGCATTAGAAAATAAGTAAATAACACAATGATAATAATAGAAAAAATATTTAATAAAAACCCAACCCGAATCATATCTTTAATTTCTAAGAGCCCAGAACCAAAAATAATGGCATTCGGTGCAGTCGCAAAAGGCAACATGAAAGCACAAGAAGCCGCAATACAAGTCGCCACCATCAATCCATAAGGATGGACATTAATGGCAATCGCCAAACCAGCCAAAACAGGCATCATTAAGGTACAAGTCGCCATATTTTGAGTAATCTCGGTCAAAAAATTTACGCCCGTTACAATCACTAACAAAATAACCCAATAAGGCACAAAATTGAGCAGCGTCAATTGTTCTCCTAGCCAAGTCGTTAAACCTGATTTCTCAAATCCTGCTGCTACGGCAAAAGCGCCTCCAAATAATAATAAAATACCCCAAGGCAATTTTAAGGCGGTTCCCCAATCCATTAATTGCTGCCCTTTTTGATTGGGCGCAGGAATCATAAATAATGCCAACGCGCCAATTAAGGCAATATGCGTATCATTTAATGCAGGCAAAAAAGGATTGATTAAATAGCGGCGACTAATCCAAGCAATTGCCACGGTGCAAAAGATAATTAACACCCGTTTCTCTTCTTTAGACATCTTCCCTAAAGCAAGGAGTTGTTTTTTTATGATTCCCTCATTTCCTGTAATTTGAACTTGATGTAATTTAAATTTATTGCGACTAATATGCCACCAGCAAGTCGTTAATAAAATCAACGAAATCGGTAAACCAAATAGAAACCATTGGTCAAAAGGAATTTCTTTTCCATAAAATTCTTTGACTGCTTCCGCAAAAATTAAATTAGTTGGTGTGCCAACCAAAGTTGCCATTCCTCCAATAGAAGCGGAATAAGCTATAGCCAACATTAACGCTTTCCCAAAATCTTTAATTTTATCCTCCTGACTTTTTTCTAAATTATCAAATTGCTGAATAATAGAAAAAGCAATTGGAATCATCATCATTGTCGTCGCCGTATTGGAAATCCACATAGACAAAAAACCTGTCGCAATGATAAATCCGCCTAATATTTGTTCTAAATTAGTGCCTACTTTTGAAATAATGGTTAAGGCAATTCTTCGGTGTAAATTCCATTTTTCCATCGCTAATGCCAAGATAAAACCACCCACAAATAAAAAGATAATTGGCTTCGCAAAAGGTGCCACTACCTCATTCATGGACATAATGCCCATCAGTGGATATAAAATCATCGGCAACAAAGAAGCCATCGGAATAGGCACCGCCTCTGTTACCCACCAAATAGCAATCCATATCGTACTAATCAACACCAAATACGCTGGTTCTGGAATGCCTGCTGGCGTTCCTAGAAACAATAGGATAAAAAAGATAGCTGGACCAATAAATAGGAAAAATTGCTTGCGGGTCATTATGAGGTTATGAGGTTTATGAGATTGATGAGGCTATGAGACAAAACCCTACTGCCTACTGCCTACTGCCTCCATCCATTTAGCAGCATCAAAAACCATTAACTTACCTTTCATCATTCTAGTTTGTTCGGTACTAATGATAAATTGTCCATTTTTCCAATAACTAATCCCTTCTGCTTGTGCGATAAAAGGCATATTAATTCTTTTGCTTTTTCCACTAAAAAATTCCCGATTCGGATAGTCCCAAAATAGCCAAACAAAAGCGCCGAAATTGCCTACGTTTGGATCTAAATTATATCCTAATAAAGCTATAATTCCTTTCTCTTTATTCGCTGCCGCCCCCGTAATCATTCCTTTGGTGTTAAAACGGTTTTTTAACTGTATCTCTTGTGTTGGCAAGTCATTCGCAAGACTATAAAATCGACAATGTTTGTCTAAATGATTTTTAGAAAAAATATACAGGCTATCCTCAAAAGCTAGGAGAGCCTCACAATCAAAATTATGCTTATAAGCAGGTGGTTTGTAATCGGTCCTATCAGGGTAAGTAATGTCCAATTTAGACCAAGTTACTTCATTTTGTCCTGCGATTATAGCTGACTTTTCCGTTTTATAAATCGCTAAATCTCTCCGTTTTCCTGCATTATTCCCTAAGTCACTGACATAGATATATTGACTATCTTGGGTCATATCTTCCCAATCTCTTGCAGTAGCATCCTTAAAAGTAACCGTGCGCGAAACTTCCCCAGATTCAACTGCTAACTCGTAAATATTAGGGTCATCGCCACTATCGTTATGTGTCCAAATTTTATCTTCCCAATAGATGATTCCTGAGCTTTCATTCACCTCTGATGGTAGGGTTTGAATAATTTGCACCGTCGAATCTATCGGAAACTCATAGTAAGATGCAGGCATTTCTCCATTATTAGAATGACAAGCCGTCAATAAACTCAAAACAAAGACAAAACCAATACAATAGCTAATTTTTAATATTTTAAACATAAATAATTTTTATAAAGTATAGAATTCCTTAATTTAATGACCTTAAAAATCCTATAAAAAAATGCTTTAACGACCGTAAATTAGTACCTTTATCCTTTAAATTCAGCCAAAGATAATAGGCTTTTTATAGATTCAAGGATTATTCGTATTTATTATTTTTCAACAATCTCAAAGCATGCAAAAAATTCCTTACGGCATTAAAAAAATTGCCTCCATGTGTGTCTTAAAACATAAGAACCAGTTCTTATTACTAAAACGAGCTAATGAACCTAATAGGGGTAAATATGTCCCTGTTGGTGGAAAATCAGAACCGCATGAAAGTCCTTATCAAACTGTATTAAGAGAGACTTTTGAAGAAACGGGCATTCAGCTGGGCAAAGCTAAATTTTGTGGTATTTTAACCGAAACTTCTCCTGTTAAATATAATTGGATTAGCTATATTTATTTAGCAGAAATCCCTTATCAACCTGCTCCTTTTTGTGATGAAGGTATTTTAGAGTGGATTACTATTGAAGATTTACTAAAAGTACCTACGCCTCCTACTGATTGGTGGATTTATAAATATATTTTAGCGGGTAAGTCTTTTGTTTTTAGTGCGGATTATGATGCAGATTTGAATATGTTGTGGATGGTGGATGATTTGATGGGGATTAAGGTCGCCTAAGCTATATCCCATCCGTGGCTATTCGGGAATCGAATCAATAACAATCTCAACCGCACCATCAAACTGCACTCCAAGCTTCAAGGCATCTTTATCAAATTGAGCTTGCTTAACTTTTATTTGAGCAATCTTCCCTTTTAAAAAGGCACCTTCTTGGATTTTATAATTAGCAATTTGCATTTGTAGTTGAGTTTGTAGCATCGTCAAATCTTCCGTCAAGGCGTAAACCAGACTACCTTCTAATTTATTAATCAAGAAACCGCTCAGTAACCATTTAGCCGAGTCTAATAAAAAGTTTTTAGTATCTAAACTGAATTCAATATCCTTAATTTCTAATTGATTTTTTTGTTGATTATAGGTAGGAATGCCTTTTAGAGAAAGCCAACCAGTAAAATCCCCACTGATACGAACTTGAATAATTATAAAATCTTCGGCTTTTTCTAATTTAAGGTCCTCAATAATCATCTTCTTTTTACCAAATCCATATTCGGCCCCTTTAAAATTTTTAAGGGCTATCTTTTCCAGTTCTGCAAAAGGCACATTAGCAATGACATTGATGGTCAATTGCTGATTGGAACTATTTTTTTGTAAGTTAAGCGGCAATAAGGGCGTATCTTTAGAAAAATTGGTTTGTTCGCCTATTCCTACTTGAGTAAACCCTTGAACAAAAAGGGTCGTCTTAATCGTATCTTTTTTCGTATGAAAAGGAGCAATAGCTAAATCCGTCGGCGTAAATTTGAATTTAGTGTCATATTGTTCAAAAACTAAAATCGGTTTCTGTAATAAATGCCACGCTTGGGAAGCCATTTGTTTTAAGGCAAGGCTTTCATTTACCTGTTTATCTATTGCATCCGTTAATTTTTTGGACATAAAACTAAGAATACTATTTGCCACGGCTTTAACAGGTACTTTTAGTCCCAATACTTTTGCCTGAGGTTCTTTAATCCATTTGTAGTTAGACAATTTTGTTAAAGTGGTAATAGTCCAATCTGAATTCAAAGAATAGTCAGTTTGGAAATCTAAGGCAATGTCTCCTTCCGCTTCTAAGTCGGTTAGAAATAATTCCTTCTTGATTAAAATATGGAGTGGCACACGGTATAAAATAGCGGTATCTCGAACATGGAGCTGAATAGCATCTACTTTCTTAACGATAATTTGCAAACTACCTTCTGTTATTTTATCATCAAAAAGAGGCCCTTCTATTTTTTCATTTAAGGTCTTTTCTAAGGCTTTTCTACTTAATGAAATAGGAATTAAAAAGCTAGATAATTGTTTTTTATCGGCAATAATTGCTTTATCACGCATCAATTAAGGTTGTTTTTTACAGAAATGAGCAAAGAAACGCATTTATTTGGCTACTCGTTTCACCAAGTTAGGAAAAGCCAAAACTAAACATTCTGTAGGGAAACTCCTTATTAACGAAGAGCAATTTCTACGAATAGAGGCAATTTACAGATAAGGTGTGATTAATATTGCTAAATCTGACGCTGCTATTTTTTTCCATTTTGTTGATAAATCACCTCGCCATTGATAACAATAGCGGGAATAGCCTTCAAGTTAAAAGCAACAATTTTGTCTACTTCCACAATTTCTTTAATTTGAATATCTTTTTTTTATGCTCCGTAAGAGCTAATAAGTGCGCGCTGATGGAGCGAAAAGCACTATTTTCAATGCCTATTAATTGTATCATTTTTTTCATAATTTATCGGTGTGAATTTATCAAAAAAATACGTTAAAACTAGGAATTGGTCACTCGAAAAAAAATGATATAGGCCCATAAAAAAGATGATATGTTTCCTTAAAAAGATGACCTAAGTCCTCTTTTTCCAAATTAAAAATAATAACTATAGTTAATTCATTCATTTAAAAGACATTAACCATATAACTTTTTAATCTAAGTATCGTACAAACGCAAGGAAAAAGAATTATAGTCTGTTTAGAATCTTAGGTATTTAAATTAAATACTCCGTTTTCTAACATTTATTATACTTCTTTTACTAAAAATATAACAACGAAACAAACATTCTTGAGCCAACGCAAAGATTTTTCTACCCTAAATACCTCCCCCTATAGGTTGTGTTTTGGTTGAATAATCGACAACACTTGAAATTACCTAAGAAAATTTGTGCGGCTTTGAAAAAGAATTATACATTATGCTACCTTGGCAGTTTTCTACTGCTACTTTGTTGGACTTCCCTCCAATCACAAGATATACACTTCTCTCAATATTTCAACACGCCTATTGATATAAACCCAGCATTAGCAGGGGTAACCAAGGAGGATACTAGAATCTTCGGCGCTTATAAAAGTCAATGGGCTTCTGTGCCTGTTGGCTATACGACCTTTTCGGGGGCGATGGATACCAAATGGGTGCCTTCGGGCATGAATAATGGTTATTTTGGTCTTGGCTTACAGTTCAATAACGACGAAGCTGGAGATGGAGATTGGTCATTGACAGATTTTAGTGGGATGTTATCTTTCATCCAACAACTAGGAAAAGGCGTTTTTGCCAGTGTTGGCGGAAAAATAGGTCTAGGACATCGTTCCTTTAAATTACAAGACCTTACCTTTGATAATCAATTCAATGGAGAGTTTTTTGACCCAACTATTACGCCCAGTGAAAAATTCACCAATACCAATACTACTTTTTTTGATGCAGGCGTAGGTTTCAATTTACATCTCCAACATGATGATATGCGGTCTAAATTAGATATTGGACTTGGATTGCATCACCTCAATACACCTTCACAAAATTTTTATAGTAATAGCACTATTGATATACCCATTCGACGAGATTATTATTTGATGGGCGTGTTAAAAATTGCGCAAAATTTTGATTTATTAGCCAATGGATTATATAGAACACAGGAGCAATATCAAGAAATAGTAGTCGGTATCGCTCTTCGTATTCATCTAAAAACTACCGCTACAAAAGAATTAGCAATAGATTTTGGTGGTCATTTAAGAACAGGTGATGCCATATTACCTTATGTTGGTTTATTATATCATCAGTGGCGATTTGGTTTCAATTACGATATTAATACGTCACCATTTGCTACGGCTACTGGTAACAATGGCGGTCCTGAATTTGTAGCTATTTATACCATCACTAAACCTAGAGCGGCTTCAAGAAAAATTTGCCCGCTTTTTTAGTAATGATTAGGAGAGGTCAGAAGTCAGACCTCCAAAAAAACATCAATCTATGAATAAGTTATAAACAATTGACTATGAAAAAACAAATTTTACTAATCATCAGCTTTGTCTTAGTTGCCTTTTGCAGCTATGGGCAAACATGGAACCAGTATAAAAAAGAAGCCAAAAAAGCCTTTGATAAACAAGATTACGACCTTGCATTGTTCTATTTAGACACGATGCAAAAAATTGATAGTGCCAAATTTGACCTATTTTTTCTACAAGCCGAAGCAGCCAAATTTTTTAATGCCTTTGAATTAGCAGAAAAGAATTATAATAAAGTACTAGAGAACGAACAGGCAGAGCATTATGCAGAAAGTACTTACGGTTTAGCCATGGTCTTAAAAATGCAAGGAAAATATACCCGAGCAATTAAAGGATTTAATGACTATTTAGTGATTATCCCCGATACGACCGCTAAGCTTCATCAGGAAGTCAAAGCACAGATTCAAGCTTGTACATGGGCAATAGATTTAACTAAGATTTTTGATAAAGATTTAGAGATTCAACAATTAGGTTCAGCAATAAATACTGATTTTTCCGATTTTTCGCCCTATTCTTATCAAGACAAATTATTATTCTCTTCTCTCCGATTTGTTGCCCAAAATAAAAAGAAAAAAAGTAATAAAAAATATTCTAAAATACTACAATATCAAGAAGGTGATGGGCCTGCGGAAGCTTTTGATTTAGGACTATCGGATGAAGAAGCACACGCTGCACATATCACTTTTAATAAAGCAGGCAATCAATTATTTTTTAGTGTTTGTCATTATGAAGATGGCAGCAAAATTCAATGTGACCTGTATACTAGAAAAAAGGTTGACCAAAATAATTGGGGACCAGCCCTAAAATTACCACCAACAATTAATCAAGAAGGCACTACTACAACACAACCTGCTGTCGGTTATGATGAAAAATCAGGTCAAGAAGTGTTGTTTTTTGTATCCGATAGGCAAGGGGGACAAGGCGGGACAGATTTGTGGATGACTTACTTAGATGAAAGGGGGCAAACCATTAATCCACAGAATATCAAGGCTTTAAATACCGATAAGGATGAAATGTCTCCATTTTTTCATAATTATACGCAAACCTTATATTTCAGCTCTAATGGTCAAATTAGTTTAGGCGGGCACGATGTGTATAAGTCAGCTTTGCAGGATAAAACTTGGTCACCTATTACCCATACTGGATTCCCTTTAAATAGCAGTTATAATGACGTAGATTTTGTGTTAAATAAGCTTGGAAGTGAAGGGTATTTTGCCTCTAATCGGGAAGGCACTCGTTTTTTGGATAAACAAATATCTGCCTGTTGTTATGATATTTTTAAAGCAGAATTTAACTCTTATTTACTAGATTTAAATGTGTTGACTTATTTAAGGTCAGATAATGGGGAAACGGAACTATCTGATGTTACCGTAACCCTTTATGAAGTTTTTGAAGATGCCGAACAAGTCAGACCCTATAAAATTGAACCAGTAGGCAATCGTCATTTCTTTAGAATTAACAAAAATAAAAAATATCGAATTGTTGCTGAAAAAGAAAATTATTTCCCCACCAGTTATGAATTTGATACCAAAGGGCCTATTCAAGATGATTTAGTCGTCGAAAAAGTTTATTTGCAACCGCTAAAATTGAACGTATTAACTTTTACAGATGAACCACCCGTAGCTACTTCAGGGGTTGATGTCAAACTTTTTATAGTTGATAAGGATAAAGAAACCGAGGTAGCCCTACTTTATGCCCCAGTTGATAGTAGCCATTTCTTCCCATTATTATCCAATCAAACTTATAAAATAGTTGCGCAAAAAGAAGATTATGATGATGCTGTAGTTTTGTTTAACACTAATACATGGGATAGTAAAACCAATATTTTAACCAAACAAATTATCTTACCATTATCCGCAATAGAAAGAAGAATCCGTCTGTCCAATCCATTTGCCTTATATTTTGATAATAATTTACCACTTCCAAATTCGACGGATACAACCACTGATATTTCTTTATCCGAGGCCATAATCGTTTACAAAAAAAGAAAGGAGGAATTTCAAAAAGAATATGCAAAAGGTACAACTGGATATGAAAAACTGGCTAGAGAAGCACAAATAGCCGATTTTTTCGATGTACAATTAGATACCAATTATACGACCTTTCTAGACTTTACTAATTCCACCCTTAGACGACTAAAATTTGGTCGAGATATTAAAATAACGGTAAATGCTTATGCCAGTCCGCTGGCTAGTGAAGTCTATAATTTAGCCTTAACCAAGCGTAGAATCAGTAGTATCTTAAATTTCTATAGAAGCTATGCAGGTGGGCAAATGGCAAAATATGTGGATGAGGGTAAAGTAACTATTGAATTAGTTCCGTTTGGCGAGTCCGAAGCACCTGAAGATGTTAGTGATAATCCTTATGATAAAAAGAATTCTGTATTTAGTCCATTGGCTTCCCAACAAAGGAAAGTCGTCATAATTGGCGCGGAATCAACTAAAAGAAAGAAAAAAAAATCGACAAATAGTCTTGAATAATTTCGGACAAATTGATTAAAGACAAATGAGTAAATCCCTGCTAAGAAACACTATGCTATTCCTCCTTTTTGCTTTAGGAGGGACGCAATCTGCCTTTGCCACCCATATTATAGGCGGAGAAATGAATTATCAATGCTTAGGCAATAATGCTTATCAAATTTCCTTAACCGTCTATCGAGATTGTTTTTTAGGAGAAGCTCCATTGGATGATACCGCTTATGTGGCCATTTTTGATAGACGAGGCAATTTAATAGACACTTTACCTATATTATTAGGGGCAGTAGATTCCATCCGTCAATTCGATGCCTGCCTATTAATTCCACCCAACATTTGTGTAGAAACAACTACTTATATAGATACTATCACTTTATTGCCCCAAGCAGGAGGTTATCATTTAGCTTATCAAAGATGCTGTAGAAATAGTACTATTTTAAACATTATCGACCCTTTAAACACAGGTGCAACCTATGATATTCTGCTGACGGAAGCAGCTATGTTGAGTTGTAATAATAGTCCAATAAAAAAGATAGAACCGCCCACTTTTGTATGTGTCAATCGGCAATTAGTCTGGGACAATTCGGCTACAGACAGGGAAGGAGATTCTTTGGTTTATAGACTTTCTACGCCCTTAGATGGTGGTATTTCTATTGATAATCCAAGGCCAAGACCCGCACTTCCGCCGCCTTATAATGAAATTGTTTGGAATACGCCAACTTATGATTTGGATAATATCTTAGGTGGCATGCCCTTAAGCATTAATCCCAAAACTGGTATTTTAACAGGAACCCCTAATATAATTGGGCAATTCGTAGTGGGCATTTGCATTGATGAATATAGAGATGGTCAGTTTTTGTCAACTACTCGAAGAGATTTTCAATATAATGTTATTCCATGCGAAGACGTAGTTGCCGAGTTTGATTTACCAGCAGAACAATGTGAAGATTTAACCATTTCTCCTATCAACCAAACCCAAGGCGAACCAGATGGTTTTTTATGGGAGTTTATAAATAGTCAGTCCCAAGTATTAGATACTTCTACTCAAAAAACACCCAGCTATACTTTTCCAGATACGGGGAATTATATCGTTCGTTTAATTATCAATCCCAATAGTGTTTGTGCAGATTCCACTCAACGAAATATTTCTTTTAAAGCAAACACTTTAATTCCTGATTTTCAATATAATATATTAGGCTGTGCAGATAGTTTAGTACTCCAATTTACGGACAAATCTAAAAGTGTTACAGGAATACTGAACGATTGGTCTTGGACTTTTGATGGCGCCATTGACCAATTAACTAGTACCGAACAAAATCCAAAAATCACCCTTTTTAATTCACAAATATTGAGGGTACATTTACAAGTTGCTACACAGGATGGTTGTCTCAATGAAAAGGAAATTGAATTAAACGCCGTAATTATCCCCGATAGTTTTTCTGTATCGGTCTTTGATACTTTAATTCTTTGTACAGGAGATTCTATCGAATTAAATCCAATTTTTAATCCAGAATTGTCTTATACTTGGTCTCCTCCAATTGGTCTCAGCGATACAACTTCCCCTAATCCCCTAGCTTTTCCTGATACTTCGGTAGCCTATGCGGTGGGGATTCAAGATAGTAGTAATAGTTGCCAACTCAGAAAAAATGTGTTCATCGAGGTAATTGATTTTGATAATTCTTTTGATTATACCATTGATACTTTAGAATGTTCTGATAGTGTACGAATCCAATTAAACCCAAACCCTGCCTATAATTTAGCCGCAGTAAAATTAGTTTGGGAGATAGAAAACAATGGAAATCAAATGATTTTCAAGAACGAAAACCCTGTATTTATCATTAATAATGGGGAAAATTTTCAAGTCACGGGTACTGTTTCTGATGACTTTGGTTGTGAAAAAACAGTCGTCAATAATCTCCAATTTGATTTTGTTCAAGATGAAATTTCGTCTACCCTTTCCTTCTGTAGAGGGGATTCTATTGCCTTAAACCCAAATTTCAACCCCACTCATACTTATTTGTGGTCACCTGCAGCCTTATTTAAAGACCCTACTGCCTCTAATCCAACTATCGCTCCACGAAATAATACAAAGGTAAATGTTTCCATTAGTAGTCCAACCGCTAATTGTCCCATTCAACGGTCTATAGAAGTTAGCGTATTAAACAGCATAGAAGCAGCAGACTTTCAATTCAAATTGGCTGGTTGTATCGATTCTGCTATTCTAGAAATAACGGATATAATTGTACCGACCAAAAGTATTATTGAGACAATCAATTGGGAATTAAAAGGTAGCACAACTAATAAATTATCTACTGATTCTTTACCAACTTTTATTTTAAAAAATAGTCAAGCGATAGAAATATTTTTAACTTTAAATGGAAATAGCACTTGTCCAATAACTATCTCAAAAAGCATCCAAATCAATTTATTAGAAGACTTAGGTTTACCTAAAAGATTAGATATTTGTCAAGGAGAAAGCATTGCCTTAAATCCAGCCGCCGCATTTCCCGCCTATCTTTATAGTTGGCATCCCACATCAAATATTAGCGATTCCAATGCCATCAATCCGATTGTCACACCCAATCAATCCACTATATTCCAATTAAGTTATACTGATAGTACGGGGCTATGTACGGTAACTCAAGAAATCAATTTAAAGGTACGAGATACCTTATCTCCTATTACTGGCGATTTTATAGTGGCTTGTAATGCTAGAAATGTTCAAATTATTCCCAATAATGCCTCTACGCTTATTGGGTATGATTTTGGAGATGGTCGTATTGCTCTAGAATTGGGAGATACGATTTTCCATACTTACGAAACGGCAGGTATTTATGACGTACAATTGAGTTATGCGGATGAAAATGTTTGCAAAGATTCCATGACCCTATCAATTGATTTACCAAGAACTAATTTAGTCCCCGATTTTGAATGGAATGTAGAGTCCTGTGAAAATAATATAGCTGCCCTTGAATTAATCGACTTGTCAAAAACATCTTATGGTAGGATTACAGATTGGAATTGGGTGCTTAGTAATGGGGAGGTTTCGACAGAAAGAGAACCGCTTTTTCAAATTGCCACCAATGAAAATTTATCCGCTCAATTGGTTATTAGACTTGATAATGATGCGGCTTGTCAAGATACCATTAGCATGGAAATTCCACCACTTTTAGTTACAGAAACTTTTATAGATTCTATTATTACTTGCCTTGGAGAAACCGTTGCTTTAAATCCTGATTTTAACGAAAATTACGACTATACTTGGTCACCAGTTGAGGGATTAACAACAGCAAATTCAGCCAATCCAACCCTACAAATTAATACGAATCAACTATATAAAGTTCTCGTTTCCAATGAATTTGAATGTACTATTTTGGATAGTATTTATACCGCCCCTGCGCCAACTATCGATATTGAGGTCTTGGAAATACCTGTAGTTTGTGATACGATGGAAGTCGTTTTATTCGCCGAAAGCGAGCAAGCTGACCAAATATTTTGGCGTGGAGAAAATGGTGATACACTAGGGTTTGAACCAGAATTATTAGTCAATATCAACCATACGCAAGCCTTCACCGCTACTTTTACTGATAATTACGGTTGCCAAAATGAAGCAACTATTTTTGTAGATTTCAGACCTGTTTTAATAGATTATGATTTAGCTCAGCCGATTTGTCAAAATGAAATTAAAGCCTTAGTGGTTAATAATTTAGACCCAATGAGTACTTTAAAAATTGATTGGACACCTCAATTTGACATCATCCGTGGAGCCGAAACTTTAACCCCCGAAGTACAACCAGAAGAACCGACTACCTTCTCCTTTATCGTAGGAAATGAAGCGGGTTGTAAAGCGACAGGCGAAATTTTTGTAGATATTTTACCCTTACCAGTATTAAGTATTTCCGCCGAACCTGAAACCATTTTTGAAGGAGAATCTGCTCAATTATCCGTTACAAGTGCACCAACTTATGTATATGAATGGTCGCCAAATAATAGCTTAGATAATTCCTCAATTGACAATCCCGTTGCTAGTCCCATCATTACCACTGATTATGTCGTCACCGTAACCGATGAAAATAATTGTCAAAATACGGCTGGCGTAACGGTGAATATTAGAGAAGGTATTTGCGATTTTCCTTACATTTTTGTGCCAAGTGGTTTCACACCAAATAGTGACGGAGAAAATGATGTGCTTTTTGTCAGAGGTAATTTTATTGATAAAATGACTTTTATTATTTACGATCGCTGGGGAGACAAAGTATTTGAAAGCAATAATCAGACGATTGGTTGGGATGGCAATCGAAATGGACAACCTTTGCCTTCTGGTGTTTTTGGCTATTATTTGACGACTACTTGTAAGAATGGAGATACTTATCAGCGACAGGGGAATATTACTTTGATTCGGTAAAGGTTGAGTTTCTGTAGTGTCAAGAGTTGCTTAGTTGGAAGCTGTTCAGCATTTGGTATAAAGTTCGGCTGATTTTTGAGAAGGTGACAAAAAATCATAAATCATAAATTTTAAATCATACATCACAAATCCATCTAGTTTTTACGGGACAGATTTATGATGTATGATTTATGAACTGTGATTTATGATTTTTTACATTTCGGTTTATTCTGCCGCTTTAAGTAGAACCATTTATGAACGTAAATAAGAAGCCCCATTAATATCCAAAATAGCACCTGTCATAAATTCTGCCCCTTCACTCGCCAAAAATAATATACCGTGTGCCACTTCTTCTGGTTTAGCGACTCTACCAACAGGACTTTGATTCCGAATACTATCGCCATCAGGACCTTCTAAAACTGACTTTGCCATATCCGTCTCCACAAATCCTGGTGCAATGGTCCCTACAAAAATATTATAAGGCGCTAAAGCTTGGGCTAAAGACTGTCCCATCGCATTCATCCCTGCCTTGCTGGCACCATAAGCTGGTTGTAATGGTTCTCCTCTAAACGCCCCTCTTGAGGAAACATTAACAATGCGCCCCCCGCCCTGCTTTATCATTTCTTGCGCTGCACAATACATCATATTAGCAGCACCTAATAAATTAATGTTAATAGTTCGCTGCCATTGTTCTTGCCAAGTCGCATAATCTACTTTATCAATCGGGTGATATTCAAAAATACCAGCGCAATTCACCAAAATATCTATTCTTCCAAAATGCTCCGTTACTTCAGAAACCATTGCTGCTACATCTTGAGGATTACCTATATTTCCTTGCACCAGTGTATGACCTGTTCCTGAAAGTGATGCTAAAGTCTCCATCGCTGCAACTAAATTCACTCTATAATTAACGGCTACTTTTGCGCCTTTTGCTGCAAAAGCAATGGCGGTTGCTCGACCAATACCTCTGGAGGCACCTGTGATTAGCACTATTTTGTTGTCAAATTTCATAATTTAGTAGGGTTGTGTTTAAATAATTTCCCAAATATATAGTTACTAATTTATTAAATGATAAACAAAACAACTATTTTGTCCAATCCTTTAAAAAAAGGTCAGAAACTATTGACAAAAAACAAGCAATTGTTTAGCATTTATAAGCGTAAAGCCGAGTATGTATCTATCAAAATATTATTTAATTATTATATGTTTATTACTTCAACTTCCTTCTTTTGCTCAATTAGGGCCACATTCTGCTACCATCCAATGGCAGCAAATAAATACTAAAAAAGTACGGGTCATATTCCCAGAAGGGTTTGACCAACAAGGACTTAGGGTTGCCAATCTAATAAATTATATGGAGCAAAATTCAAAACGCTCTATTGGCCAACTCAGTCAAAAGATTGAAATCGTCCTCCATAATCAAACCACTATTCCGAATGGATTTGTAGGAATTGCCCCTTTTAGAAGTGAATTTTTTGCAACCCCTCCACAATCTGCTAATTTTTTAGGTACGCTTGATTGGTTAGATGCTTTAACCATACATGAATATCGACATGCTTTGCAATTTTCCAATGCAAAAGTCGGTTTAACCAAATTATTTGCCATTCTACAAGGAAATAACGGTTGGGGCTTGGCAGCAAGCACAAGTATTCCCGGTTGGTTTTGGGAAGGAGATGCGACCATCATGGAAACGGCTTTGAGTAAGGGCGGACGAGGACGAGCGCCTTTTTTTACTTTAGAACAACGAGCCACTTTATTGAATGGTAGAAATTATGATTATCAAAAAGCAAGAAATCGTTCTTTTAAGGATTTAGTGCCCAATCACTATAGATTAGGTTATGCCATGTTGATGCACGGAAGGGCAAAATATGGCAATGATTTTTGGCAACCAATTTTTGATAATGCCGCTCGGTATAAGCCTTTAATTTATCCTTTTTCTAACGCTTTAAAAAGAGCTTCAGGCTTAAAAACTAAGGATTTATATCGGGAAACATACCGGAATATTAAAGAAAAATGGACCACTCAATTGGCAGAAGCGAATCTTATTCCGACTAATTCCATTGCTATACCACCTAAAAAAACGGTTACGAACTATCGGTTTCCATTTCCACAAAAAGATGGTAGTATTATCTGCTTAAAGTCTAGTTATCAGCAGACCGATGCGCTGATTCAACTCAAAGACGGACAAGAAAAAAAATTAACCAATATCGGTTTTCATATTGAAAAATATTTAAGTGTCGTTGGGCAGAAAGCGATTTGGACAGAATACGAGCAAGACCCAAGAAGAAATAATACCAATTATTCCAACATAGTTTTATATGATTTTAAAACAGCGAAAAAGATTCGATTGACTACAGAAAGTCGCTATTTTTCTCCTAGTTTTTCTCATTCTGAAGGAAGAATCATTACGGTTAAAATTACGCCAGAACAGCAAAACAGTTTGGTCATTTTAAATGCCAAAACGGGGCAATTATTAAAAATACTCCCGAATCCACGTAACCATTTTCTCTCTTTTCCAAAGTGGGCAGAAAATGACACAGACATCATTTACATCGCCAAACAAAATAGTCAATTGGCCATTTTTAAATATAATTTAATTAATAACCAAACTACTCAATTAACAAATTGGACACATCATACCATTGCTGATTTACACCTAAAAAATAAGACCATTTATTTTACGGCTTCCTTTAGCGGGATTGATAATATTTATAGCCTTGGTCTTGCTAAAAACTCAAAAATAGCACAGTTGACTTCTGTAAAAATCGGTAGCTTTTTTCCTGCACTTTCACCAGATAATCAAAGCTTAGTTTTTAGTGAGTTTACAGATATGGGGTATGAATTAAGTAGTCAAAATTTAGCAGCAGCTAGAACAGGAAAACAGGCGGTAGAAATTGTAGAACCTCATTTACAATCCTATTATGCCGCTATTAATAATGCGGAAGAAGGCGGAGATATTTTACAAAATGTACCCACAGCACCTTATCCAATTAAACGATATAAAGGTTTTTTTAAAGGAATGCGCTTACATAGTTGGAATTTCGCGCCTTCTTTGAGTTTACCAACTTTGGATATTCAAATTGATAATTATTTAAATGATTTTTCTTTTAATGTCATTGGGGGCTATAATACCAATGAAAAATCACCTGTTTTTGTTACTTCTGCTACTTATGGGAAATGGTATCCGCAATTAACTGTTTTCACCAGTTTGACTAATCGAAGTGCTACATTTTCTCCCCAACAAGATTCTTTCAAAATTCAACAATTTGACCAATTATCTGTCGGTGGGCAAGTCAGTATTCCATTGACTTGGATTAGAGACAATTATGGGACTTCTTTAAGAACTTTTGGTGGGTATGTTCAGCGGTATTTGAGTGATGTTGCCTTCGGAGACATCTCCCAAGCAAATAAATCAATTGGGACAGTTCAAATAGGTATCAATGTTTCTAATCTACGTCGAACGGCGCTGCAAAATCTTGGACCAAGATGGGGTCAAGCCTTTAATATACTATACCAACAAACAACAGATACTCGAACAGATCGACAGATTAGGTTAGGCGGCGAGCTCTATTTCCCTGGTATTGGCGTTAATCATAATTTGAAATTAGGTATTGCTTATCAAAGAGAGTTGCTCAAAAATAGGTATCAATTTTCAGATGTTTTTGAATATCCAAGAGGTTTTACCAGTATTACGAATGATGAATTTTTAAAATTATCTGCCGACTATCAACTACCACTTGCCTATCCCGATTGGGGCTTATGGGGCATTACTTATTTCAAGCGAATTAGTGCCAACTTATTTTTTGATTATGGCCGGCGAAAAGTTGATTCTGCTGACATAATGGATAATCACAATTCTGTCGGAGTAGAATTAATTTTTGATAATAATTTTTGGAATGAGTTGCCTGTTACTTTTGGGCTGCGGAATTCCTATTTATTGACTCGAGATAGTGAGCAATATCAATTTGAGGTTTTTGTTCGGAATTTTTTGGTTGAGTAGTTTTGCCAACGGATTTTTGTTCCCAACGGATTTTATTTTATTATAGGTTAGCCATAGGAATTAAAAATTTAGCTTCCCTCTGATACCCATTTGTCCATTTTATTGCACAGCCTCTCCAGAGTTTAGTTAAAAATTGGTATTGTTATTGATTACATAATTAAAGATTAGGGTCTAGACCCTACTAATTTCCTCTCTTACCCCTATTGTGTTCTCCTTCCAAAGGAACTATCTTTGTATATATAATATTCCCATACAAAGTAAAACATATTAAAAACACAAATACTTCTATTTTTCAATCATAGCCTTTTTTCTATAGGTTAGGCTGTGCAAACGAGGCTAAAAAGTTCCCCAACTTTTTACAAGAAAAATC
>JAFMDF010000517.1 GCA_017857395.1 Bacteroidota bacterium | reverse complement strand
ATGTTACCAAAAACATCAATTACTTTTGGTTCTCCTTGCTTACAAAATAATTCTACTGCATCGTCACCATTTACGCCTGCGCTACCATCTTCAAAATTTGGCGCAAAACCAAAAAAGTCGTGAAAGGTTGCTGAATCGCTAGTTAAATACAAATAGGTGTTAGCAGGAACAACTTGTTGCGGAAAATTAAATTCTATTCCATCTGAACCACCACCATTAGTAGCTGACCCAAAACCGAAAAGGCTTAAATCCGATATATCTCGATAAACAAATAATTCTATTCCTTTAGGGGTACCTCCTGTTAAAGGTCCATCAAAAACACCCGTTAAAACCATTCTGTCACAGGCGGGAAAGGTATCATAAGTACCTAATGGGACTGGTGCTGTTGCATTTGTATTCGTCATCGCCTCATCTAAGGCATTTCTATCTACGCTCCAATTATTTCTGTTAAAAACTGCTCCATCAGATCCTGTACCACTTAAACGATACCCCCAACCATCTTGATAATTCCAATCAAGTCCAGTTTTTGAGTGATTAATTACACCGAAAATATCTACTACCTCCCCATTACAAAATAATTCAATGGCATCATCTCCCGTTAAAAAACCAACCGCATTATTTGTTGTAGGAATTAAATTCAAATCTGGTGTAAAACCAAAGAAGTCTTGAAATTCGGTAGAGCCATTCGTTATATAAAGGAAAGTCTCCGCATCAACAGATTGCTTTGGTAAGGTAAATTCTTCACCGTCGCTACCCTCTCCATTAGTGGCAGAACCAATACTAAAAATACTTACATCTGAAATGTTTCTTTTGGCATATAATTCTATTCCCCTAGGCGCTCCGTCAAGAGGTCCATCAAAAATAGCTGTAATGATTAAATCATTACATTGCGCCAAAATTGTCGTATTAAAAAATAAAGGGAATAGCATTAGCAGGATAGAAAGGAAGGTTTTGTTTGTCATTGTGATTGATTAAGTGTTTGTTAATTAAAACTTACTTAATCGGTTTGTGGGAAATATTTACCCAACAAATGTAACACAAAGCCTACAAAAATTAAAATAAAATCAGATAAAATATATTTTTAATTTGGAAATAATTATTTTTCTTTAATAGTTCAAGTTTGGTGTAAATCAAAATGAGGAAAAAATAATTTGAATCATTTTAGCTTATTTATTGCTTTTACTTTTTTTCATTGCATAAAAAAGTAACAAAAAATGCTAGTTAAAAACAACCGCTCCGCAGTTTTTAACAGGCAGCCACCACCGAGATATTGTCTACACAGATTTCAAAACAGATGCCGAAATTATATTCTGATTCAAGTTAATTAGAAAGACCGAATTACATTAAATTTTAGACAGGATTAACAAGATTTACAGGATGCTAGTCTTCAGTTATCTAAATCCTGTTCATACTATATATCATGTCAAAAGAAACTTTAAACTAATTTTGTCCAAGTACTTAATTACAATTTCCAGTAATTTTCATATTCCTTGGCATCTTTCACCCCCTTAATATCAAACAAAATAAGCTCATCCTTACTCAATGCTTGGAAATCTTCTTTCTTTAATGCTTTATACTCATTATGTCCTACTGCCAGAATAATAGCATCGTATTTACCTACAGGCTCTTCTATCATCGCAATACCATACTCATGAGCTACTTCATTAGCAGATGCATGAGGATCAACTACATGCACATTTAAAGAATACTCCATTAATTCTTTGACCAAATTAGCCACTTTAGAATTCCGAATATCCGACACATTCTCTTTAAAGGTTATTCCCATCACCAAAACTTTAGAAGCGCCAGGATTTTTTCCTTTTTCTAATAAAATTTGAACCAATCGCTTAGCAATAAAATGGGGGATATAATCATTAACTCTACGCCCTGCAGCTATTACTTGTGGGTCATGTCCTAATTGTTTAGCCTTATGCATCAGATAAAAAGGGTCTACGCCAATACAATGTCCTCCGACTAGCCCAGGTCTATATTTATGAAAGTTCCATTTCGTACCTGCAGCTTCAATCACTTCATTCGTATCAATGCCCATTTTATCAAAGATAATCGCTAATTCATTCATCAATGAGATATTAATATCTCGCTGGGTATTTTCTATTACTTTAGCGGCTTCTGCTACTTTAATAGAAGAAGCTTTATAGATACCATTTTCTAAAATATGGTCATAAATTTGACCAATTTCCTCCACTGCTTCTTCATCAGAACCACTAACTATTTTTAAAATTTTCGTTAAAGTTCTTACTTTGTCTCCTGGTACAATTCTCTCTGGGGAATACCCTACTTTAAATCCTTTGCCCATTTTCAATCCAGCGTGCTCTTCCAAAATTGGCACACAATCTTCCTCTGTACAACCAGGATAAACGGTACTTTCATAAACTACATAGTCTCCTTTCTTTAAAATCTTACCAATGCTTTCAGAAGCCTTTTTCAAAGGCGTTAAGTCCGGTACTCGATGTTCATTAATATCTGTTGGCACACCAATAATATGAAAATGCGCTGCTGCTAAATCTTCATAATTAGCAGTAAAAGTTATATCTGTTCCTTCAAAAGCAGTACTATCTAGTTCCTGACTAGGGTCGATTCCTTTTTGCATTTGTTGAACACGGGCTTCGTTAATATCAAAACCTATCACTCGGAAATAGCGAGCAAATTCAAGGGCTAATGGTAATCCAACATATCCTAAACCTGTTACGGAAATAGTTTTCTTTTTAGCGATTAACTGTTGATACATTTTACTACTCATATTCTTTTCTAAAAACTTGTTGGCTATAAAAATAAAATAATCCAGCTAAGATAAGCATCCCTTCTAGTGGTCTTACCACATGAAATTTCACATTAGGATGAATAATTGTCCAAAAGCTATCATAAACCTTACGAATCAATAATATGGGCGCTTGTGAATCTGTTTCAGATGGATATATTGCTAGAACACCTGTAAAATAGGCGATAAAACTTATAAGAGTCAAAGCTAAAAAGCCTATAAATGAAGGGCTTCTAAACCATGGTTGATTTGTCTCCTTCCTCCTTATACCAATACCCCATAATAATAATAAACCTGCAGCCCCTCCTATCAAATCAATAATCACATCGTTGAAATCAAAATAATCTGTACGGAAGGGAGCCAATACAAGATATTGATATGCTTCATCTATAGCTGCAAAAATGGTGGTATAAAAGAGCGTGTCTCTATAATTACTTAAGAGTGGAAATAATAAAATGGCAAACACCGCATATTGGACAAAATGGATAATTTCAACGTTAACGACCAATAAGGTGTTAAAAGAGATAATGATGAATAATAAGGTCATGCCAAAGGCGAACCAAATTCGATTTTTCCCTTGTTCTAATTTTTTAATACCGTTATAGAATGGTATTAAATATCCTAAAAATCCTATTGTACCTAGTACTAATATTATTAAATTATAAGTATCTCGTCCAAAAGGTTCATCTAAGGTTTTAGCTATAAATTTTCCAACTTCTTCATGAGGCAAAACCACCAATAAATAATACGCAACTAATATAAAAATATTAAGTGTTTTATTATTTTTTAACCAATTATATAAGGATAATATCAAAAGGTAGGTTTATTACGGCTTCGCCGTCGAAAAGTCGCTAGTTTTTAACAATATGAATAGCTTTCTTTGTGGCCTTCATTTAATTCTAACTTAGCAGACTTTTAGTCACATACGATAACAGATATAACTTTACGCCACTTTGTTTAAAAGGTTCTATTTTTCTTTTTTTAATTGGTTATTTTTTCACATTTATTGTTCATCAAATAGGCGAATATTATAACTCTAAAGTAGCATTTTAATCAAAAATCATATTAAACTATATTAAAATACCTTTATTCAACTCCTTATACATACTTATTTTTATAATAAAATTACATCCTCAAAACCAACATATTTTAAATAAAAACAATACTAAACCGTCAAAATCAAAAAAAGCCCCCCTCCAATGTGCAGCGGAGAGAGGCCATCCCAAAAACCGAATTAAGCATAAGTCTTGATGGATGCTAGATGCTAGATGCTTGATGCTTGATGCTAGCTATCCATTTTGTATATTTTTATAAAAGAAAGGGATGGTGGATGTACTTACTTAATTCCGTATTAAATTTGCCATCCACCTAATCCACTTTTTCTTTTTATGTCTTCTTTTTTCATTTGGTTCAGAATCTATTTAACTAATAATCGATAAACAGAAATATTTTTTAGATTTTCATCAGCAATTCCCATTTTGGAGTTTGCTGTAGCCCTATTATCCAGTAATTTCCCATTACTGGATAATTTTAAGGGCTTTGGGGAGTAAATCTTCCAGTAACAGGAAGTTACTGGAAGATACTCAAGCCAAATTGGGAATTCCTGAGTTTTCATAGATTTCCTAGTGGTTTAAAATATCCTCTGATGCATAGCACCAGAGGACTATGGGATTTATTCAATAATTATCATCTTCTTATTCGCGATATATTTATCTGCCTCTAATTGATAGTGAAATACGCCTGTTGCGCCCAAAGTTTTAGTATCCAAATAAATTTGGTTATATCCTTTTTCATACTGACTTCGGATAGTTTTCAAGGTTCTTCCTTGAATATCCATTATTTTTAAGGTCGCTTCACCAGCAATTGGTAAAGTAAATCCAATCATGGTTTCTGTTTGAAAAGGATTCGGTGCATTTTGATTCAGATGGAAAGTTAAGGCCTCCTCACTCGTTTCAAATTC
>JAFMDF010000516.1 GCA_017857395.1 Bacteroidota bacterium | reverse complement strand
TCTTTTTCATATTAAAATTTTAACAATTCACAAAACTTGACCGTTTCTAGTATAGCTATCATAGCAGGAACAATAACTGGGGGTATTCAATGTGTTTATGGAAATTTTAGCGACCTATTGAAAACAAAATACGAACGTCTAATCAAAAAAATCAAAAAATGAAGTATCTAAAGAATTATTATTATGTTTTGCAACCTATCGGGTTTTTATTAACAATTTTGCTTATTCGATATATATTGGGAGACAGAAGTGCGCTGAATACGGAACGAATTATTATCTGTATCATTGGTGGATTTATTATGGGGACTATAGGAAATGCTTGGATGCTTTATCAAAAGAAAAGAAATAAAACAGTTACATGAATCGAAATACTGTTATTGGAATTATTAGTGCAAATATTGCTTTTTGGGCGATTATTCTATTCGTAGGTTCTGCTTTTACTTGGGAATTTCCACCTTTTAGTACTGAAGATGGTACTTACCGTCCTTCTATGCTATGGGGGAATTTTTTTAATGCCATTGTATTTTATGGAAATGCTTTATGGTTATATCCTTTTTATAAAGCAAAAAAACTAAAAATTCCTTATTGGATTTGTATCCTTTTTTTGATAGGAATTACTTCATTATTAGAAGGTTTTATAGATTTTGAATTAGTTAAACATTTAGGCTTATTGCCTAATTTAGAAGATATGCATGAAGGTGGAATAGGGTCAATAATGTCAATAGAAATGGTGATTTTAGATTGGACAATTATAAATCTATTTGTTCATGGATTTTACTTTCTGCTTTCTTTTGGATTTATTTTTCTAATCAATAATGTTAAGAAACAAGACGTTCAATCAACGCTTGAACAAGAAAAACTTAATACAGAACTTAAATTTCTAAAAGCACAAATTAATCCTCATTTCCTATTCAATGGAATTAATAGTATTTATCATTTAATTGATCAAAAACCAGAAATTGCAAAGTCTACTTTATTAAACTTTTCTAACTTGCTTCGCTATCAATTATATGAATGTAATGATGATTTAATCCCTTTAGAAAAAGAATTAAACCATATTCGTGATTATGTAATGATGGAGAAAATTAGGAAAGGAGAAGATGTACAAATTGAATTAGAATTGCCTATTGAAACACATCGTATCAAAATTCCTCCGTTATTATTTACGCCTTTTATAGAAAATGCTTTTAAGTATGTTAGTAATTATGATGATGGAACAAAAAATAAGATTACTATTAAAATTCGCTTGTATTTAGAGCAGGGGAAATTATGGTTTGAATCCGAGAATACGATAGATAAGCAGCTGAAAAAATCTAATGGAGGAATTGGAATTAGTAACGTGGAAAAACGATTAACTTTGTTATTTCCTGATAAACATGATTTAACTATTTCAAAAATGGAAGAGCATTTTATAGTAGGAATGAGTTTAGATTTACCAAATAATCAAAACAATTACTGATGCAACAACTGAACTGCTTAATCATAGACGATGAACCATTAGCCCGCCAAGGTTTAGAAAAATACGCCCAAGAAATTGAGTTTTTAAACATCAAAGGGGTTTGCAAAAATGCCATGCAAGCCAATACTATTTTACAAGCACAATCGATTGACTTACTATTTTTAGACATTGAAATGCCAATGCTATCAGGCATAGATTTTTTGAAGACAACTGCGAATGCCCCTGCTGTTATTTTTACAACTGCTTATTCCCAATATGCTTTAGATGGCTATCAATTTGATGTCATTGATTATTTATTAAAACCAATTTCTTTTGAACGTTTTTTGCAAGCAGCTAATAAGGCATTGCGTTTACTGAATACAAATAAAGAAGATGAAAGTAAAGGGGATGCTTATATTTTTGTGAAGACCGACAAACAACTCGTGAAACTAATGCTTGCAGATATTCTGTATGTAGAAGGGATGCAAAATTATATTATCTTCCATACCACCAAAGAAAAAATAATGGCTTTAGTACCCCTTAAAAACATCTTTGAGCTATTATCTGACAAGGAGTTTATCCAAATTCATAAATCTTTTATTGTTGCTAAAAATAAGGTAGAGTCGATTGTTGGAAATCAAGTAACGCTTGGAGGAAAATTATTACCGATTAGTACTAGGATGAAAAAGGATGTTGTGGAGAAGTTGACTAGGAATCGTTTGTTGAAGAAATAAAAAAAGCCAGTTCAATAATTAAATCGAACTGGCTTTTTTATGGATAACTGAATTTGGTTAAGCTAAAACAGCCTTAACTGCATCCGCCGCTTCTTTTAATAAAGTAGCAGATTGAACTTCTAAACCTGATTCATCAATAATAACCTTAGCAATATCGGCATTCGTACCTTGTAACCTTACGATAATTGGCACGCTGATATTCCCCATGTTCTTATAAGCATCTACTACTCCTTGCGCCACACGATCACAACGAACAATACCACCAAAAATATTAATCAAAATTGCTTTTACATTAGGGTCTTTCAAGATGATTTTGAAAGCTTGCTCTACTCTCGCCGCATCAGCCGTACCTCCAACATCTAAGAAGTTAGCAGGTTCACCACCAGACAATTTGATGATGTCCATTGTTGCCATCGCCAATCCTGCACCGTTGACCATGCAACCAACGTTTCCGTCTAATTTTACATAGTTCAAACCAACTGCTTTTGCTTCTACTTCTGTTGGATCTTCTTCGCTCGTATCTCTCATCTCCGCTAAATCTGGATGACGGAATAAAGCATTATCATCTAAGCTTACTTTACAATCTACCGCAATAATTCGATCATCACCAGTTTTCAAACAAGGATTGATTTCGAACATTGCTGCATCTGATTGCACAAATGCTTTGTACAAGTTAGCAATGAACTTAGTCATGTCCTTAAAAGCTTTGCCACTCAAGCCTAAGTTGAAGGCTACTTTCCTCATTTGGAAACCCTGTAAACCTAAAGTTGGGTCGATGTATTCTTTGTGTAATAAATGCGGTGTTTTTTCTGCAACCTCTTCAATATCCATTCCACCTTCAGTAGAATAAATAATGACGTTTTGCTTGCGTTCTCTATCCATTAAGACAGAAACATAGTATTCTTTACAAGCATCAAAATCAGGTGCGTAAACATCCTCTGCGATTAATACTTTGCTAACTAACTTACCTGGTCCATCGACACCTCCTGGAGTTTGAGGTGTTTTCAACATCATTCCGATAATATTACCAGCTATTTCTTTTACTTCTGCTTCATTCTTAGCAATCTTCACTCCTCCTCCTTTTCCACGACCACCTGCATGAATCTGCGCTTTAATGACCGCCCATTCTGTGCCTGTATCTTTTTGTAATTGTTTGTAAGCTGCTACTGCATCTGCAGCGGTGTCTGCTACGATTCCTTCTTGAATGGTAACGCCAAAACTCTTTAGGAGATTTTTTCCTTGGTACTCGTGTAAATTCATTAAAATATGGATTTAGGAAGGATAAAAATAATTAAATCATTAACTATTTTTATCTTAAATGATATGAGTTTTAAGTATCTTAATTTTAGAAGGCACAAAGATAGGATTATTTTGTAGATTTTGCGACCCCTAATTTGAAGTCTTTCCTTAAAAAATAGTTGCTTTTTTATCGTTTGATGGTTTATCTTAAGTGTCTTTTTTATGCCCGTACCACCGTCACTTTAAAGTTTTGAATAGGATATCTCAATTTTTTGAATGTCGATTGAATTATTGAAAATTAAGATTGGCTATCAGTTAGCTATAGTTTTTTTAAAATAATATACATTTTAATTTTAATTTAAAATGCACTCAAAACGAACCATTTCTATTTAAATATTCCGTCACAAAAACTACTTTTTAACCCTGTTTTTATCCTTATTATCTTGCAATTTGCTAAGAGTTCCCCACTCATTACACCGTATAATATAACGAAAGTACCAATTTTTGAAAAACCGATTTAGTTACTTGACCTACTGATAGGTGACTTTCCTTACAGAAAATACCGACCAAATTTGTTTAATCGAATATTACTCCCAATAAAACGAGATTATGATATTATTGCTTTCTTAGCAATATCCTTCTAGTATTTTAGTCTACTCCACTTGATTCCCAAAGAAAAAGAACCTTATAAATATGTATCCATTTACTATATTAGCAGTTAGTGATTTGGTTTCTGAATTTGGCGTTGAAATTGTTATGAATTCATTCGCCGAATTTTATCATGAACTAACACCAAAACACCAAAAAAAAATCAAATTGATTTTTATCGACAAAGGAGGATATACCATTCCTATTTTGCGTTGGTCGGAAAAATTAAATATTAAACCCATCGTCCAAGTATTAAATTGGAAAAGGATGGAAAAAGTAGAAGAAGCTTTTCACCAAGCTAATTTTTTGCTAATGCCTTCTAGGACAAAAACTTATAATGGAATTATGCAAGCTTTGTCAAAAGGGTTACCCGTTTTAAGTTATCGAGGAGAAGAAAGAGAGGCTTTAATTGATTTAACTTGTGGCATGCTTATTGATTATATGTCAACAGGTCAAAGTATTGGAGATTTTGCTAGTTTGTTACGCATGTTATACTATGACCCAGCAGCTTGTAAGATTTTGAAAAAAGGTGCACTTAAAAAATATACCACCTTACTACAGTGGCAACAACCAACAGGTAATGTTGCCCGAGCTTCCGCAGCGAGTTAATATTTTGTTTTGAAAAAGAATAATTTGATTCAGCAATTCTTTAAGTACTGATAATCAATTAAATACAAATAAAAATACAAAT
>JAFMDF010000141.1 GCA_017857395.1 Bacteroidota bacterium | reverse complement strand
TATCCGCTGTCCCGTCTACACAGAAGCTAAACGGTCCGCCTGTTAAAGTGCCGCCTGCTACCGTACAGGTATCTGGACATACTTCTCTAGTCACTTGCACGCTATTTGAAAAATTATAGCAGCCCATTAGGCTATCTACGCTTTTTCCCATTGCCAAACCTACTAGGCTATCTTCATAACTTAAATGCCATACAAAACAGACCCCTACGCCTGCTGCATCAAAATCGGGTCCTGTGAAACTTGCTGGTAAACCTAATATAGTTCCTGCTGTATCTGTTACCACCCATTGAGAATTACCGCCTGTGTTGCCGCTTAAGGCAATGCTGTCTGCTGGAATATTATCCGCTGTCCCGTCTACACAGAAGCTAAACGGTCCGCCTGTTAAAGTGCCGCCCATCGCATCACATGTTACTGCATCAATTCTAGTAAATGTCAAAGTCCCCATACTAGGAATAGCACCATTAACTAATAATGGTCCATCAGTAATCATCGTAATTGTTCCTTGAGGATTAGTCGCTTGATTAGAAGAAGCAAAGGTTGCCCCACTATCTGAACCCGCGTCATAATTAACGACTTCAATAGTTTTGGAACTTAACCAATCGCCATTTTCAAAAAGATTCAAATCTCTGACCCCTACAAACCAATCTGGGCTTGGGGCAATCATTGTTGTGATACTTACTAAAGGATGAGAATTTTCAATAGCAAATTCTACTGCAACGCTTCCAGGAGAAGTACCAATACCACCGCCAGATACTAAGTTCTGTCCTTGACCACCATCTATAATTGCTTGTATTTCTGCTGTTAATGGACTTTTAGAACCGGTCTCTGCCATATTAATAATGCCTGGAGAAGCAGTTCCTCCCAATTCAAACAAAGCTACATTTGATGTATGGGTTAATCCGATTAATCCAGAAAAATGAGCATTGGAAGGAAAATCTGTTGGGTGAGTCGTTGCACTCCATGCAGCATTAAAGGTCACTTGATACCTAGCCGAAGAAGTAGAAGCCGGTGGAGGTGCAAGGGCACATTCCTGTGGATTTGTATTAGTAGACCAATCCGCTGCTGCCGCACCATTTCCAGATAAAGATAAAGATTCTCCAGTTGAAAAAGCTGCAACTGCATTACCGTCCCAAATTCCTTTTCCCGTGGCTAATGCTGAACGACCTCCTCCTGCTGTTCCCCATTCCAAATAAGAAATGATTTCTGATGCTTGCGAAAAGCCACCATTATTAGTAAGGTATAATCCTAATTCATCATCTGTATTACCAAAAATAGTTGTCGTTAGTACCACTTCCTCGCCCGCAGCTAAAAATAAGCTGCCACATTCAATTGTTAGCGTACTTAACGCTTCATAACTTGGTCGGTTGCAAATCCAATAGCTGGAAATGTCTACCGTTTCAGAACCTGTATTTCTCAATTCAAAAGAACCATCCGCAAAAACTTCACTAATCACCACTTGGGCTTGGGCAAAGTTTAAGTTGAGTAAAAAAAGGCTAAAAAGCCAATACATTTTTTTGTTTTTCAGGAAAGTTAGAAAAGAAGATGGTCTTTTCTTTTTTTCTACAGAATAGTAATGAGGTGTCATCATAAAAGAATAGATTTTAGGTTAGTGTAATGCTATACTTGCATAGTAAATCCCTTACTGCAAGGTTCAGTAATCAATTAATTTCTAAGAAAAAGTAGTCTTTAGTTATTAGTGCATAAGCTATAAAATTATCTAAAGTCTTTGCCTTTAATAAATTTGTGTATATACAAAATGGTTATAGAATTGCTAATATTAACGTATACTGATTTACCGATATTAAGTTTTATGGAAACAAAACTAAAAGAAAAAAGAAGGGAACGCAAATCAGAGAAAAAGTTGATGATTTTAAAAATATAGAATCTATCACAAAACTCACAAACTTATAATTACCTGTTAATTACATATCACAAAATTATCACAAAACCCAAACAATATGATTACGAAACAATATAAAGCCGAATCATATAATCAAAATTGGTCTTATAGAGGACAGAACAAAGAATAATAGAAAAAATCTGTAATTTTTTTGAAAATAAGCTTCAAAAAAGTATTTTACCCCTCTTTTCATCATAATAAACAAAACGAAATTTTTATGACACCTTTCGTAGCAGAATTTTTAGGCACTATGGTGCTAGTTTTATTAGGCGGCGGCGTATGCGCCAATGTAGCATTAGACAAAACCAATGGAAATAACTCTGGTTGGATTGTTGTTACCATGGGCTGGGCAATGGCAGTCTTTGCTGGTGTTTTTATTGCTTCACATGGTAGTGATGCTCACTTAAATCCAGCAGTGACTATAGGATTTGCTATGGCAGGAAAAATCAAAGGTACTGGTTTAATTATGCAATATTTAGCAGCTCAATTTTTAGGTGCCGCACTAGGTGCATTTTTGGTTTGGGTTCAGTATAAAGATCATTATGCAGAAACAGCAGACGGGCCAACTAAGTTAGGTACATTTGCAACAGCTCCTGCTATTCGCAATCCGCTTACTAATTTAATTGGGGAAGCAATTGCCACTTTTCTACTTGTTTTTGGTTGTTTTCATATTGCAGGAGCAACAGTAGGGGCAGAATCTGCTTCCTTGGGTGCGCTAAATGGCTTGCCTGTTGCTTTATTGGTCTTAGCGATAGGATTAAGTTTAGGTGGAAACACAGGTTATGCCATCAATCCTGCCAGAGATTTATCGCCTAGAATTATGCATGCTATTTTACCAATTCCTCGCAAAGGAGATAGTGATTGGGGCTATGCTTGGGTACCCGTTGTAGGGCCAATTCTTGGAGGTATTGTAGCAGCTTTAGTATTTAAAGCATTGGGTGCATAAAATCTATTAACGATACACTTAACTGTTCATTCGAATAGTTAAGAATAAACTAATTTTTTTGGAACTTTTGGGTAGCAAAAGATATTCTAACTAAATGAAAAATAATCTCCGTATTACTGCGCCTAAAAGTTCCATTAAAAACCAGCACTTAAAAGCCCTCCAATTCATGCTAATTAGCGTATTCGCTTTTACCATCATGAATACTTTAATTAAATACTTACAACATTTACCTGCCTTTGAATTAGTTTTCTTTCGGTCGATTAGTTCTTCTATTATTTGCTTTTTTTTATTGACAAAACAAGGCATTCCTGTTTTAGGAAATCAACGTAAATTATTAATTACTAGAGGATTAGTCGGTGTAACGGCTATGTTTTTATTTTTTGCAGTCATCAAATTAATTCCTTTTGGCTCAGCAGTTTCTCTTAGGTACATCTCTCCTATTTTTGCAGGTATTTTAGCTATTTTTATTTTAAAAGAACGAATCACGCCTTTACAATGGGGCTGTTTCTTCCTAGCATTTATCGGCGTTTTATTAATAAAAGGGTTTGATACAAGAGTGAGTTTTTTAGGTTTAGGCTTGATTATTTTATCTGCCTTTTTTAGCGGAATGGTTTACATCATTATTCGTAAAATTGGACAGCGAGACCACCCACTAGTTGTGGTCAATTACTTTATGTTTACTGCGACCTGTGTTGGTGGCTTATTTACTATTTTTAATTGGCAATCTCCTGTTGGCATAGAATGGGTAATCCTTTTAAGTATGGGGATTTTTGGTTTTTTTGGTCAATTATTTATGACCAAAGCCTATCAGATAGCGTCTATAGGAACGGTTGCACCTATGAAATATTTAGAGGCCGCTTTTGCCTTATTAGTTGGTTGGTTTTGGTTTGGAGAAGGTTATACGATTCTTGGATTAGTAGGAATTGGGTTAATCATATTTGGTATGCTGTTGAACATTTATGTTAAGAAATAAGTTACGGATATTAAATAGGTTCCTAGAATTAAATCGAGTGTGCTACAATTTAGTGGGTTTTATAAATGACAATGATTATATGGTTATATTACTATATAGTTAGCGTCTCATAAACAATATAAACATTCAACAATATAGCCATTGAAATTCCTTAAAAATAGACATACTATATTTATTTTCCACTAATCTGTGACACAATCAATCAATTAAATCAACCAACTCTGCCACAAATGCTATTAATAGACAAAAATTGAAGTAACTATTTTTTTTATAAAAATAGAGTAACAATTCTACTTTTTATCTCGTTTTTAAAAAGGAAAGACCACACTTCCCCAAAATCCAGTTTTAGTTCATCATTTAAAGTTCTTCTACTTTATCTAATAAGAACCATATCTACGAGTATTACCTTACAAATCATCATTTATTCCCTTTAAATTAAACACCTTCCTTCAAATCAAAATAAAAAGAAGTTGTCTAATTAAAATTATAATTTATCTAAAAGCTATTTGTTTGCCTAAAACTGGCTAATAGACTAAAAAACAATTAACAATAGTTTACAAATTTAACATATTAAAAATATTGGCATCTTTTTTGGACGCTAAAGAATTTGAAACTTGTGTTCAATTTTAGGTTTACAACTATTTATCAAGTTTCAATGTGAGTATGTAAGTTAGCGATAGTTCCTTTGGGGCTATCGCTACTTTTGTTTTAGCATGTTACGCTGTAGTTTCCAACTTCAATAACAAAAATCCAGCTTCCACATTACTGCCTTCTGTAGCATAAACTGCTTCCACTACTCCATCTTCGACTGCTTCAATCGTATTTTCCATTTTCATAGAAGATAAAATGACTAAACCTTCACCAGATTTAACTTCTTGCCCTTCTTTTACCAATACTTTGATAATTTGAGATGGCATTGGCGTTTCGTAACCGCCTGCTATTTTTTCCGCTTCTTTGACAGGAAATCGTTCTTTTTGTGTTAATGCGATATTCCCGATATTTTCATTGTGGACAAAATAGTCATTGCCATTTTGGGAAATATTAAACCCATATTGAATGCCATCTATTTCTGCTCTAATTATTTGGTCATCCGCAATAATTAAACTCGTAGCATAAGTAGCATCGCCAACATAGAAGTCAAATTGCTGTTTGTTTTGAGAGCGGTATCGCACTTTTAAATCGGCTTCCCCCATCTGATAATCTTCCGATTGAGGGGCATAAAAATTATTACGCCAACCTGATGGAATAGCCCGTAATAAAGTTCTCAATTTTTCCCGCTGTTGCCAACCATGTAGAGTAGCAGCAATCCCTGCTAAAGCATGGTCTTCTACACTCTTTTTAGCAATCGCATTTAAGTCAATTTTATTGGCAATAAAATGGGTGTTATAATTGCCTGCTTGGAAATCATCATTTTCCATCAAATGCAATAAAAAATCTTGATTGGTCGTCATGCCTTGACAAATCAAATTTCTTAACACATACTGCATCTTCCGCATTGCCCCCGACCGAGTTACATCATGTACAATAATCTTAGCAATCATCGGGTCATAAAAAACAGAAATTTCAGAACCACTTTTAATCGCTGTTTCCACTCGTAAACCGTCGACTGCTGGGTATTCAAATCGCTGAATGGTGCCTGTTACTGGTAAAAAATCATTGCTAGCATCTTCTGCATATAATCTAGCTTCGATGGCATATCCAGTTCCCTTTATATCGGCTTGCGTGACAGAAAGGGGCAAACCTTGCGCCGATTCAATTTGCATTTGCACCAAATCTAAACCTGTAACCTCTTCCGTTACTGGATGCTCCACTTGCAAACGGGTATTGACTTCTAAAAAGTAAAAATCGCCCGATTTGTCATCATAAATAAATTCGACTGTTCCTGCATTATCGTAGTCCAAAGCCTTAGCAGCATCCACCGCCGCTTTGCCCATTTTAGTCCGTAATTTTTCGTCCATGACAGGCGAAGGACTTTCTTCTATCACTTTCTGATATCGACGTTGAATCGAACATTCTCTTTCTAAAATATGAATGGCATTCCCATGCTGGTCGCCAAAAATCTGAAATTCTATATGCCTACCAGAAGCAATGTATTTTTCTACAATCAATTCATCGTCCCCAAAAGCACTTAAGGATTCTCTTTTAGCTGCTTCAATGGCTTTTTCGATACCCGCTGCTTCATGTACAATCCGCATGCCTTTTCCACCACCACCAGCCGTTGCTTTTAATAAAACAGGAAAACCCATTTTAATGGCTTCTTTCGTCAATCGTGCTATACTTTGGTCTTTCCCCTGATACCCTGGAACGACTGGCACTTTATGCTTTTTCATCAAACTCTTTGCCTTAGACTTAGACCCCATTGCATCAATTGCATTCGGGTTTGGCCCAATAAAAATTAATCCTTCAGCCGCACATCTTTTCGCAAAACCTACATTCTCTGATAAAAAACCATAGCCTGGATGAATGGCATTTGCCCCCATCTTTTTAGCCACATTGATGATTTTATTTTGGTCTAAATAAGAGGCTGCTGGGCTACTTTCTCCAATGAATACTGCGGCATCTGCTTGTTCGACAAACGGCGCACTTCGGTCTGCTTCGGAAAAAACAGCTATGCTTTTGATGCCCATTTTTCGGCAGGTTCGGATGACTCTGGATGCTATTTCGCCTCTGTTGGCTATTAGTATGGTGTTTATGTTTTTCATAAAATTTATATAACTCTTTTTCTTCTTTATTTAAATTCCTTTTCTTCGAACGAATTAATATAAAATATCAATTTATCTTTCTTAGTAAAAATACCCGATTCTATTTCTGAATTCTCTTGAATAATTTTTCTCGCAAATTCTTTCGCTTCTTCCAGAGAATTAAAAATATGAAAAATTTCGCCTTTCCCTAAACGCAATTCTTTATCTAGATTAAGAATATGACCTGTTTTTAATTTTGCTAAAAATAAAGCAACTTGATTAGGTTCTAATTTTGGAAATTTAATTTCTTCTTTCAAATTTAATTTTATTATTCCTATCTTCTATCTGCTCTTTCTAGAGTAAAATGCATGTAATTTTTACCTCTGGGAAACTCTGGGAAAGCTCCGTGTAACTTTGTGAAACAACTAAAAAAATGAGTTACTACACAGAGTTTCGCAGAGAAAATACAAGTAAACAGTACTATCAGAAAAAGAATTGATTTTCGACTCGAAGTTCGCCTAAAACTAAGAAGAGTCTTATTTTTGAAACCATTCGACTTTCCTAAAAATCAATTTCAACAAACCTAAAACCCCTATCAAAATTCCACTTAAAACGGCTAAATACTTCCAAGGCTCTTCCTTCACCCAATAAATTCGGACATTATCTATTGCCATGCTTCCTTGGATATATTCACAACCAGGATAAATCGCTAAAAAACTATCCACCATTTCCTGCGTTTCTAAAACTGGTTTACCTTGTTCTGGACATTGCGCTTTTATTTCGGTCAAGCCCATAAAAAAGCACAAACCAGGTATAAAAATTAAGTAGTTTTTGTTTTTCATCGGTATACGTTTTTATTAAACCAAGTACCCAATAATCCAATCATTAAACTCGGTATTACAATATAAAAAAACTCACTCTGTAAAACTTCCAATCCCCACTTACTAAAAAAATTGCCGATGCCTAGTGGAGATACTTGAATTAATTGCCAAGGTAAAAAATACCGTTCTGCACTAAAAGGCGCAAAAAAAGCAATCCCATTTCCACCATTGGTCAAAGCATCTAATAAGCCATGAGAAACAGTTGCTAAAAAATAATAACTGCCCAATTGAAAATGCTTTAGGAACCCTTTTTTTCGATGAAAAACGACCAATAAAACCAATGCCCATGTTATCGCAAAAAAGATAGAATGCGTAAATCCTCGATGGCTCCACATACTCTCCCATTGAATGTCGAATTCAAAGCCAATCACATCTAAATCTGGAATCATCGCGGATACGGCGCCTAATAGATAGACTTTTCGAGTCATTTCCGCTTTTGGGAATAACTTTCCGATGCCTATTGCGGCTATTGCATGTCCAAATACTGATGCCATTTTTTTACAGGATAACAGGATTTTTTATAAGATTTACAGGATTTGTGGTTTAGTTTAGTAACGGATAAAAAATAAGTTGGACATTTTGTATTTAATTCCCCACGAATTTATTCCCCCCACGAATTAAAGTTGTTCAAGTTATTTTTCCAGCGTTACTTAATCACAAATGTTTTCCATCATAACAGGGTTGATAAGCTATTCACCAACTATTCTTTTGCAATAACGGATGTTTTTACACTAAAAATGGTGGAAGCCATTAATCTTGTAAATTCTGCAAAATCCTGTCATCCTGTAGATTAGTGTCTCCAAACCCCATAACTATCCGCCCCTTTAATCGGCTGATTGTACAAAACAGCTAATGTAAACCCTAAATAATTCCGAGTCTCTCTAGGGTCTAATAAACCATCATCCCAAGTTTCAGAAGTCGAATGCCAAGCAGAAGCTTTACTATCTGCTTCTTGCATTAGCATTTGTTTTATCATTGCGCCCTGCTTTTCATCATAGGGTTTGCCTAATGATTTAGCAGAGGCTCTTTGAACGATTTCCATCACCCCAGCCAATTGTTCTGAACCCATGACGCCTAATTTAGCATTTGGATAAGAAAACAAAAATCTTGGGTCATAAGAACGGCCATTCATCCCATAATTTCCTGCACCATAGGAACTACCAATCATCAAGGTAATCGAAGGGACTTCACTATTGGAAACCGCATTAATCAATTTTGCCCCATTTTTGATAATCCCACCTTCTTCATAGGTTTTTCCGACCATGTATCCTGTGGTATTCTGCAGGAATAATAAGGGGATATTATTTTTATTGGACAATTGAATAAACTGTGCTGCTTTATTGGCCGATTCGGAAAAGATTACACCATTATTACCAACGATGCCAACTGGATACCCATTGATTTTTGCCCAACCTGTAATCATCGTATTACCATATTCTGGCTTAAATTCTGAAAACTTAGACCCATCTACTACTCTGGTTATCAACTCTCTACAATCAAATGGAATCTTTGGGTCGGGTGGTACTACGCCTAAGATTTCTTCCGCATCATATTTAGGAGCCTCAATTGGTCCTTCAGGAACAAAATGTGGTTTCGATACGTCTACGATTGCCATTAATTCTCTTGCTATACGAATACCATCCAATTCATCTTCTGCTAAATAATCCGTCACGCCCGAAACTCGACTATGCATTTCTGCACCGCCTAATTCTTCATCTGTAGCCACTTCATTCGTTGCCATTTTGACTAAAGGTGGGCCTGCTAAAAACACTTTAGCGTTATTCTTTTGAAAGATGGCAAAATCTGACATCCCTGGTACATAAGCGCCTCCCGCAGTCGCATTACCAAACACCACAGAAATAGAAGGTAAACCCATTTTAGAACGGCGAGATATTTCTCTAAAAGACTCGCCACCATAATTAAATATCTTTGCTTGGTCGGGTAAGTTGGCACCGCCGCTTTCTACTAAATTGACTGAAGGCAATCTATTTTCTCGGATAATTTGTCCGATTCGCAAACTTTTAAAAGTAGTATGATAATCTACCGACCCACCTTTTCTAGTCCCCACATTAGAAGATACCATGCATAATTTGCCCGAAACAAGCCCAATTCCACAAACATTCGTCCCTCCTGCACCGAATCCACCCTTTCGTGCCATTCCTGCCAAAGGTAATAATTCTAAAAAAGGACTGTCTTTATCCAAGAGCAATTCCAGTCGCTCTCTGGCTAATAATTTGCCTCTTTTTCTAGCCCGTGCAATCGACTTTTCTTTGCCTTGAAAGCGGCTTTCCTCCATCGCTACGTTATACTTTTCTAGTATTTTCTTCATGCCCTCAATATTCGCTTGATATTGTTGGCTATTGGTATTTATTTTTGAATGAAAGACTTGCATATTGTGATTGGTGATTGGTTGAATAGTGATTAGTAACTAATTAATTGGTCAAAAAATCATCAGCTGTGGTAAATTGTTTGTTTCCTTTTCTGAGCCAAAGATAAGGAATAGATTTTGTTTTTTAAGACAAAAAAATATTACTTTTTTTACCTAAAGGGAAAATTTTTGGAATAATTCGGTGTTTTCTCAGACAAGAATGTCTAAGGTACATTTTTTACATCGTCGTAATCATCTCTTCCTTCAGATGTTGTAAATCATTAAAGGTCAATAAACTCAATCGACTGCCCGAAAATAAGACTTCTGAAATAGCGGTGTTTCGCATCACTAAATTAAACCCCATTGTTTTTTCAGGACTTCCTAAATCCAACACCTTCCCTAACATCGCTGCGATACAGCCGCCAGAAGAAAATACAGCCACCGTTTTACCTTTTTCGTTGCCTTTCATCACTTTTTTTAGACCTCTTTCTGCGGTCGCTCGAAAGCCTGCAAAGGTTTGTGCGCCTGCTGGTAAATCAAATCCAAGGGTATTGGTCGCCCATAAATGGAGGTAAGTGACAACCATTTTCATTTTGGTTTTATGATTAGGATTGGCATCTAATTCCTCAAACCATGCTTTAAATTGAGGTTGGTGTATTTCTAAATCTTTCCGAACTTCTCCCATCACATCCATTCCTTCATATTCTTTTAATTCCTCGTATTCTATGGCTGTTGGAAAAATCAATCCTGCTGCCTCATAGGCTTCTTTGACTCTTTGGTAAGTTTGATGATGTCGTTTCAAAGGGCCAACATACACTTTATCAAATAATAATCCCTTCTTCGCATAGAATTCGCCTAAAGCAGTTGATTGTTGATGTCCGTGGTTGGAAAGGTTATCATAGTTTTTAGAAAGGAAAGAAGCTTGGGCGTGGCGGATAAGGAATAATTTGCTCAATTTATTAGGAGTTTTAGTAGGTACTTAATAAGGAGAAACGCTTTTTTATTAAGACACTCCAAAGTCTAAAAGACGCTTGGAGGTCTTTAATTTGCTGCAAAAGTAAATTTTTTCAACTTTCTTTTATGTAATTTCTAAAATTCAAACATCCTTTTTGTGTCAAACCTCTTTTCAAATCCAAATCTTAAATTTATGACCACCAAATTTAGCTACCCTTTTTTAGCAATTACGTTATGTCTTTTTCTTCTAACGAATTGTCTACTAGCACAAATAACTATAAAAGGTACAGTCTACGATGACACCAAAGAACCCCTAATTGGGGCAAGTGTGCTTATTAAAGGAACAACTATCGGAACAGTTACAAACATTGATGGAAATTTCAAATTGGAGAGTCCAGATAGTACGCCTGTTTTAGTGGTGAACTATACAGGATATAATAGCGAGGAAGTAAAAGTCACCAAAAATACCCCTATAAAAATCCAACTATCTGGAGGTGTTATGCTTTCCGAAGTAGTCGTTGCAAAAAGTATTAGTAGGGCTTATAAAAAGTCTTCACCTGCCAGTCATTCCGTTAGGTCGAGTGCAGATTATAGTTACGCCCCCGTTGAATCTGCTGCTCCAAGAAGAATGGATGCTAAACTAAGTGCCATTGCCGCACCTAAAAATGTACCGCTTGGATATGCTACAGAAAATGCAAAAGCAGGAATGCTCACCGCAGGCGAAATCAATGATTTCACCAAATGGGATTTATGGGAAGACATCGCCAAAGAGGATTTAGCCGAATGGCAACAACATTGGCAATATCAACCATTAGAAAGATATGCGTTGCAATTAACCAACGAAAAAGGATTTCCAGTAGTAGATGCCAAAGTAGCTTTAGTAGATAAAAATAATAGTATCATTCATCAAACTAGAAGTGATAATACGGGAAAGGCAGAATTATGGGCAGGACTATTCGACCAACAAATTGCTAAAAATAAGCGCTATAAAATTATTATTGACTATGGTACAAAACAATATACCATCAAAGAAGCCATCCCTTTTCAACAAGGCATGAATCATTTAAAACTACCAACTCCTTGTGGTGCACCCCAAAATCTAGACATCATGATGGTCGTAGATGCAACGGGTTCAATGGGCGATGAATTGTCCTATTTAAAAACAGAATTAACTGATGTCATTCAACAAACGCAGACCAAACATAAAGATTTAACCATCAACTTAGGAAGTGTGGTTTATCGAGACCATGCAGAAGAGTACCTAACAAGAAAAACTGCTTTTTCTACCGATATTGCCAAAACAATTAATTTCTTAGAAAAACAATCAGCCGCTGGTGGTGGTGATACCCCAGAAGCAGTAGAACATGCTTTATCCGCAGCTATTGACAGCACTAATTGGAGCGAAAACGCTATAGCAAGATTACTTTTTTTAGTGTTAGATGCCCCACCCCATCATTCGCCTAAAATCGTTCAGCAATTACATAATTTAGCTACGAAGGCAGCTGCAAAAGGGATTAAAATCATTCCAGTTACTGGAAGTGGGATTGGAAAAAGTACCGAGTATTTAATGCGTTGTTTGTCTTTGACGACCAATGGCACTTATGTTTTCTTAACGGATGATAGTGGGATTGGTAATCCACATATTGCCCCAACGACCGATACGTATAAAGTAGAATTACTAAACGATTTATTAGTTCGATTAATTGGTCAATATGCGACTGTCGTCAACTGTGAACAGCCTATTGCAGCCTTATCAAAACTAGAATTAATTGATGAGAAACCCGCTCTCGATAAAAAATTGGGGTTAAAAATTTACCCCAATCCAACAACCGGTCCATTGACTATTTCTGCTAAAAAAGAGATTTCGGAGACTTATTTAACCGATGCTACTGGTAAAATTTTAGTCCGTTTTCCAAAATGGAAGAAAGGCAAAAATAGGATTAATTTAGGGCAATATCCTTCTGGGTTTTATTTTTTACAGTTTAAAACGGTAGCAGGCATTATTAGTAAAAAGGTTTTGGTAAATCATCAGCTGATTGCTAGGAATTAATTTATGCCGTAAGACTGCTAGCACGGACTTTAGTCGTACTGATTACCCATATCTTTTTTGACTTTATTTAGGAGCTTTAGCTTCGACTCTGTCTGTAGATTTAGTTCTTTTTCCGATTTTTTAAAGGGGCTTTAGCCTCGACACTATCTAAATTACGGTGTCGGAGCGATGCTCCTTTAGGTATTTTATTAAATATATTGCATTTCTACAGACAGAGTCAGGGCTAAAGCCCTTATTTTTCCCACTTTCAAACTTATGAGTAATCAATACGGATAAATCCTGTGCTAACAGTTTTTTTTATACCCCCCTTGATAAAAAGCTAAAATTCCATAATTTTACGGGTTATGGAAACCAATTCAATCTTCGAGCATTTTCGCCGCCAAAAATCTGGGGACTCCAAAGCAAAAACGCATCCCAAAGTTTATTTTCAAATTGATTTTGATGATTATGGGGCTTACCTTTCTGTAGTCGATGGTAAAGGCAAGCAAATTGAAGTTAATTATTTAGGCTATAGTGGCGTTATCCGTAATCTCCTCCGATCTATCGAACAAATCACCGAGAAAAACAGCTTTGTCATTGATTGGGAAAAACCTGCCGAGCGTATTTACCTTTCCGAACATGACCATTTAGTGGATTTACTAAAAAGAACGCTGAATGTCGTCGATAAGGATATGAAGGCGCTAACCTTTTCGGACACTATTGGGCAATTAGCGATTCGATTGACTAAGGAAGAAAACATTGAGCGACTTGCTACCAATGAACCCTTTTGGAAAAGTGAGGTACAGTTAGTTGTTGACAATGAACGATTAGAGGACTTTCAATTATTAAATGAAGAAACGGTTCTTGTTGATAAACAAATCATTGATATTCAACCGCTTGGAAGTGGCTTTAAAAATCTCAATTATTTTCAAACAGAAATAAAAGAATCTGATACGACGGTCTTTTTCTCTTTATTATTTTCTTATTTAGAGAACATTCAATTGTCTTTTGCCGATTATCAAGTGATCTATAGCGAAGAGAAAATTTATGCGCGCCCAAGTTTAGTATTTGAAAAAGTGGATGTAGATGACTCTTTGTTTATGCGGGTTGGACAATCATTACCCGATTTGTCGGTAAGTGTGTTGGAACAATTTGACTTGTTTAAATATGCCGAAATTAATGAATTAGAAAAGCAGATTACGGTTAAATATATTGAACAAGACCCTTTGGAAGAAGTCACCCAATTGGTTAGTAAATTATTAAAAAAACATACGCCTCGGAAGAAAAAAGAGGAACGTTCCATTGTCGTTTTTGAGGATGGTTTATTTATTATTCCAAGAGAAGTGGCGAGTGGTTTTATTTATAAGGAGTTGGTCGAATTATTAACGCAATTTCAAGTTTTTGGCGCAGAGAAATTAAAATCTTATAAAATATCTACCAATCCGCCGAAGGTCAATATGAATCTATCGCATTCGATTGACTTTTTGGAAGGAAGTGTGGATTTGTCTTTTGGGGAAGAAAAAGTAGATTTATTTGATGCGATTGCCCAATTAAGAAAAAATAATTACATCAAATTAAGTGATGGAACGCACGCTTTAATGAATGATGCGTATGTCAAAAAATTAGAGCGTATTTTTAGAAAAAAGGAAAAAGGAAAGGTAGAATTGTCCTTTTTTGATTTGCCGTTGGTAGAAGAAATGATTGAAGAAAAGGTGACAGGCAAGCAATTCCAAAAATCTAGAGCCATCTTTGAAGGGTTTAATACCATTGCTAGTAAAAAATATGCCTTACCAAAATTGAATGCCAAATTAAGACCTTATCAAAAAGATGGGTTTAAATGGATGCAATATTTACAGGATAATAATTTAGGAGGTTGTTTGGCAGATGATATGGGATTGGGTAAAACCTTGCAAGCCATCGCTATTTTAGCGAAAGCTTACCCAAAAGAAAGATTGCCAACTTTAATTGTTATGCCTCGAAGTTTACTTTTTAATTGGCGGTCAGAGGTCGAAAAATTTGCGCCTCAATTATCGACTTATACCTATTATGGCAGTAGCCGTGATATTATTGAAGCACGTAAACATCAACTAATTTTCACGACTTATGCCTTAATGCGAAACGATATTGAAGCCTTCCAAGAAGAAGATTTCTTTTATGTTATTTTGGATGAATCCCAAAATATTAAAAATCTACAGGCTCAGACGACTAAAGCAGCCATGTTATTAAGTGGTCAACATAGATTAGCATTGAGTGGTACGCCGATTGAAAATAATTTAGGGGAATTGTATTCTCTATTTCGTTTTTTGAATCCGAGCATGTTTGGAACGGTGCATCAGTTTAGTCAAAATTACTTAGCGCCCATTCAAAAAGATAATGATAAGGCAGCTATTCGGCAATTGCGCACAAAGATTTTCCCTTTCATTTTACGGCGTTTAAAAAAAGATGTCTTAAAAGATTTGCCTGATAAAATTGAGCAAACCTTATTTATTGAGATGTCGGAAAAGCAGCGCAAATTATATGAAACTCGACGTAGTTTTTATAAAACAGCAATTGAGACCTCTATAGCTACTAAAGGCATGCAACAATCTCGATTCTTTATTTTTCAAGCCTTAAATGAATTACGGCAAATTGCTTCTACGCCCGAAAAATATAGTGAAGGAAAGATTGTCTCCCCCAAAAGGGAACTATTACAAGAACAATTGATGGATACGGTGGCTAATGGACATAAAGCCTTGGTATTTGTGAACTTTTTAGCCACTATCGAATTAATAGGGGACCAATTAGAAGAAATGGGCATCGACTTTGTGAGTATGACGGGCGCAACTAGAGATAGACAGGCTTTGGTCAATCGTTTCCAAAATGACCCCAATTGCAAAGTTTTTGTAATGACCTTAAAAACAGGTGGAACGGGCCTCAACTTAACGGCTGCCGATAATATCTTTATCTTCGACCCTTGGTGGAATGTCGCTGCCGAAAATCAAGCCATCGACCGAGCGCATCGAATTGGGCAAAAAAATAAGGTATTGGCGTATAAATTAATTACCGCAGAAAGTATTGAAGAGAAGATTATGAAATTACAGCAAATGAAAAAAGAATTATTTGATAATGTGATTTCGGCAGATGGTGCTTCTTTAAAGGCTTTGTCAGAGGAAGATATTGATTTTATTCTATCGTAAGAAAAGGTAACGAGGTAAAAAAGTTAAAGGGTTTAAAGGCACAACGTTGGCGCACTCATAACTCATCATTTATAACTCATAACTCAAAAAGGGTGTATATAAAAAACCAGCATGATTTAGTAGCGGATGCCTTTGAGAAGGGCTACACAATGGCAGATTTAAAAGAGAGCTTCTTTGTATTGACGAGATCGTTTGTACAAAAGAATATGACTTTGTTGGTTCGGGAAGAAATACCAGAAAAGATTATTTTAGTTGGCACTTTTAATAGTTGGACAAAGCGGGAATTAGCTTTATTTGTGACGATACCCTATTTGAATAAAACCTTATTTACGGCTTTTAAATTCTCTTTGCCTAATGATGTCAGAAAGGTATTAGATGTATTGGTCTTTGAAGAAAAAATGAGCCAAGCAGAGATTGAGCAAAGATTAGATTTAAAAGTTTTTGACCTCACTAAAAGTAGGTATAGCGGCTATGAACAGATAAGTATTAAGGAGGAGTTTAAGTATTTTAGGCATGTCAATATTCATCGCTACTCTACCCTTAGAAAACCCGAATATACCTTTTATATAGAGCCTTCTGTTCGACGAATCCTTGCTATCTATTATGACAAGCCTTCCAATTCAGCGATTATACCTGTTACAGAGTTAGTAGATACCGATTATATTTATGACCGTGGTCAGGTTGACATTATGTTGGAATTGCCTCGTTTAATGGCTTATGCCCAACAAGGAAATATCAAAGTGTCCGCCAAAGGAAAACCTGCTGCCAGTACTTTAAGTAAAATGCAGCGCAAACTCAATTTAGCAGAATTTTATCCTGATGAAAAGGTAAAGCCATTAGGGCTAATGCGAACAAATTTATTAGCGGGTTTAATTACCACTACTGGAAATGGTAGAAGCACGACTGACCCTAGCACCTTCCTTAAAACTTTAATCCAATCTTATTATGCGAATAAATACCCGACCGTTCATGGTTTATTAACCTACCTAAAAGGAACAGGACATATTGATGAATATTATTTAGTACAGGTAGAGCCCCATCTCGTTCATCTATTGGGAGAATTGCCAGAAAACGAATGGGTCTCTGTTGAAAATATTTCAAAGTTTTTAAAATTTAGTTTTAAGGATATTCGACCCATTAAAGAATACATAGCTCGGAATAAATTGTATTATGAATACGAAGCGGTCGTGAAATATGAACGCTATGCTTATAACGAATCGAAGCATTATATTGACAATGCACGCTATGATCGAGCCATTACTTTACCGACCTTAAAAGGTACACTTTATCTGTTTGCTGCTTTTGGCTTATTAGATTTGGCTTATGATAAAGTGGATGGGGAAATAATAGGACAAACTTGCGATTCCCCTTTTGATGGTTTAAAATATATCCGACTCAATCCATTAGGAGCGTATATTGCCGGTAAACAGACTCGATATGATGCTCCCCAAGAAATTAGTCATTCGACGATTGAATTATCAAAAGATTCTCTAACTATTATTTCCGATAAAGATGACCCAACGGCTGCGGTTATTTTAGAACCATATACCGAAAAAGTAACCCCCAATCGTTTTAGAACAGATTTTTCCATTTTCTTAAAGGACATTGCTAATAAAAAAGAATTAGCTAATAAAATTAAACTATTCAAGTATGCTGTAACAGAGGATTTGCCACCAAACTGGATTACCTTTTTTGAACAACTCCACCAAAAGATTGACCCATTAGAAGCCGTGTCCACTATGCACGTTTTTCAAATTCCTGATAATAATCCGGAACTAATTAAATTGATTGCGAGAGATGCTAAATTGAAAAGTTTGTGCTTTAAGGCAGAAGGCTATCATATTATTGTGCCTAAAAAAAAATTGGCTTCTTTTAAGGCTCGATTGCGGGAGTTTGGGTATTTGATGAGTCGGTAATGAAAACGATGAATGATGAACGATGAACTTCTTATAAAATCAAACTACTTTAATTTTAAAATAAATACCCATTTAAATCAAAAAAAACAAGACCTTATTGGTAAAATTAAAAATGGTGGTCTTTCAAAACAGTTTTTTAAAAGGCAGCAGTTTTTACTACAGAAATCTGTGGATGGTACGATTACTGCTAAAGAACAGGAAGAAGCTTTACAAATGATTCCTATATCCAGTAATTGGGATTTAACGCGAATTAAATGGATCCTTCAATTAGCTGACCTCAGGAAAACAACTTTAGAAGCGGTAAGAATAAGTCTTAGTATTGCTCCATCAGAAAACGTATATCCTTAGAGAATACATCCAAAAAGTCATTTAAGATAAATTAAAAAATTAAAAAAAATTTAATCAAACATTTATACTCAAAACATAAACAGATTAACTTACTGATAATCAATTTTTTACAATCTATTTTTTAGTAAAACTATTCCACGCTATCCCCTTCTAAAGTAGCCTACTTTACGCTCGTATTCCCCTTGTTGATTTCTTTACAAAAACAAAATTTATACATTTGCAGTTGATTTACTAAAACTTTTCTAAATTTTTAACCGTTTAGGACGAGTATATAAAATTCCATTTTTCAACATTAATAACCAATTTTCCTACTTACATATATAATAAGATGTAGGAAATTACAGATTTCAAAATAATTAATTATGCCAAAGAACCTTTTAATTGTTGAGTCACCTGCTAAAGCAAAAACAATTGAAAAGTATCTCGGTAAAGACTTTAAAGTCAAGTCCAGCATTGGACATATACGGGATTTGCAGAAGAACGATAAAGGCGTGGACATTGAAAACAATTTCAAACCAAGCTATGTGGTGCCACCAGATAAAATCAAGGTGGTTCGAGACTTACGAGAATGGGTCAAAAAAGTAGACGAAGTTTGGTTGGCGACGGATGAGGATCGAGAGGGAGAAGCTATTTCTTGGCATTTATGTAAGGAATTGGGCTTAGATGAGCATACAACTAAAAGAATTGTTTTTAGAGAAATTACTAAAACAGCTATTCAAAAGGCGATTACGATGCCTCGGACAGTTGATTTAAATTTGGTCAATGCTCAGCAAGCTAGACGGATTTTAGATAGATTGGTCGGTTTTGAATTATCTGGTACTTTGTGGAAAAAGGTAAAAGGACAACTCTCGGCAGGTAGAGTTCAATCTGTTACCGTTAAATTAGTGGTGGAAAGAGAGCGGGAAATTCAAAATTTCACTTCTACTCCATTTTTTAAGATTTCCGCCGTTTTTGATGTAAAAAATGCTCAAGGCAAAATGGTGGCACTGAAAGCGGAATCACCTGTTAGATACGATACAGAAGCAGAAGCACAAGCCTTTTTAGATAAATGTAACCCTGCCAATTTTACGATTGGTAAAATTGATGTCAAGCCAAGGAAAAGAAAGCCAGCAGCGCCCTTTACCACTTCTACGCTACAGCAAGAAGCTAGTAGAAAGTTAAATTTTGGCGTAAAACGGACGATGTCTAATGCACAGCGCTTGTATGAACAAGGTTTCATTACTTATATGAGAACCGATTCTACCAATTTAAGTGAGCAGGCAGTTGGCGATATTGCAGATGTCATTGAGCAAGAATACGGGAAAGATTACGTTAAAACGCGTCAATACAAAAGCAAAAAAGCAGGGGCACAGGAAGCGCACGAAGCTATTCGTCCTACTTATGTTAAACAACAAGTAGTTACCCAAGATAGAGACCAACAACGCTTATACGATTTAATCAGAAAGCGAACGATGGCTTCTCAAATGGCGGATGCAGAGATTGAAAAAACCACCGTTAAGATTGATATTTCTACGATGCGAGATGCAAATTTGACCGCAATTGGAGAAGTATTAATATTTGATGGTTTCTTAAAAGTTTATATTGAATCTACGGATGATGAAGAGGATGACGCAGTAGATGGTGTTTTGCCTCCATTGCGTTTAGGGCAGATGTTAGATTTAAACCAAATGACTGGTTTACAGCGATTTACTCGTCCACCATCAAGATATACAGAAGCAAGTTTAGTCAAGAAATTAGAAGAGTTAGGAATTGGTCGACCTTCTACTTATGCGCCAACGATTGGCAAAATAATGGAGGAAAAAAGAGGCTATGTCGTTAAAGAAAGTCGAGAAGGTGTAGAACGACCATACACGGTGCTCACCTTATCAAACAATAAGGTCGAGAAAAAAATAGAAACGGAAATTACAGGTACTACTTCCAATCGTCTCTACTCTACGGATATAGGTAAAATTGTAGTGGATTTTCTATCTCAGCATTTCCAAACTATTATGGATTATGGGTTTACTGCTGAGATTGAAGAAAAATTTGATAAAATTGCAGAAGGTAATGAGGAATGGACCACGATGCTCAAAACCTTTTATACGCCTTTCCATGAAACGGTTACTAATACGATTGAAAATGCAGATAGAGCTTCGGGAGAACGTATATTAGGAAAAGATCCTGAAACAGGTCGAACTTTATTGGTGAGGATGTCTCGATATGGCGCTTTGGTTCAGATTGGTGCGCCTGATGAATTGGAAGAAAAGGAAAAGCCTAAATATGCGAATTTACGCCCAGGGCAATCTTTAGAAACGATTACTTTCGAGGAAGCCATTGACTTATTCCAATTACCTAAAGATTTAGGTACTTATTTAGATAAGGATGTTTCGGTGGCTATCGGTCGGTTTGGGCCTTACGTTAAGTTTGGTGATAAATACGTTTCGATTCCTAAAGGGGAAGACCCAATGACGATTACCTTAGCCCGCTCGCAGGAATTGATTGATGCGAAACTAGAGGAAGAACGACCAATTGGTACCTACCAAGGTGTTCCATATACTAAAGGTGCAGGACGTTTTGGTCCATTCTTAAAATGGGACAAGTTTTTTGTCAATATTCCAAAACGATTTGACCCTGATACTTTAACGACTCAGGAGCAACATGATTTGATTGCTGCCAAAATAGAAAAAGAAGCCAATCGATACGTCCATAATTGGGAAGATGAGGCGGGTATTTCTGTCCAAAATGGTCGTTGGGGCCCATTTATCAAATTTGGTAAACTGAATGTTAAGTTACCAAAAGGCAAGGATGGTAAAATGACTTCTGAAGAGGCTAAAGAGCTGACATTAGAAGATGTGAAAGCGATTATTGAGGAAGAGTTACCAGGTGCTTTAGAAGCCGCTAAGCCTAAGAAAAGGAAGAAGAAAGCGGTGGCTAAGAAAAAGAAATAGTCATTAATGCAGTAGGCAGTTAAATAGTTGGCAGTTGGTACATTCGCTTAATAATCAAGCTTTTAATGCCGTTTTAAACTAACAATTATTTCGTTCTTGAGGCATTAATTATCAAAAATATAGTAGCATTAAAAGGCAGCATTCGTATTGAATGTTGCCTTTTTTTATTGTTCGCAATAGAAAAAATAAATAGTTAATTCCCCACGAATTTATTAACACCACGAATTAAAAAGAAGTATAAGTTATTTTTTCAACACTTTTAGTAATGTCAAAATAATAAGTCAGTTAACGGCTTGACGAAATAAACATTTTTGTCTTTTTTCAAGTTCAATAATTAATTTACTCGTCTTTATAAAAACAGCCCAAAATTTCAGAATTTATTCAGAATTGCCTACTACTTTTGCTCCCTTTTTAAACCAAGATATTTAGGCCTTATACGGTAGCATTAACATGAAAAATACCTACGCTGATTTAATTGACCAGACTTATTATTTTCCTCAAGAAGGATTCGATTTAAGGAATGGTTATTTGCATTTTCATGGGGTGTCCATTGAGCATTTGATTGAGCAATATGGAACGCCTTTTAGATTGACTTATTTACCAAAAATTGGTGACCAAATTAAACGGGCTAAGAATTGGTTTAATAAAGCCATGAGAAAAAATGGGTATAAAGGAAAATATAAATATTGTTACTGTACCAAATGTTGCCATTTTCAGCACATGCTGACCGAGGCTTTGACCCATGATATTCATTTAGAGACTTCTTCCAGTTTTGATATAGACCTTATTTTTAAGTTATTTGAAAGTGGAAAACTGACTAAAAGCACTATTTTAATTCATAATGGCTATAAAACGGATGATTATTTACGAAAAATCATCCAGTTGAATAAAATGGGGTTTAAAAACTCTATTACCGTTTTGGACAGTATGGTAGAATTGGAACGCTTGAATACCATGACTCGAAAGACCTTAAAAATTGGTTTACGGTTAGCCACCGATTTACAACCTCAATCGGATTATTATACTTCTCGTTTAGGCATTCGCCCTTCTGAAATCATTGATTTCTATAAAAATAAAGTAGCGTCTAAAAAGCGGGTTAAGCTAAAAATGCTCCATTTTTTTGTAGATTCTGGTGTGAAAGATAATTTGCATTATTGGGGAGAATTCAAAAAAGCATTGGAGGTATTTGTCGCATTAAAAAAGATTTGTCCTGAATTGAAGGCGTTAAACTTAGGTGGTGGTTTTCCAATTAGAAATAATTTGGGTTTTGAATACGATTATAAATATATGGTGGGCGAAATCGTCCGAAATATCAAAGAAACTTGCGATAACGAAGGGATTGAAGAACCAGACCTTTTTACGGAGTTCGGAAAATTTACTGTAGGAGAAAGTGGTGCGGTAATTTTTGAAGTATTGGAACATAAAAAACAGAATGACCGAGAAGATTGGTACATCATTAATAATAGTTTGATGAATACGATTCCTGATGCTTGGAGTATTTTGGAAAAATTCATTTTACTACCTATTAATAAATTTAGACTTTGGACAATAAAACTTTAGGTAACCAAAGGTTACAAAGCAAAACAT
>JAFMDF010000515.1 GCA_017857395.1 Bacteroidota bacterium | reverse complement strand
TATCAAAAAACTACCTACATATTAGCCTTTTTAATTTTTGTCGGGTCGAGTGATAATTGACTTAATTTTGAATGCTACTAACTTATTGATTTTCAATATTCAAATTTTGTTATGCGGTTTTATTTAGCATAAACAGCAATATTGTGTTTTTAAAATGGTAAAAAAGAAATAGATAACGTTTGTCTTTTTTCTTACCCCCAGTGCAGCAAGAACAAAATAAATACTAGTTAAAAAAATTGTCGGTTAAGTGGCAGCTTAAAACTGACAACTGATAACCATTTAAAATAAGCTATCCCCTATTTCATTCTTGCACCCCTAGTCTATAGCAAATCGACCCAGATTAATGATTTCTGCGTAAGCTTCGTTAGACTGTTTCATATAGTACCCATCTGATTCAGGAAAAAATGTATAGGCAGTATTCATTAATTCGTCGCCTAATTCCATTGCTGCTTGGTCATTCCCATAAGCAGTCATCCACCCCAAAGCCACAAGGCTACCTTCTGCTAATCGGAATTCCTCATATCCTGCGCCTGGTGCCAGCGCTTGTTCTATTCGACTTTGGACAAGGTCGGCGTATTCTGTTGACACCATGGCTGGTTTTTGATTATTAAAGCGATTAAGGTTTATCATTTCAGAATAGCCTTGATTCTTCATGTAAAGATCAATGAAATCAGTTCCATTATATTTATTAAAAACAATTCCCATTAATTTATCTGCTAATTGATAGGAGGCATCATCATTTCCGTATAATGCAAACCATCCTAAACCAGCTAAACTCCCTTCTGCCAATAAAATCCTTTCTTTTGCAATATCCACACTAGCATCAGATTGTAAAGCCTCCGCTACTCTTTCTTTCGTAAGTATCGTATATTCATGTCCGTCTTCTTTCAGCGATGAATTAGCTAGTTTTTCTTGAATTATTTTTTCATAGGCAGTTACATCTGTTGACTCAGGTGTACCATAAAAATTTGGATCCAATGCTTTCATCACCATAATTTGCAGTTCTATCATAGCATCTGCTGTACCATCCGTCATTCTGCGCAACCAAAAAGTAGGTGCATTGAAGCCTTCATAAACATCTAAGCCCTTTTGTTCCTCGAAATCGGCAAAGGGTCTAAAATATTCTGTGAATGGGTTGATATTCACACCTTCTGAATTGTTCAATTCAGTAACATATTTATCTTGCATTAATTGCGAGTATTGAGGATTATGCGTCATATAAACATAGGCATCAAAATGAACCTGTGCCATATTTTTTAGCTCTTGATGGTAGAGCGTTTCCATTGCTTTTTTGAAGATTGGATTGGCTAAGGCAGTTTCAAGTGTTCCTTGCAAAGCGCTTATAAATGCAGGGTTATAATGGCCAAAAGAAGTGGACGAATTAAAATCCATATCGCTACCGTGCGGCCCACTTAAAAATACCTTTTCCCCAAAGGCTGCCTCTATCATATCTAGAGCAGCATATTGTTTAGCCATTGCATATTTGGAACGAAAACCAACCTCTAACCAAGTATCATCTCTATCTCTGTCTGGTTCATACCCTGCCTTTAATAGATTCCATAAATAGGTTATTTCCATTAATTTAAAAACAGCAGGGTCGGTTTGGGTATTTGTTGTTTTATCTAATGAAGTAAAGGCAGTTGATAGTAATAGTAACAAGGCAAAGACAAAGTATATTCGTTTCATAATTTAAAATTTTGGTGATTATTTATGAATAATTATTTATTGTTTTGAGGTTCAAAATATTTATGGTACAAAGGTATTTCAGATAAGTGGTTATTGAAATAAGGGCTAGGGAGGGTTTCACTAGAGGCTAGACCCTAATAAAAAATAAATTTGTCCAACCTCCGACTAGTAAAGCCTAACTAATTCCCTACCTTTGCCGCTCTCTTAATTTTAGAGGGCAAATTGATAGTTTAATCCTTTTTCATGTCAGATAAAAAAGACTTTGGCTTTGAGACCAAAATGCTCCACGCAGGTCATATTCCAGATGCCGTCACAGGATCAAGAGCCGTTCCGATTTATCAAACTACTTCCTATGTGTTTGATAGCCCAGATAAGGCTGCCCAACTCTTTGAATTAAAGCAGTATGGAAATATTTATACCAGAATAAATAATCCAACTACTGCTGTTTTTGAAGAAAGAATGGCGGCTTTGGAAAATGGGACAGGTGCATTGGCTACGGCTAGTGGTATGGCAGCACAGTTTACTACTCTAATGACTTTATTGCGTCCTGGTGATGAAGTAGTCGCTTCTTCTCATTTATATGGAGGTACTTATACGCAATTGGAACATACTATGAAACAATTGCATGTCAAAGTGCATTTTGTAGAACCTACGGATATTAAAAACTGGGAAGCTGCTATTACACCTAAAACAAAGGCGCTTTATGGCGAAACGATAGGTAATCCAAAAGGTAGTATTTTAGATATTGAAAACGTCGCAGCTTTGGCAGCTAGTCACAGCATTCCGCTGATTATTGATAGTACGTTTGCTTCGCCTTATTTATGCCGCCCTTTAGATCACGGGGCAAATATTGTGGTACATTCTGCCACTAAATTTATTGGTGGTCATGGTAGTTCGATTGGTGGAGTAATTGTGGCAGATGGTAAATTTGATTTTACGAATTATCCCAGTATCGCAGACCCAACGGCTTCTTATCACAACCTAAAATTCTTTGAAACTTTCGGAGAATATGGCTTTTTAATGAAAGCCAGAACGGTAACTTTAAGAGATACAGGTGCTTGTATTTCGCCATTCAATTCTTTTTTATTGATTCAAGGTTTGGAAACCTTGTCTTTACGGATGGATAGACATGTCAAAAATGCTTTGGCGGTGGCTACTTTCTTAAAAGAACATCCACAAGTAGCATGGGTCAATTATGCAGGTTTGCCAGATAGCCCTTTTCATGACTTGGCTAAAAAATATGTGCCTAGAGGGCCTGGAGCGGTCTTTTCTTTTGGTTTGAAAAAAGGAAGCGGAGATGTCCGAGCAAAAGGGAAGAAATTCATCGAAAGTTTAGACTTATTTTCGCATTTAGCCAATATCGGAGATGCTCGTAGTTTGGTTATCCATCCAGCATCTACCACTCATCAACAATTATCTAATGCCGAACTGGAAAAAGCAGGTGTGGGGCCAGAGCTCATCCGACTTTCTGTAGGTTTGGAAACAATAGAAGACTTATTATGGGACTTAGACAACGCCTTACAACAGAGCAGTCTTTAGACAGAACTCTTTCTGCGGAAGAAAAGACATTATTCAAACATGCCAAAAAGATTCAAGCCATTTTAAAAGGGGCAAAAACGGTTGCTATGGTTGGTTTGTCCAATAAATCAGAACGTCCAAGTAATTTTGTCGCTTCTTATTTATTATCGGAGGGTTATCAAGTCATTCCTGTAAATCCAAGAGCAACGGAAATTTTGGGACAGAAATCTTACCCTGATTTAAAGAGTATTCCTGTGCCCATTGATGTGGTCGATGTTTTTCGAGCGCCTGCCGCTTGTGATGCCATTATTGAAGAGGTGATTGAAGTTGGGGCAAAAGCCGTTTGGCTACAATTGGGCGTCATCAATCGAAATGCCGCAAATGCAGCTTTAGATGCTGGATTAACAGTTGTCATGGATGCTTGTCTGAAAATTGAGCATGGACGGTATAATGGTAGTTTGCATTTGGTGGGGATGAATACGGGGATTATTTCGGCTCGACGGGCTAAGATTGGGTTTTAGTGGTTGCTGGTTGCTGGTTGCTGGTTGCTGGTTGCTGTCGAGACTCGGCTGTATTAAGAAGGTTACAACCAGTTCATTTACTTTTTATCAATATTTGTAATATATCTAAACTAGAAAAAGAAGGCGATTATGCTACAGTACAATCGCCTCTTTTTAATAGTGGATTTGTTCGGGGATTTATGGATTTATTTTTTAATTTTAGAAATCAGAAGTTGCATTGCCACTCGAATCTCCAACCTTAACACCTACAAAATTCAAGGTAACTAAACCATCCGCATTTGGTGTGAAATCAATAGCTGGATAGTCTGTTGAATATTCTGGCATTTCGCTTTGGTCAAATTTAATACTAGCCAATTGTGTTTCTTCTATAAATCGCCACGCATCTGTGTCTGGAATTTCAGAAATTAATCCTAGTATCAATTGTCGTATGAGAATCAAGTCAGATACCGTGACCGAACCAGATAAATTAACATCCATCGCAATGTACTTATAAGCAGCATCAAAAGGAGTAAGTCCTAAAATATGCTTAGAACCTTGTACTACATCAAAAGTGCTCACACCATTTAAAGGATTAAGACTAGGAGTACTAGTTGGTTTTAAAGTAACTAAGGCATTTTGTGGTACATCCACAAACGTATAATTACCTTCATTGTCGGTCGTAGTCGTTAAAGTTTGTTGCCCTGTTGTCATGGTTAAGCTTATATTCGTCAGGGGGTCTCCACTAGGTGTATTTACTTGCCCAGTCACCGTAACAGTTTGGGCATTTAAACTTACACCTAAAAAGATAAGTAAATAGAGGGATAATATATTTTTAAGGTAATTCATTATTTTTCAATTTTAGTTTTTATGAAATAAAGCATGATTGTTTTGATTGGAAATTTACTGGATAACGGGAATGTTATACCGCAAAAGACCATTACTCTGCTTTAATCACTAATTTTCCATTTCCTAAAGAAATACCATTTGCTGTTACTTCAAACAAATACATGCCTGAAGATAAATCACCTCTATCTAGTCTAAATTCATTTCCGCTAAAAGGATAAGTCGCTACTTGTTTTCCTTGTAA
>JAFMDF010000140.1 GCA_017857395.1 Bacteroidota bacterium | reverse complement strand
GAAAGAAATTGAAGAATATTAACTGCCGCTAACTTCTTGCGCAAACCAGTAGTAGTCGTGGAAGCCACGTACCACCAGGGAGAACGGGAGAACCGTTCACAGGGCGAAGGGTGACAGGTTTTCAGATATTGAAATCGTTAGGTACGCAAGATGCGAAAAGCCGAGACGATAGTCAATATCAAAGATTACTGGAGAGCTACGTGATACGGAAACGGTCATGCGTAGTTTGGAGAGGGGCTGTTGGAAAAGTACCCTATAAAATAGGGCAACTCGCTGGCAGCCTACTCTACTGTAAGCACGGTTCTAACGGAGAGTTGTTGGTTCATCATGTGTAAGGACAATGGACTGGCAGCTTATCCTACCCTCATATTGAAAATCACCAGAGACAGTTCTATGTGATTGGGTAATCATGGCATCTAATCTTATCGCTTCACCTGCTAGATTAAGGTCATAAACATTTATCAACCGTTGATTATGAGCATGTTCAAAGGAACTCCAGCGGTCTTCATCTGAAAATTTATCTAACAGAGCACCCAATTTATCATCGGTCAAGTCTTTTGAAGTTAAATTAGGATTGTTTAAACAACATTTTAGGGTTGTCAATCGCTGTTCTGCCCATGTTTCTACATGACTTATTCGATGGTCGCTACAAGACAAAACATATGTCAAAAATATAACGGCGACTTGTCCGCCGTCTGCTCCTTGCCAATTCCCATGATTAGGGAAATATTGGCAAAGTAAATCGCTGAGCTTGCTTTTTTCAAACTCAGCAAGAATTACCAGTATATCGTCTACTCTTTCTGTAATCATACAGCGAGTTTACGAATTTTATTTTTTTAATTCTATTTTACACGAAACTTGAACTTTTATTTTACCGATAAAAACTGACCAGGTTTTAGTTGATTAGCAGCATCAAATTGATTTTTCACTTGGTAAATTTTTCGGAATTGGATAGGGGGCTTCCCAAAATGTTTTTTAAAAGCACGATTAAAATTAGTGATATTATGAAAACCAGATTTATAGGCAATCGTGCCAACCAATTTATCCGTATCAATTAATAATTTACTGGCATACCCCAAGCGAATATCCAGTAAAAAATCGGTATAACTTCGGTTAGTAGACTTTTTGAAAAAATGACTGAAAGCAGATTTAGTTAAATTGACCGATTCTGCAACCGTTGATATGCGTAAGGAAGAATCTGAAAAATGCCTTAGGATATATTCATTGACTATTTTGAGGCGGCTGCTGGAACTTGGTAAGGTATGGTTACTGAATCCTTTACTAGATAAATGACGAACCTCTTTCGCTTTGGACAACCAATCCAATAATTGAAAAAAAACAATTACACTTTCCATGTCCTTGGTTTTAGTGAGTTTGTTCATTAATTTCTTAGCCTTTTTTAGTGTCTCTTCATTGAATTTAATCCCTTGTTTGGCTCCTTCCAATAATAACTTGACTCTATAAAAGGATTTTTTAGAAAAAAATACATGGTCAAAATCGTGCATCCCAAATTGTAAGGTCAGGACTCTACACGGAGTTGCATCTTCCTCCTTTTTATCATCACCGTCCCATTTATGGACTAGATAAGGTCCTACCAAAACCAAATCCCAGTCTTTATATTTTTCTACGGAATCCCCAACAATTCGAGTACCTGAACTACCTTTTATAAGCGTCAATTCATATTCTGGGTGATGGTGAAGCGGGTAATCAAATCCTTTATTAACTGAGTCTAGTATCACAAATACATCATCACTAGTTAACGGAGTAATTTCTCTAAATGCTTTCATTCTTTTGCTCTTTTTAAAGTTTGTACCTAGTATTAAATAATTGCCATTTTATTATAAACCCCTCGAAAGTAACCCTCAAACGGGTGAAATTGAGGTTATCAAAATAGAAACAAATTTTGATTACACAGTATTATAACAAATATTATTCACTAAAATACTAAAGATTACGCTTAAAATACCAATAATAAATTTCTTTAATAAGTAATTTTGTTATAATGATTAGAGTGGCGGACAATTTCTACGAGATTATCTGATACCATTGGTTCATTGGTAAGTGCTCAATAGTCTATCAGTCCAATAAATCTTCATTCGTCACAAATAAAGCACGTTAGTTATATTTTTAATATAACAAGCATTTACTGACTGTTTTAAGTAAACTATATAAGCCTATGTGTAACCTTATATATAAGGTAAATTTATGCCTAATACTATTTTTCATTGGTATAATAAACGGTTCTGCCCAAAGAGTAATTAAAGGGGTCGTTTATTCATCCATAGAAAAAGAAGCGCTTATTGGCGTTAATATAGTGGAACAAGGGACGAATATAGGTACCGTGACGGATATTAACGGTGCTTTTGAGTTATCCGTTTCGCCAAATGCCATTTTAGTATTTAGTTATATTGGTTATAAAACACAGGAAGTACAGCTATCTGCTAGTAATCAAGTAGATGTTTACCTAGAATCAGACGCTGCGACCTTAGAAGATGTCATCGTTACGGGTTATAGAAAAGAAATAAAAAGCAATATTTCTAGTGCTATTAGTTCTATCAAAGCAGAAGATATTGAAGACTTACCGGTCATTGGACTTGACCAAGCTTTGCAAGGACAAATTTCTGGATTGCAGGTTACCCAAGCAACAGGTGCGCCAGGAGACGATATTGCGGTAAGGATTCGAGGGGTCGGAACGATTGGCAATAACAATCCACTTTACATCATAGATGGGGTGCCGACAACGGGGAATATCAATATGTTTTCTACTTCCGATATTGCCTCTATAGAAATCCTTAAAGATGGAGCGTCTGCCTCTATTTATGGAGCTAGAGCGGCTAATGGAGTCATCGTAATTACCACCAAAAAAGGAAAAAAAGGGGCACCTAAATTTGCTATAGACACCTATTATGGCACACAAGAAGCGAACCGCTTACCCGAATTACTCAATGCACAAGAATATCTCACTATCCGAAATGAAGCGATTACCAATGCCAATACGCTTAGGGATGAAATTCGCCAATTATCTACTTATGACCCCGCTATACTTAATAGTTTACCCGATGTTAACTGGCTGGATGAAGTATTCAAGACTGCACCAATTTACAAAGTAAATTTAAGTGCTTCTGGTGGCGGAGATAATAGTAATTTTTATGTAATGGGCGAATACTTTAACCAAGAAGGGGTATTTAGAGGACAAGGATTTGAAAAATTTTTATTGCGTATAAATGGAGAAATTGGTAATAATTGGTTGAAAATTGGTAATAACTTGTCGGTTTCTTTTTCTGACCGTCAGGTGGTCGGCAGTTCTGGTGATGGCGCAGGACCCGGTAACGAATTAAGTGGCATTCGATATGCATTGATAGCTGCCCCTGTCTTTCCTATTCGGGATGCAAATGGAGATTATAATCCCACTTCTTCTTTATTGGGCGATCCTTTTCTTTATGGAGATGGCAATGCGAATCCATTGGCATTTATAGAAAATACCGATTGGAACGTTCAACGGTATCGAGTTTTTGGAAATGTATTTGCGCAAGCCAATATAGGAAAACATTTTGCACTTAAGACTAATTTAGGAGCGGATTTGCTTTTCAGAAGAGAGAAAATTTTTAAAGAAAGACTGTCCGCCGCTATTTATGACCCGACCTCTTTATCAGAAGGAACGGTTACAGAACGCAATTTGGTTTGGAATAATACGCTAGATTTTAATTGTGAATTTGGTGCTAATAAAGACCATAAAGTTGTTGCCCTTCTTGGAACGGAAGCTATTATTAATCGAACTGATTTTTTAGGGGCTTCCGCCAATAATTTTTTAGGAGCTGATCCTAATTTTCGATATATAGATAATAGCATTCCAGCAGATATTTCAAATATTGGAGCTTCCGGTATCGCCACGCAATGGGGCTTGCAGTCCTATTTTGCGCAAGCAGGCTATAATTTTAAAAACCGCTATATTTTTAATGCCTCTGTCCGAAGAGATGGTTCTTCTCGATTTGGAGAACGAAACCGTTATGGTACTTTTCCCGCCGCTTCTGTAGCTTGGAATATTTCTAATGAACCCTTTTTTCAACAGCTAGAATTTTTGTCTCACCTAAAAGTACGGGCAAGTTGGGGACAATTGGGCAACCAAGAAATTGGTATTTATCCTTTTAGTTCGCTGGTTGAAACGGGCATTCGAGTCTATCCTTTTGGCGGACAAATTGCTACGGGCGTAAAAGTGCTGGAAACAGGCAATCAAAATATTAAATGGGAAACTACTACCCAAACAGATATAGGCATTGAATTTAGTTTATTTGAAGACCAATGGTCTGTTATAGCTGATTATTACCTTAAAAAAAGTGAGGACATACTGGTTAGAGTGCCACTTCCACAGTCTGCTGGCGCATTTCGCCCCCCTTTTGTAAATGCAGGAGAAATTGAAAACAAAGGCTTTGAATTGGCAGTAACCTATAAGCATAAAAGCCAGAACTTTAATTACCAAATTGGTGGAAATATTTCTATTGTCAAAAATGAGGTATTGTCTTTAGCAGAGAGCGGTCCAATTTTAGGCGGCTTTGGCTTATCAGATGGACCAATCACCAAAACAGAACCAGGCTATCCTATCGGTTCTTTCTTCCTCTACGAAATGGAAGGGCTTTTTCAGAACCAAGCAGAAATTGACAATAGCCCTTTTCAAACAGAAGACACTCGTGCAGGTGATGTCAAATTTGCCGATATAAATGGAGATAATATCATTAATGATGAAGATAGAGCACATGTCGGAAATCCATTTCCTGACTTCATTTATGGCCTGAATGCGAGTGTTTCTTTTTATAATTTCGATTTATCAACGCTCATTCAAGGGGTTTATGGAAATGATGTGTATTTCCTATATGGAAATTTTGCCTACGAAACCCAGTCCCGTGGTTTTAATTCTTATCGAGATATTCTAAATAGGTGGACACCTGAAAACACGAATACGAGTATTCCAAAAGTAAGTACCGATGATCGTAATGGCAACCGAAGAATATCTACTCGTTTTTTGGAAGATGGCTCTTATCTACGGATTCGGAATATTACCCTTGGCTATGATTTAGGAAAAGCGATTAACATCCAGTCCTTTAGCCGTTTGCGCCTATATTTATCTGTTCAAAATGCTTTCACTTTTACGAAATATTCTGGGCTTGACCCAGAGATACAAGCCAATACCAATGATACCCAAGGTTTTAATGTGTCGTCTGATTTGGCGGTAGGGATTGATTGGGGAACGGTGCCTGCGCCGAGGACGATTCTTTTTGGAATAAATGCGAGTTTTTAATATGCCAAGTGCTTCCAGAACTCCAAGTTCTGGAAGCACTTAACTGGAATAAATTCTTTGACCATTAACCTGCAACTATGTCTAAAAAATATATTTTCCTATTATCGCTTTGCTGTGCACTAAGTTGCGCTGACATCCTAGACCAAGAACCTATTGGCATTCTGGATGCAGGGGCCTTTCTAAATTCTGTTTCGGATGCTAGGCAAGCGGTCAATGCAGCTTACGAACCGCTATTAATCAACAACCAAAATAATAACTTTTACTGGGCATTTGGCCTAATAGCTTCGGATGATGCCATTACAGGAGGAGATGGCTCTAGAAAAGGCATAGAAGAAATAGATTTTTTAGAGCATACACCACGTACACAAGAGTTGAATGATTTTTGGAAACTCAATTATGCAGGCATCATTCAAGCAAATACCGTTATCGAAAAAGTGCCTGCTATAGAAGGAGATGCCGCCACCAAAAATGCGATTATTGCAGAAGCCCAGTTTTTAAGAGCTTGGTATCATTTTCAATTAGCACAAGTATTTGGAGGTGTTCCTTTGATTACCGCCATACAAGCACCAGATGAGGTTAAAGTTCCCCGAAATTCGCTGGAGGAACTCTATGCACAAATCATTTTAGATTGTGAAGAAGCTGCCACTAATTTACCCCTAACCTACGGTGCGGAAAGCATTGGTCGAGCGACCAATGGAGCAGCACTTGGTTTGAAAGCCAAAACCCAATTATATCAAAAAAATTGGGAAGGAGTGGTAGCAACCATTCAGCAAATCAAAGCCTTACAGCTTTACAACCTAGTAGACAATTATCAAGACAATTTTAAAGAAGGTCAACAAAACAATAGCGAAGCGCTCTGGGAAATACAACATGCTAACCTAGAACTCGGCGTAGGCAATAACCTAAATCAATGGTGGACTTCCAAAAAAATACCAGATGGGTATGGCTTTGCAGAAGTGACGCAGGATTTAGTGGATGCTTTTGAAGTAGGCGACCCACGCTTGAGTTTTACGGTTGCTCAAAATGGAGATGTCTATCTCGGACGGATTTACAAACGTTCCTTCTCTTCTACTGGATACAGCCCTGCCAAATTTTTACAATCAACGGAAGAAGTTACTCAAATATCAGATGGCAGTATTAATTATCCAGCTATCCGATATGCGGAAGTATTGCTTTGGGAAGCAGAAGCCTTGACAGAGTTGGGAAGCATGGTGGATGCGCTTATTTCATTGGAACAGGTAAGGGCGAGAGCCAGAAACCAGTCGGCTGACCCAGCTACTATGCTGCCGAAAATTGCCACTACTGACCAGACGGCACTAATGGAACTAATTAGGCAGGAACGAAGAGTAGAGTTAGGTTTTGAGTTTCATCGTTTTTTTGATTTGGTCAGATGGGGCATTGCTGACCAAGAAATGGAAGGTTTTCAGAAAAACAAGCATGAGTATTTTCCTATTCCGCAAACGGAATTGGATTTGAATCCTTTGTTGGAGCAGAATCAGGGGTATTAGAGGTTTCGTAATCACCAAATTTATTTGGCTGATTCTTGTTAGTTGTCAGAAAAGAACCTACCAAATTTGGTGGTTACAAAAACGAATTTATGAACAAAAGTGGAAAATTATATTGGTTAATCAACTGCGTGTTATACACTTCTTTCTGTATAGCACAGGTTGCTCCAATTAATATCCAGCGAGTCGAAAATATGCCGAACGCACCTGAACCTTATCAGTTTCAAGATTGGCAGCAAATAGCCCTAGGCTATGACGAATTTGTTTTTGATATAAATAAAACAGGCCTGTATTTGCCTTTGATTTTTGTCAACGAACAAGGAATCAATTATCCAGAAAATAGCAGTTTTGGATTAGATAGCTATGTAGGTACTTTTAGCGAAAAGAGTGGCGAAGCCATTAATGTTTTGCCATCTTTAGTTGGGGCAAGCCTAGTGGGCATTGATAAAAGCAAGCAAAATGGAGTGAATTGGATACTCGCCAGCCAAGATTATTTTAATCAAAAAAATGGGCAAAATTTATACCTCAATAACAGAGGCGGACAAAGCGGGTCGGATTGGTGGTACGATATGATGCCGAATGTGTATTTCTATCAGTTGTATGATTTATATGGTGGAGTAGGCAATGCGGAGTTTCAATTTAAATCCATTGCGGAGGAGTTCACAGAAGCAGTAAAAGCTATGGGTGGTAGCGATACCCCCTGGCAGCGAGCTTCTATGAATTATCGAGCTTGGGATTTTAAAAATGACCTGCCTAATGAAGTAGGTGTGCCAGAACCAGAAGCAGCAGGAACTTTTGCTTGGGTGCTGTATCATGCTTATAAAAAAACGGATAACAAAGAATATTTAAAAGCTGCCGAATGGAGCATGGAATATCTGAATACGCTGGGAAATAATCCTTCTTACGAATTGCAATTACCTTATGGGGCCTATATCGCTGCAAAAATGAATGCAGAAATTGGCACTACTTATGATATTGAAAAATTCTTGTTTTGGATATTTAACAGAGGCTCGTTAAGAGGTTGGGGAACGATAGTGGGCAAATGGGGAGGTCTCGATGTTTCAGGATTAGTAGGGGAAGCCAATGATAATGGGAATGATTGTGCTTTTCAATTGAATGGCGTACAGCAGGCAGCGGCTTTAGTACCTTTAGTTCGATACGACAAACGTTTTAGTCGAACAATTGGAAAGTGGATGTTAAATCTTTCTAATGCGAACCGTTATTTTTATCCGAATTTTTTGCCCGCTATGCAACAAGATTCAAAAGATTGGTCGGATGCTAATGACCCTAATACCTACCTTGGATATGAAGCATTGAAAGAACAAAAAAACGGTTTTAGCCCTTTTGCCACAGGCGATGCTTTAAGGGGCGGTTGGGCAGCTACTAATCTTGCGCTATATGGTACGTCTTCTATTGGTTATCTCGGCAGCCTTATTAAAGCAACAGATGTAGAAAAAATTATCCAGCTAGATTTATTAAAAACGGATTTTTATAAAGAGGCAGCTTATCCTTCCTATTTATTATACAATCCTTATCCGAACACCCAAACGGTTTCTCTCGATGTTGGAGCGAGTTCGGTGGATGTATATGACGTAATTTCAGAAACATTTTTACACAAAAATATAAGTGGAAAGGTGGCTATTGAAATACCTGCTGACCAAGTCGTCTCTTTGGTGTATACCCCTGTTGGTGGAGTGATACGGTATGAAAATAATAAAATGTATATCAATGAGGTAATTGTTGATTATCGACAAACCCAACAATTGCCCTATAATTATTCGCCCCGAATTCAAAGCCTTGCGGCAATTGATACCATAGTAAAATTGGGTGATACGATTTCCATTTATGCCCAAGCTTTTGATAATGAAACTAAAAATTTGGTCTATCAATGGGAGACAACGGCAGGGACATTAATTGGTGAAGGAACTGAGTTAAAATGGGTCGCTCCCGATGTTGCTATTGCATCGAGCATCAGACTCATCACTATAGATTTAGACAATAATACCGATACGGCCTTCTTAACAATTACAAGTACAGCGGAGGTAAATATTCCGCCTGTCATACAATCCTTTATACCAGAAGCTACTTATACTGCTCCCGAAACAAGTCTATCTTTTCAGGCTTTCGCTACTGACCAAAACCAAGATGTCCTAAGTTATGAATGGTCAGCAGAAGCAGGAATAATTGAAGAAAATAACAATAATATTAAGTGGACAGCTCCTCCAATGGAAGGAATCTATACGATTCGCCTTAAAGTACTCGACGAGGAAGGGGCTGCAGATAATGTTTCCATTCGCATTTTGGTAAAGGATTTTAGTAAAGCAATGAACAGTAATTTAATTGCTCATTATCCTTTTTCTGGAAATGCAAATGACATCAGCGGTAATAATTTACATGGTACCGTCTCTGGCGCAAAATTAACGACGGATTCCGAACAAGTTCCATTAGAAGCTTATTTTTTTGATGGTAGAAATGACCATATTTCCGTTCCGAATGAACCCATGCTCAATTTTACAGATGGGATTAGTGTTTCTTGCCGCTTTAAAGCTCGTGCCAATAATCCTAATGAAGCTTTTCTACTTTCCCACGGTAGCTGGCAAAATCGTTGGAAAATATCCTTGACGCCCGATAAAAAAATAAGGTGGACAGTTCATACTTCAACTGGGAATATTGCCGATTTAGATAGTGAAACGACTATAATCACCGATTCCAGTTACCACGTTTCTGCTAATTATGATGGCCAATTGCTAAGTCTTTATATCAATGGCCAACTGGAAACTTTTCAACCATTTTCAGGAAAAATAAATCAAAGTTCGATAGGCTTGGAAATGGGGCAAATGCTTCCCGATAATCAATCCTTCAATTTTAATGGGGTGTTGGAAGAAGTGCAGATATATGATAATGCGCTGATACCTGACCAAGTAGAAAACTTAGCAGGTGTTTTTACAACTGCAACTATAGAAGCAAAGGAAGCCGCTGCTAATTGGATAACCTTATTTCCCAATCCTTCTAGTCATACGATAAATCTGAAATTTAATACTTATCAATCGAATAGCAGTTTAGGGAACAAACCGATTTCCTTATCCATAATTGGATTGGACGGTAAACTCTATACTTCTTTTGAAAAACGTTTTGAACCAACTATAAAGCTGAAAATTAATAATTTACCTCAAGGTGTTTATTTATTAAAAATTAAAATAGGTAAGAAAATTCATTATAAAAAGTTCATAAAAAACAACTACTAAAAGAAATTTGGATACTGCTTAACAACTGACTTTTTACTTCACATTAAATCTGGAAAAATCTAGAAACTGGGTTTAAGTATTTTTAAACTAACCTTCTTTAATTATGAATGTACTTTACAAATTAAGGCCAATGTTGTTCCTGCTTTTACTATTTAGTTTCCAACTAAATGGGCAGGACTTAGTGGCACATTACCCTTTTTCAGGGAACCTAAATGATGTGTCGAGTAGCAATAATACCGCTACCGCAAAAAGTGTGCAGTTAACCCAAGACCGATTTGGCGTAGCTGGAAATGCCATGCTTTTTGACGGCGTACAAAGTGCGATTACTGCCTCAGTTATTAACGGCTTATTATCTGATTTTACAACCGTTAGTCTATGGGTAAAGGCAACTGCTATACCTGGACAAGGAGAGATTTACCTCATTTCTCTAGGTGGCTGGCAAGAGCGTTGGAAAGTATCTTTACCTGCGCATGGTAAAGCAACTTGGACGACTAATGCTACAAGCGGCATTTCGGATATGGATGCTGGAGACGGTAATGAATTAATAGTTGGGGAATGGAAACACTTAGCCTTTGTCCATGATGGGGCAAAAGATATAGTGTATGTAAATGGCATACTAGCTAATGAAAAAGAAGTAACGGGGGCTTTAAATGCCACCGAAAAAGTCTTAGGCATTGGCTTTGACCCAATTAGTGGTGGACTTAGCTTTGATGGAGCGATAGATGAAGTACAGATTTATAATGGCGCTTTGACTGCAGCCCAAATTGCGGATTTGTACCAAGCACAAAATACGGCACCAACTTATGCTGCTCAAATGGTGGCAGCCTATTCTTTTGCTGGAAATTTAGCAGATGAAACTGCTTTTGGAAATGATGGCAAAGGAACAGACGTAGCTTTTATTACAGATAGACATGGTTTTGGCAATAGTGCAGTCGCTTTTAATGGCGCTAGTTCTACCATCACTCATGCGAGTTCTACTCAACTAAATTCTGATTTCACGAGTGTGGCAATGTGGGTAAAAGCAAACGCTTTACCAGAACAAGGAGAAGTCTTTATTGCCTCTTTCGGTGGCTGGCAGGAACGTTGGAAAATTTCGCTTCCTTCGCATGGCAAACCTGTTTGGACAACCAACCATGAAAACGGCATTTCGGATATGGATAGTGGCGATGGCAATGCGCTCGTTCCTGGTCAATGGATGCACGTAGTAATGATTCACGATGGTACGAGTGATAAAATTTACTTTAATGGAGCAGTCGTTGCCGAAAAGGAAGTTGCTGGAAAATTGAATTCGACCACGCATCCTTTTGGATTAGGCTATAATCCCGTAGATGGAGGCAATTATTTTAATGGCGCATTGGATGAAGTGAAAATGTATAATTATGCACTTTCTGACCAAGAAATCCAGGATTTGTACAATCTGGAAGCGGCATCAGGTGTTGACCCTGCGACCACATTAGTCGCTGATTTTCAATTTGCTGGAGATGCAACAGATGAAAGTCCTTTTGGAAATGATGGTCATATAAATGGCGCAACACCTACTAAAGACCGCTTTGGTTTTGGAGGAGGAGCTTATACTTTTGCAGAAAATGCAGTTATAGACGTAGCTAATTCTGTACAGTATAATGGCGATGTGACCACCGTAGGAATGTGGGTAAAAGTCAATGAATTGCCTGCACAAGGAGAAGTTTATCTAGCTTCTTTTGGTGGCTGGCAAGAACGTTGGAAAATCTCCCTTCCAAGTCATGGCAAACCCGTATTTACCACCAATCATGCAAACGGCATCTCGGATTTGGATAGTGGTGGTGATAGTAATGCACTAGTTCCAGACGAATGGACGTATATCACTTTTGTCCATGATGGCACAAAAGATAAAATTTTTGTCAATGGTGCTTTAGCCAATGAAAAAGACGTAGTAGGCGCATTGAATGCTACGGGACAACCGTTTGGAATAGGCTATAACCCTATAGATGGCGGTAATTATTTTAATGGAGATTTAGACCAAGTTCAAATCTATAATGTTGCCCTAACAGACCAAGAAATAGCCGATTTATATGCGGCTCAAAACGTAGCGCCTGTATCTGCGGAAACCTTGGTTGCTTATTATCCTTTTAGTGGAAACGCCAAAGATGTTACGCCTTTTAAAAATAATGCCAGCGTAAGTGGAGCAGTTTTATCAACTGACCGTTTTGGCAAGGCCAATAAAGCTTATGATTTTAATGGCTTAAACGCAACGGTTACTGCGGATAATTCTACCCAGCTAAATTCCCCACAAACTTCTGTTAGTTTCTGGGCAAATGTGAAGGAATTACCAGCACAAGGAGAAGTCTATATCGCCTCTTTTGGCGGATGGCAAGAACGTTGGAAAATCTCGCTCCCTAGTCATGGCAAACCCGTATTTACCACCAACCATGCGAATGGCATTTCGGATATGGATAGCGGAGATGGCAATGCACTAGTTCCTGGAGAATGGACGCACGTGGTAATGATACACGATGGGGCAAAAGATAAAATTTATTGGAATGGAGCAGTCGTTGCAGAAAAAGAGGTTGCTGGTGATTTGAATGATACAGACAAGGCATTTGGGATAGGCTATAACCCGATAGATGTTAGCAATTATTTCAATGGGCAGTTGGACGAAGTACAAATTTATAATGTCGCTTTGACAGACCAAGAAGTAGCTGACCTTTATGCTGCTCAATCGGTTGCCCCAGCAGAAGCGGATAATGTCGCACCTACGGCACCGCTTGATTTAGCTGCAGCCGTTGTTTTTACGGATGTTAATTTGACTTGGAGAGCTGCTACGGATGATGTAGCGGTGGTTGCTTATAATATTTACCAAGACATGGTTAAAATCCATACAACTGACCAGACTACAGCCGCTATTACTGGTTTATCTCAACTAACGAATTTTACTTTTGGTGTTTCGGCAGTAGATGAAGCAGGTAACGAATCGGGCATCACAACTGTCGATGTCACTACAGGAACAGATGCAGCGCCTGACACAGCTGCACCTACCATGCCTGCTAATCTAACTATTTCGGCTGGAGCAAATTCTGTCATTTTTGCTTGGGATGCTTCTTCGGATGACCGAGCAGTTGGCGGTTATATCGTCTTAGTAGATGGTGCCATATTTGATACTTTAGATGCCAATACTACTTCCGTTTTAATAGGCGGATTGGATGCAGAAACAGCTTATACATTTGAAGTAGCTGCTTTTGATTTAGCTGGCAACCTTTCGGTTTATGCAGAAATTACGGAAAGTACGACGGCTCCTTTAGTAACCGCAGAGGATGGACTAGTGGCGCATTATCCTTTTGACGGCAATGCCAATGATGCGACCCCTCATAATAATCATGGGGCTATTGGTGGAAATCCTATCTTTGAAAATGTAACAAACCGATTGAATTCGGGCGGACAAGCCATTGTTTTTGATGGCGACCAAGATTCTGTTTTAGTGCCGAATGCGGTGCATTTAATTTCCGATTTCACTACGGTTAGTTTTTGGATAAGAGTAGATGGACAAAATTTAGCAGATGCGGAATCCTATATTCTTGATTTTGGTCATTGGGATCAAAGATGGAAAATATCTTTACCTCAGCACCTAAAACCTGTTTGGACGACGAATAGTAAAAATGAACAATTTGATAATGCTATTTCTGATATGGATAGTGAGGACGGCAATGAACTCATTAAAGATTTTTGGTGGCATGTAACCATGGTGCATGATGGAACGGATGATATTGTTTATTTGGATGGAGTCGAAGTCAATCGTAAACCTGCTTCGGGTACACTTAATAGCACCGCCCGTTCACTAGGTATAGGCAGTAATAATGTTGATGGTGGTCAATATTTCAACGGTGCATTGGATGAAGTAAAGATTTATAATAAAGCATTGACTGCTGAAGAAATAGCAAAATTGTATAATGATGGTACAACAGGACTAGAAAACTTAAGTGCAGAAATACAGCAAAACATAGAGGTCATTTATCCGAATCCTGTTGCGAATGAAGTATCTATTAAGCATCAATTTAAAGGAAAAGAATTTATTCTTATCCGAATTTTTGATGAAGCAGGCAGACAGGTAGAAAGCCACCGATTGTCCGCTAAAGAGGTAGGTTCGGAAACAATAACTTTACAATTAGGCAATTATGCCAATGGTTTTTACCAAATGAATTTTGTAGTAGATGGTAAAAATATTGGTTCTATTCCTTTTGTTAGGATGAGATAATTTAGTAACTAGAGATTAGTGATCGGTGATTGGTTGTGGTCTAGGAATAACGGCAAGTTTAAGTGCTTAAACTGATGATAAGTTTTCAATTTAAAGCACAATTCTAAGCAATAGTTCTAGACCAACCAATCACCAATCACCAATCACCAATCACCAGCATGCACCTAAAAGCGTTTTTTTTCTTGGCAATAATCTTATTCGGATCCTGTTCTTCCAAAGAAAACGGAAACAAAGAACTCCTTTATTGGTCTTCCAATAATGCTGCAGAAATTGATTTCACCAGCGATAAAGTAGCCCAATGGAATGCGGATACGAGTCATATAAAAATGTCCTTTCAACCAATTCCAGAAGGGCAATCAAGCGAAGAAGTCATTTTAGCGGCAGTAGTAGGCAGAACGACGCCCGATATATATGCAAATATGTGGCAGGGAAGCGTAGAGCTATTCGCAAAAGCAGGAAAATTGATTGCCTTGGATACCTTGGAAGGTTTCAAAGAATTTATACTGGAGCGATGTGGACAAAAAACACTAGTAGAAATCACCTCCAACGATGGGCATATTTATCAAGTGCCATGGAAAATCAATCCAATTATTACCCTATATAATAAGGCGATGGTTTCTAAACTAGATTTGGACGGAATGCCAACGACCTATTCTAAATACTTAGCGGCAGGCGCAAAAGCGAGCCAAGACCAAGATAATAATGGGTATATTGACCAATGGATAGGCTATACAGAAGTAAAAGTAATTTGGTACCAACGGTTTTTTAATTTTTACCCCTTATACTTAGCCGCATCTCATGGAGGGGCATTGGTAAAAAATAATAAAGCAGCTTTTAATAATGAATATGCGATAGAAGTCTTTCGATTTTTACAAGAATTATATAAAAATAATTATTTTTCTAAAGAACAATCTGCGGGTGGTCAGGATAGATTATTTATGGAAGGTGATATTTTGACTCAATGGACAGGCCCTTGGTCGATTAGCCATTTGGATAAGTTCAAACCAGCAGGGTTTGAATATGATTTTTTTCCAATGCAAGTACCAGATAATCACGAAGGACCCATTTATACGTATGCGGATCCCAAAAATATCGTTCTCTTTAATACTTGTACGCAACCTCAAGAAGCATGGAATTTTGTTAAAACATTGATTACCAAAGAAGGAGATAAACAATTTTTAGAAATTTCGGGACAATTGCCTAGAAGGCAAAATATAGATAAAGACGCTTTTTTTCAAGACTATTTTGTCAAAAACCCAAAAGCTATCACTTTTGCCAAACAAGCCAATTTTGTAAAAGGAACCGATAACTGCGAAGTAATCGTAGAGGTATTTGACATCATTTCTCAAGAATATGAAGCTTGTGTGATTTATAATAAAAAAACGCCAGAAGCCGCTATTGCAGATGCGGCAGCGGCAGTCAATCTTTTATTGGGAAATTAATGATTAGTTAACCAGTCACCAATCACTAATCACAAACAAAATGAAGAAAAAAAAATGGCTTCCATACTTATTTGTAGCACCGTACCTCCTCCATTTTTTGGTATTCGTTGCTTTTCCAGTACTATTCTCTTTAGTCCTGACTTTTCATAAATGGAATATCATTTCTCCTATGGAATTTACAGGACTAGACAATTATACTAGAATGTTTCGGGACAAAATGTTCTGGAAAACGATAGGCAATACCATTCAGTTTTTATTGGTGCATATTCCATTGCAGTTAATAGTTGCACTAGCATTAGCAGAGTTTTTAAATCAAAATATCAAATTGAAGGGCTTTTATCGAGCTGCTTTTTTCCTGCCGGTAATTGTGTCAGGTGTAGTAGTGACCATTCTTTGGCAGCAACTTTTTGGTTTTGATTCAGGTTTGTTCAATCGACTGTTGACCAATATGGGGATGGATAAAGTAGGGTGGTTAATTGACCCCGATATTGCTATGAATTCTATTGCTATAATGGCGACTTGGAAAAATGTAGGTTTATACGTGATTTTGTTTTTGGTAGGCTTACAAACGGTGCCGCCTCATTATTACGAAGCGGCAGATATTGAAGGCGCAACGCATTGGCAAAAATTTAGACATATCACGCTGCCTATGATTAATCCAACGATTTTTATGGTGGTGATTCTATCGACTATAGGCGGTTTTTCTCTATTTATTGAACCTTATGTAATGACTGGCGGAGGGCCCTTGAATAGCACGCTGTCTTCCGTCTTATATATTTACAAACAAGCATTTCAATATTACCACATGGGCTATTCTGCTACCTTAGGTTTTTTCTTTGCCTTTTTGATTTTGACCGTTGTGATGTTGCAAAAAAGATTTATTGAAACAGAGGAGGTTGATTGATTATTTGTAGGCAAGATGGGGCTGTATCAAAACATAAAATTTATTTTTGAAGACCGAATAAAATAACGAAATCCTCTCCCTATCCCCCTCCGAATAGGGGAAAGTTCTGTGCTTGGATAAAATTCAGAACTTTAATTGGGGATATTTTCTATAATTCGTCTTCTGATACAGTCTCATCTTTATTCTAAAATTACATGAAAAAAATTCTAGTTTATTTGCTACTAAGCATTGCCGCTGTATCTTTTTTATATCCATTTTATTGGATGGTGGTCGCTTCTTTGTCTCCTGCAGGAGACATTGCTGGGTTGGTTTTTCTACCTTCTGAATTTACGATGGATAATTACTGGCAGATGATTGCTAAAATTCCGATTGGTAGGGCTTTAATGAATAGTATGCTAGTGGCGACTATCACTACATTTGGGGTTATCGTTTTTTGTTCGATGGTTGGCTACGCTTTATCTAGAATGGAATTTAAAGGGCGAGATGCTATTTTCTATATCATTATTTTTACCATGACTTTGCCTTTTCAAATCACCTTAATTCCGAATTACATTACGATGGTGGAATTGCATTTAGTAGATACTTATGCAGCGTTGATACTTCCATTTTTGCTCAATTCTTTTGCCATTTTGTTATTTCGACAAGCTTTTAAAACGATACCGCAATCGCTTATTGATGCAGCTAGGATAGATGGTTGTTCAGAAATTCGAATTTTATTTCAAATACTATTTCCCAATATAATTCCAACAATAGTCGTGGTTGGCATTTTGACTTTCATGAATTCTTGGAATGAAGTGCTTTGGCCGCTCATCGTCATTAGAGAAGAATCTTTAATGACCATGCCGCAAATGGTGACCTTGTTCTCGGTAGGAGGAAGGGCAGAAGGACAATTGGGCGTAAAACTGGCAGCAGCGGTGCTATTGGCTTTGCCGATTTTGATAGCTTATGCTTTTTTTCAAAAACATTTTATTCAGAGTATGGCTAGTTCTGGACTTAAAGAGTAGTTGATTAATAATTAATAATCAATCAACTAATAATCAATAATCAATGAAATTAAAAAGATCAAAAATACAACTTAAAGCAGACCACAAACGGGTAATCGTTAACTTCCTCAACCTAGGAATTGTCACGACTTCTGAACGGATAACCAAACTTATCCAAAAAGTATTGACGCTTCCAAAGGAGAGGGCCAAACAAGTCTTAAAAGACATTAAAAAAGAATTTGCGAGTCGGCATTCTAATTTTGATTTTTTTCTACAACAACATTTTAAACAAATCGAAGCAGCCGTTCCAAATGGGGTTACGTTGACGAAAACGCAAAAGCAGTTACTCGGTGCTTTTTTCACCAAAGAATATTCCATTCAAGGAGCCGCCTTATTCAATCCTTCTATTATTGAGCATCCTAACCAAGCGGACTTAAAAAAGGGAGAAAAACGCTTTTTATATACCTTGCGTTCTGTAGGCGAAGGGCATATTTCTTCTATTGAATTTAGAAGTGGGGTTGTCAATAGGGTAGGGGCGATACAATTAGAGGCAGTAAGCCCACATGCAACGGTCTGTACCAAGGATTTGACTAAAAAATACCAGTTGGCAACCATTAAACAACGAACCAATATTTTACCAAGTTTTAATGCTAAAATATTGGAGGAACTAGCCAATATTTTCACCATTGATGACTATTATCAAGTAAAAAAAAGTGGTGCTTTTTTGAAATATGACGCGGAAACGCAATCAGTTTTAGATAATTATCTAGATACCAATTATGATATCGTGGCCTTACCACATACAACCTTATCTGAAAGAGTTATTTTTCCAAATGCCAAAAAAGAAGCTAAAGGCATGGAAGATGTCCGAATGGTAGCTTTTAAAGAAGGAGACAAGCTAACGTATATCGGAACTTACACCGCTTACGATGGTCATAGCATTTCTCCACAACTTCTTATTACAGATGATTTTATCCATTTTCAAATTAGAACGATGTATGGGGCAGCGGTCAATGACAAGGGAATGGCTTTATTTCCAGAAAAAATAAATGGACAGTACGTAATGTTGGGCAGACAGGGAGGAGAAAATATCACGCTGATGTACTCCGATGATTTATATAGTTGGCAGGAGTACGAAACCCTCCTTGAACCCGAAGATGACTGGGGATTGATACAATTGGGAAACTGTGGTTCTCCTATTAAAACAAAAGCAGGTTGGTTGGTTATGACACATGCAGTAGGTGCTTTACGCAAATATGTCATTGGTGCAATCCTGTTGGATTTGAAGAATCCATCTAAAATTATTAAAAAATTAAAAACCCCATTAATAGCTCCTAATGCAATAGAAAGGGAAGGTTATGTGCCGAATGTCGTCTATTCTTGCGGTTCGATGATTCACAAGGGGATATTGCTTATCCCGTATGCGATGTCTGATGCTGCGACCACTTTTGCGACAGTTAAGGTATCGGAATTATTGGCAGAAATGGAGGTAGATTAAAAAAATAAAATGAATAAACAGTCAATAATTAAAATTTGCTTGCTATTTCCGTTGCTCTTAATGCTTCAATCCTGTGCTACTACAGCTAAAAAATCATTGCAAAAAGATACTGATTTGGCAATTAATCTAAACCATTTTCAGCATTTATACAAAGAAGTGGAACTAGATGGTAAAAAAGCGGCGATTGTCCATATTTATAGTGAATATCCAGATTACCACTATGCGATAGAACCTTCGGAAGGCTTCAGTTGTGTGGATGATGTAGCAAGGGCTATTATTATGCTATCTGCTTATCATAAAACGGATACTGCTACTAAAGAGACTTTGCAGCAACTAAAAAAGATGTTAGAATTTGTGTTGTTTATGCAAAATAAAAATGGTTATTTTAATAATTTTATTTGGAATGATTTGAGCATTAATACCACTTATAAAACATCCGTTGCGGAATTAAACTGGTGGTCGCTTCGGGCATTATGGGCATTAGAAACAGCCTATCCTATAGTGGAAAAAGACAAAATGTTGGCAAGTCGTATCCATAGGGCAACTGAAAGATTAATAAAAAATATACAGCGAGACCTCCCAGTAAATGACGGTAAAATGGACACTTCGGAAGGGATGGACAACCCAACTTGGTTGCCTCAAAAATATGCAGGAGACCAAGCAGCCATCTTACTATTAGGCTTGTTAGCGAATTACCAACGAACCCATGAGGAATCACTAAAAGAAGAGATTCACGCACTTGCGGAAGGAATAATGCTAATGCAAAGAGGTTCGGTAGAAGCATATCCTTATGGCGCATTTATGAGTTGGGAAAACTTGTGGCATGCTTGGGGGAATAATCAAGCTTATGCGCTTTTAAAAACGGGGCAGTTTTTTAATAATCAGACTTATATTGATAGCGCATTAAAAGAAATAGACCATTTTTATCCTTATCTACTAAAAAATGGTTTTGCGGAAGCTTTTTGGATAAAACAAGAAAATGGGCAATACCAAGAAATTAAAAGAAATGAGTTTCCGCAAATTGCCTATGGTATTAGACCTATGGTTTGGGCGACGCTCGAAGCATGGAAAATTACAAAAAAAGGGAAGTATGATAACCTTGCAAAAGAGTTATCAGCTTGGTTGTTAGGTCAAAATATAGCAAAAACAAGGATGTATGATGCGAGTACGGGAAGATGTCACGATGGCATTATTTCTACTACTGCTGTTAATAAAAATGCAGGAGCAGAATCAACTATCGAATGTTTGCTGACCTTAATCAAAATACAGGAGGGCGGAATGTAAAGTGGATTGTTAATCCGCATTTATAAATAGAAATTTGTTGGATTAACAATCCGCATTACAATTTAACCATAAGAACTAATTGCCAACATGGACTTTGAAATAGACCAACTTATTTTTACTCCAAACGATGTAGATTTAGCGTACTCTCCCCTCCAAAATCTGGGAGCAGCAACTTATGTCCTAGGGGCATTTAATCCAGGTCTGAACCGCTTGCCAAACGGAAATTTGATTATGATGGTAAGAGTAGCAGAAGCCTTAGAAGAGCCGATAAAAGAAGGCTTGGTGCGCCAGATTAGATGGACAAAAGAGGGGTATCAATTGGATGAATTCCCAGAGGAAGCAATTGATACGACGGATCCGAGAAAATTTTTATTTAAAGAATATAAACACATAGAAACATACGCTCTTTCCTCGCTTTCTTGGATTCTGCCAATTGAACTATCGCCAGAGGGCACTAAAATTATCCAAATTCACTACGATAAAATTATTGCACCAAGTCGGGAATTTCAAGAGTTTGGAATAGAAGATGCCCGAATATCTCTGATAGAAGGGATTTATTATATGACGACTTGTTCCGTAAGTGCCCAACGACATTCTACTACGCTCTATACTTCCAAAAATGGGATTGATTATGTTTTAGATGGCATTATATTAGACCACCAAAACAAGGACATGCTTTTTTTTGAAGGGAAAATAGGAGCACAGTTTTATGCCATGACCCGTCCTTTGGGGGAGTTATATTTTGGCTATGCAGCGACTTCTCCTTTTCTACCAGGGCCTTCCATTAATCTGGCGGCTTCTCCCGATGGGCTTCATTGGAAACCTACTGATTATCCGTTTCTAAGAGCGCAGAAAGGAACTTCTTCTAATGAAAAAATTGGTGGGGGCGCACCACCTATATTGACGCCAGAAGGTTGGCTAGTTTTGTATCATGGGGTTGAAAAAACAGACCACGTAGGTATCTATCGCACTTTTTGGGCGCTTCTAGACAAAGAGGATCCCCATAAAATATTAAGACAGGAAGATAGCGTACCTTTATTGGAAGCAAAGCCCCGATTTACCAACTCCTTAAAAGAACAAATCTATATAAACGATGTGGTTTTTACGACTGGTATCGTTGCTAATGGGGCAATTTATATTGTGGCTTCTGGAGAGTTGGACTTGTGCTGTAGAATCACTTATATTCCTAAAACATATTTTCAATAAAATATTTATTGCTGGATAATTTTATGGTTAGATGACAACAATCGTCTAACTATAAAATTAATTTTAAAATAAACAACATGGCAGAAGTACAAATAAAAAACATCAGTAAAATTTATAAGGGTGGAAGCCATGCGGTAAAAAACATCAGTTTTACGGTAAAGGATAAAGAATTTGTGGTGCTAGTAGGGCCTTCTGGTTGCGGAAAATCAACAACTTTAAGAATGATTGCTGGACTAGAAGAAATAACGGAAGGAAGTCTGTTGATTGACGACGAAGTAGTCAATGATTTGCCATCAGGAGAAAGGAAATTGTCGATGGTTTTTCAAAACTATGCGCTGTATCCGCACATGACGGCCTATGAGAATATGGCTTTTGGTTTAAAAATAAGTAAAACGCCAAAGGCAGAAATCAAAGAGCGGGTGAATCATGCAGCAGACATTTTAAACATCCAAGACCTTTTACAAAAAAAGCCAGGGAATATGTCTGGCGGACAACGACAAAGAGTAGCGATAGGCAGAGCAATTGTCCGTCGCCCAAAATTGTTTCTGTTTGACGAACCCCTAAGTAATCTAGATGCCGAATTAAGGACTAAAATGCGGATTGAAATTGCCAAGTTGCACCAAACACTGGCCGCAACCATTGTTTATGTTACCCACGATCAAATAGAAGCGATGACTTTAGGCAATCGGATAGTGGTCATGAAAGACGGTCAAATAATGCAGATAGCCGCACCTATGGATTTGTATTTGAATCCAAAAAACAAATTTGTCGCTGGATTTATTGGATCCCCTTCCATGAATTTTTTGAGTGGCATTGTATTGGAAAAAAATGGTAACCTCCTTTTTAAACAGAAGAGTTGGGAGGCGGATTTATCGCCTTTGAATTTACAATCTTTAAAGAAATTTATCGGAAAAAAAGTGAATTTGGGTATTCGTGCGGAAAATATTCATCCAATTGAACATCAACCCCAAAATGCGGTTCCGATTACTGTTAATATTTCGGGTATTGAACTATTAGGAAGCGAAAAATTGGTGTACGCCAATCATCAAGGGAATCAGCTAATTGCAAAATTCCCTGCAACTACCACTGCTGTGAACTATACTAAAATTAATTTTTACTTAAATTTAGAAAAAACTTTTTTGTTTGAAGCGGAAACTGGGCAGCGATTATTTTAAAAACCGACTCTATTTAACATAAATATCATTATACTTAAAAGCAAAAAAATCAAGAAATCCGTCTCAGA
>JAFMDF010000139.1 GCA_017857395.1 Bacteroidota bacterium | reverse complement strand
ACTACATTATCTTTATCATCGTGATTAGGATTTCCCCAAGATTGCGTGTTCTTATGAACGATAAAATCCCAACTACCTTCATTTACTTTAGCAAATAAACCGTATTGTCCTTTTCTTAATTTAGTACCATTAATGGTTACATCTTGGAAAAAAGTAATAATAGTTGTCTCATTAGCTCCAACTCTCCACATCTCTCCATACTTTAACATTTCGCCAAAAACTTTTCTGCCCTTTTTCTGAGGACGGCTATAAACCACTCTTACTTTAGCTTCTTCTACAGGCTTACGGAAATTTTGAAATCGAGAGTTAACTGGAAATTGTACTAAATCCATTGGACTAGCATCCGCACCAGCCAACATAGCAGGGTTTAAACTAATAGGCATGGTTGCTCTAGTTTGATCCCACTCGAAAATCATATTGACATTGCCTTCATCTACTTTTTGAAAACCAATGGTAAATTCTTCTCTTGATTTAGAAACAGCAGAAACAGGTGCAACAGCAGAAGCAATAATTTTAGAAGGATCTAAATCAGCCGTTCCTGCGACAAATCTTTCTGTAGAAATTTTAACAATCCAATGGTTTCGGAATATATCAGCATTCATCATATAAGTACCTGCCCCAATATAGGTTCCTCCAATTTCAACAGGCGCAAAGAAAGTTACTTCAGTCGCTTCGTTCGCACCTAATCTCCATGTTTGACCATAAGGGACTAAATCACCAAAAATGACTCTATCTTTTTTGTTTGGCCGACAGTATAAAACTTTAATTTTTTGTACTCTATCTGGATCGTCTGCATCTAAATAGTTTTTGAAGGCCGCTTGTCTTGGATAGTGAGCCGCATCCATTGGACTAGGATCTAAACTTGGGAACTTTAATTCTTGTGCAGCTATATCAGCTACCGTAAAAATCGCTAAACAAAGCAATAATAAGGTTTGCTTTAATTTCATAACGGTTAGGTTTAAATTGTTGATAAAAAATTTCGGCAAATATAACCTATTTTACTTATTTTATGCAGTAGAGGTTGTTGTCAAGTTGTTAAAAAGTCGGGACTATTTCTTTTCTTTATTCAAATAGTCCTGCCAATGTTTACCAACTAATCGCATCATGGCAGGGTAGACAATGGCTATTCGAAAGGGTTTTATCAAAGACATATAGAATTTTCCTAGCTTTCCTTTAGGTTTGACATAGACTGCCATTTGAATCGTATAGGCTTCCTTAAAAGACACTTTTGATAGATGCAATCCAGCATGTACCGTTTCGTTTTTTATTTCTGCCAGCGATTCATTGTCTAATATATAAACAGGCTCAAATTCTGCCTTTCCACCTGGAATTAAATCGGCTTGATTTATTTGAAAATGATTGGCATATCGTTCTTTGATACTGCCTTTTTTTAAGGAATTATCCTTTACCGCTTCCTTTTTATCCCAACCAAATAGTTGACCGAGGAAAAATCGAAATTTGAATAATAAACCCGCTAGTCCTTTTTGCGAAAGCTTTTCCATTGCTTCAAATAACTGTTCTTGGAATAAGGCGATGTTGTGTTCTTTTTTTAAAACTACGGGGAATTGCCAGACATCCTCTACTTCAAAATCGGCTAATAATTCGTGGACTATCCAAGTGTTTTTAAAATGCGCTTCCTTTTTGATTTGCATAGCTTACTTGTTTTGATGACTTTATTTTTACAAAGATAGGGCTTATGTTTTTTAATTTCAATTATTTCTGAAAATATTGAAATTAAAAAATTATGTAGACAAATTAACCAGCGTTCGTGTCGAAGCTACGCTCCTTTAAAAATTAGGAAAAGTCAAATAAGTCTATAGACGGTGGCGGGGCGCTGCCCCTTTAATTTTCCAAGGAGCATAGCTTCGACGCTGCCAAGATTTAGCAAATCGACCATGCTCGGTCAGCTTGCCGAGCTATTGCCAAGAAAGTGACTTCTAATATATTTTTAGTCTTAATATCAAAAGGTTAATGAAAGCGTGCAGTTTTCTGGAATACGGAATTATTTTGGGAACTGCACGTTGATTTTGGTTAAAAATGGACATACCGTAAATAAATAGCTTTTTCTAATCTTTACTTTATTACGCTTGGTAAAATATTATTACATTTACAGCCAAAGCGTGTTCAATTACTATCCTACACAAAAATTTGAACCATTAAATTATCACAACTATTATGAAGAAAGCACTACAAATTTGCCTATCACTCTTTCTGCTGATTGGTACGAATAACCTTTTTGCGAAAGAAATTCCTATTACTGCTGCCGAAAGATTAGTCTCCACAGTTATTCAAAGAAATGCAGGGCCTGCTTTAAAAAACGCTAGAAATATTAGCATTACCGAACGATTTACTAAAAGAGTAGACGGCAAAGCCAATTTTCATGTCTTTAATTTATCCCCAACTGGGTTTGTTATTATAGCAGGAGATGATCGTTATAACGCTGTATTGGCATTTTCAGATGAAAGCAATATCAATCTAAATAGCGACGAGGAATTCATTGGATTATGGGGGACTTTATCTTTCCATGAAGAACGAATTCAATATATCCGAGCAAATAATTTATCGGCAACTATTGCTGTACAAAATGAATGGAAAACACTAAGAAGCCGTGATGTAAGTGCTTCTAGGAATGATGGGATAGTAGTCGCACCTTTGACGACAACTAAATGGAATCAAGGTACTTATTATAATTCAGAATGTCCTGCTAATGCAGAAACTGCGGAAACAGGACCAGACGGTAGAACTTATTGCGGTTGCGGACCAATTGCCATGGCGCAGTTAATTAAATTCCATAATTCCCCGGTTACTGGTAATGGAAGTAATAGTTACGATGATCCAATTTATGGTAGACAAACGGCAGATTTTTGTAGCACCGATTATAATTGGTCAAATATGCCTGATGAATTGACGGCTGCAAATGCAGATGTTGCCAAATTGATTTACCACATGGGTGTTTCGACCTACACTTATTATAGTACGGATTATACAGAAACCTATATCAGTTATATGCGAGATGCCTTTGTCAATAACTTTGGCTTTGACCAATCTGCTAATTGGTTTTATGATGGGAATGGAGATTTTACGTGGGTGGCTAGAAATGATTTAGATAGAGGGCGGCCTTTATTATTATCTGGTGTGAGTAAATTTGGTGGTGCGCATACTTGGGTCGCTGATGGATACGGTTATTTTGATGCTTCTGGCGGAGCAGGAGAAGCTGAATACTTTCACTTCAACTGGGGCTGGGGTGGTGATAATAATGGTTGGTTTTTGGATACAGATGAATCTTGGTTTCCAAGAGGAGATGAGCCCAATAATGTAGAAATTACTTATTATTTTGACCGTTATGTGGTACAAAATTTATTTCCTGCTAAAGATGGATGCCAAGCTCCAGAAAGGTTTTACGCCAATGGTGCAGAAAATGATGGGGTTTATTTAAACGTTTATTATGCTTCAGGAAAACAAGATATTTCTTTTAGATATAGAAAATTAGGGACAACAGCTTGGACAGAATCACCTGCAACGGGTAATTTCTTTTATCGTGCCTCAGGTTTAGAATTGGCAAGCGAATATGAGTTCCAAGCAAGACGAAAATGTTGCCCAACTGATTGGTCACCTTATTCTGATACGCAAACCTTTGCGACGGCTGGTTTTGTCCCATGTACGGCTTTACCTACTTCTGGTTTATCTGCGGATGCCATTAGCGAGCAAAATGCTTATGTTTATACCGTACAACCTAATGGTTCGGTAACTAATAGATTTAGATACCGCCCAGTTGGTACACAAGAATGGTTATTTACCGATGATGCGACGACCCATTTCCGTTATTTGAGCAATTTATTGGCTGGAATGGAGTACGAAGTACAAGCTAGTCAGCAATGTAGTAGTGGTGGGTTTGCCGAATATTCAGGTTCTTATACTTTTACGACTACAGGGGAAGCTACTGATGGCGGAGGTACAGACAATGGAGGTGACTCAGGTGAAACACCAACGAACCCTGATTGTGCTGCTGTTGATGGCAATGATTTAACGACCAGTAGTATTACGGATACCTATTCTTATGTATACACACCACAACCATTAGGTGCAATTAATAATCAATTTCGTTATCGTCCAGTTGGAACGACTGATTGGATGACTTCCGATATTTCTACTTCCTATTACCGTTTCTTAGCAGATTTAGCAACTGGGACAACTTATGAATTTCAGGTAAGACAGGAATGTACCACAGATAGTTGGTCTACTTATTCGACTTCAAGCCAGTTGACGACGACTGGTGAAGCGGCTACAGATACAGGAGATGGAGATAATACGGACAACGGAGGAAATGGAGATAACGATGGAGGAAATGAAGGCGGCGGTGATAATGGCGATACAACAACAGATAGTGATTGCGAAAATATTGATATCAATCAAATGTTTACGAGCAGCGTCGGCAATCACAATGCCTACATTTATACGCCTCAACCTTTTGGGGCTGTCAATAATGAATTCCGCTACCGACCAGTGGGTGTAATGACTTGGGCAGTAACAGATAGGTCTACTTTGTATTATCGCTATTTAAGTGATTTATCGCCAGGAACGGACTATGAATTCCAAGTAAGACATGAATGTGCTACGGATAGTTGGTCTACTTTCTCTGAGTCGGCTAATTTTACAACAACAGGGAATTCGGCGAATAGTAAAATGAATAATGCGTTACCTACACCATTAACTTTAGTAGAACTACAACAAGTCAATCCAAAAGCTTATACTACGGCTAAATTGGCACAAAATACTTTAACGGTATTTCCTAATCCAGCTCGAAGTCTAGTAAATCTTTCTTTAGATATGCCTTTGCAAAAAGGTGCACAGGTTCAAGTTTTTGATAGGATGGGACGTGTCTTGAAAACGATTAAGGTTTCTGATGAAACAGAGATTTTATCTATTGCCGTGAATGATTTATTATCAGGAGTTTACTTGATGCAAGTACAGCAGGAGGGAGTTAGTTTAACTAAGCGATTTATGGTTTTGTAGGATTTAGTTTATAGCTTTTAATAGGAAAAGCCATTTTGTAGTATTGCTATGAAATGGCTTTTTTGTTAGATAATCTAAGTTGTGAAAAACATTGAATTAACTGGTAGCACGGACTTTAGTCTGTCCTGTTCGCCGACCTTTAGGTTGATAGTATAAAAATATCAAATCCATTTGTTGAGAAATTGAAATGCTAATTACCAGCTAAATTCGTCTTGTATTATGATTTACAGATTATTGATTATAAGTTGTATCTTTCTTATGAGCACCTCTTGTAAAAAGCATGTTCCGTTTGATAGCGAAAAATGGAAAGCGGCAAGTGGAGAATGGATTATGACAGAAAAAAGGTTTTTGATGACACAAGATTTGCTAAATCGGCAATTATTATTGGATAAAACTCAAGTTGAAATTGATAGTATGCTTGGTTCCTCATTCTCCCTTCAAAATGGGGAGGAAAGTAAACATTATTATAAGGTACAAGATGTTTATTCTTGGGATGATATTGACCCTGAGTTAATTTATTTAGAGATAAGTTTCAATGAAAATAAAAAATCATCGAGCGTTGAGCTAAAAAAGTAATAGTAAAATATTTTCAATCTCTTAAATTTTAATTTCAATACTATTCTATTTAGCGTTGAATTTATTTTTACGCACTAATTTGTAATTATGCTGAAAGGTTAAGTTGCCATGAAACACCATATTTGTCTTCGCACCATCCGAATTTTTTACCAAAGCCATAATTCCCCGAACCGTAGTTATCAAGAGGAACCATAATCTGACCTCCATTTGAAGAAAGTGCTTCAAATAAAGTTTGTATCTCCTTTTCTGAGTTACAGTCAACGAACAGTGAGACCCCCGGGGTAAATGACCAAGCGTGATTATAATTACTTTCGGAGACCCTGTATTCTATACCATTTAATGTAAATACGCCATATTTGATAAGCTTCGGTGTTCCTCCAGCTTCTCCTTCGGAGTATTTTGTTATGCTTTTGATTTCCGAATTCGGAAAGATAGAAGTATAAAAATTTATCGCTTCTTCCGCCCTTCCGCATTGATTACCTACAAATGTTAGAAATGTTGTTGTTTGCATTTTCTTAATTTTAGTTCAAACCAAATTTTTCAATTAAATAATTAACGGTTTGTATCTATTTCAGCCTGCCTGCATAGGGTAGGTTGGAATAGATGCTTTATTCCATGCTGGCTTATTCTTTCTATAAATTTTCGATTTCTTCTTTGGTAAGGTTCGTATATTTCATTATTTTTTCAATCGGTTCTCCATTATTTTTCATTTCTTCTGCAATTTCATTTCTCTCTTCTTCCTTTCCTTCTTCCCTTGAAGTATCCATTACATTTTTTATATCTCGATAGTACTTTAAACTATCTTCATAAGGCTCCCCTTCTTCAGATGTAAATTTTGCAATTTCTGCGGCTTCAAATAATTTAGCAAAAAACCGTTCTAAAATTTCTGATTTTGTAAGATTTTTTTTCTTTTTTTACTTGTGGCTAACGGTCTCGTATTTGTGTGTAGTATTTATTACTTATTTTCTCTTGTAAATTCCATTGTCCAATTTGTTTCCCACTCTTTTGCTTTTTCATCAAAATAGGCTTGTTCCCAAAGAGCAGTATTTTCAGATTGCTTTTTCCAAGTAAACCTCAATTTGTATTCTTTTCCTAGATATAGTTCTTTACCATAAAACGCTCCAATCCCATTTTTAAATTCTCCAACCACTTGTTCTTTTAAATAGTTTTCGGGACTTGATGTGTCAGCCCAATAAATTGTCCAAATATTTGTTTTAGGGTTAACCATTCTGATACTAAACCCGATAAAATCGTTTCCAAAATGAGATGATTTCATTTCGTCCATTAGACCCAATCCATTAAGAAATGGTTTAGTTTCCATTTTGGCGGGAAATTCAATCCATTCATTACAGTCTTTCAGTCGCTCTTTAAGTTTTTTGTTTTGTACATTCCATTTTCCTATTAAAAAATCAAAGTTTTGAATTTCGATAAGCGTATTATTTGCTTTTGTATTTATGTCCATATTCAATTTATTCAGGATGTTTTTAGGTATTACATACAACGATTTGCATCTATTTTTGCCTGACCGCATAGGGAGTGGTGAAAATAGATGCTTGGTTACCTTTTCGCCTTCTTTTTATTCTTCATAATTAGTTTTTCCTTTAATTTCATCTTTTTCTTTTATCTTTTTATATTTCATAAGCATTGCTCCAGATTCAAAACCACCTCCTATTGAATGACAATATTCTATCGTATCAATCATTGCAATTTTATTTAGGACTTTTATTTCTGTTAAATAGAAACCTGAACTATCAGTTTTTATCTTTCTCCATTAGACCTTATGTCTAGAAAAGGATTAAGTTTCGCGCGCACGCGCGTAGGACAATATAATTACGTGCTATTTTAGTCCAAAATAATCGCTGTACATAATGTCTATTGATTATCTCCAAGTCTAAAATATTCTAATTTGATTTTTTCTTTTGATTTTTTAGATTCTTGGCAAATCTCAATATAAAATGTGCTTTCATTATATGATTCAAAGAAATTAGGGAAATAATCTTTTACTTCTAGTTCTTTGGTAGTTTTTGAGTAATTATAGAGTTTTGTCTCAATATCTAAACTATCAAAATTATCCCAGTTTTGATATGTCTCTTTCCATAGAAAATATGGATATCCGCCAGTTTTATCTTGACCAATTAAACTAAGAGGCACAAATAGTATTGCTAGGATAGCGTGAAATTTCATTTTTTCGATTTTTTAGAGAAATAGTTTTAAGATGTGTTTTAGAATTAGAATTTAACAATCTTATTTTTTAAATTTTTTCATCTAAATTCAATATAATTTTTTGACATCTATTTCTATTAAATTATTCTACTTTATGGTAATTAGGCTTTTCTAGTTATTAAATTTTCGATAACATCAAATCTTGATTTTGTATTTTATTTTTTTCTTGGTGAAAGGTAACATGTTCATATATCTGTAATACTTTTAAATTCAAAACTGTTTCATTTGTATATTTAAAGAGCTTAAGAGCTTAAGAGGTTAATAATCAATATTTTAGACTTAAAAAAGTTATAAAACAAAATTACAATTTTAAATTCAAAACACAAACTGTTGTATATGTATAGTTATATTTTTAGGTCATCTAAGGGACTTTTTAATGCTTTCCTAAATTTGTTAGAAATAGGTAAATAAATTTCGCTTGTCTTTATCGAATTATGTCCAAGCAATTCTTTTTTCTATCAAATGAGTAACAAAACTATGCCTTACTCCTTTCGGACAAGTATGTACGCCCTCAATAAAAAGGAATACCTTCTAACCTATTCCTTTCAAGACAAAACCTTCCCCCGATTCATAATCCCCTTAGGGTCCATAGCCATTTTCAAAGTCTTCATCAACTGAATTTCCGCAGGCGTTCGACAAAGTGATAAATAAGCTTTTTTGTCCAATCCTATCCCATGTTCCGCAGAAACAGAACCGCCTAAATCGGTCAAAGGCGCATAGATGGTATCATTGATTTGTTTGATTAATGCCTCGCTTTGTTCACTTTTACCAATAGAAAAATGAATGTTGCCATCTGCTACATGTCCAAGCGGATAAACCCGATTAACAACTGGAATTTTCCATAATTTTTCAACCGTTTCGGCAACATATTTCCCTATAGCTGGAATAGGCAAACTAACATCATAATTCTGCCCATTTTGACATTGTCCAATGATAATGGACATATCTTCTCGAATTTTCCAAAACCATTCTAAATCAGAGACCGTGTAGGCTATAGCTGCATCTGCAATAATTTCTTTTTCTAAAGCTTCTGCTAATAGCGTTTCTAATTGAATTTGATCTTGTGCTTGGTCACCCCCTAGACTTTCCAATAAAACATAATAAGGATAATCATAAGGTAATGTAGCTTTCAGGGGAGATGGGGGAGTTGTCATACCTATAAAAGTGGCTTTCCAAAATAACTCAAAACTACTTAAAGTACCAGCTAAACCACTATCCATAAATTTCAACAATTGTACAACCTTAGAATAGTCCATTAGACCAATCCAAGCGCTATTTCGACTCTTGGGCGCTTCGACTAGTTTTAAAACTGCCTTAGTCACCACCCCTAGCGTACCTTCAGAACCTATAAATAATTGTTTGATATCGTAACCAGAATTATCCTTAATTATCTTTTTTAAAGAAGAAATAATCGTCCCATCTGCGAGAACTGCTTCTATGCCCAACACTAAATTACGAGTCATCCCATATCTAAAAACCCTTAAACCACCTGCATTGGTAGAGATAGCTCCACCAATTTGCGCAGATCCTTTTGCGCCATAATTTAAAGGGAATAACAAGTTTTTTTCTGTAGCAGCATTTTGTACATTTTCCAAAATAACCCCAGCTTGTACCGTCATTGTCCGACTTTGGTCATCCACTTCTAGTATCGAATTCATTTTCTCCATCGAAATGACCACTTCTTGTCCATCCGTCATTTCCGTACTACCCACTAAATTCGTTAAACCACCATGCACGACAACTGGCTGATTATTCGCATGACAGATTTTTAAAGCCGCCGCTACTTCTTCCGTTGTTTTGGGCAAAATGACCGCTAAGGCATTTAAGGGTTCATCCATTCGCCAAATATGGGTATAGCGTTCTTTTAAGGCTTCCCCAGTTAAAATTTTGGTTGTATTTAAAGCTTGTTGTAATTGGGTGATAATTGAATTTTTCATTTTCTTAATTTTCAATAGTCTTGTAAAACGGATGCTAATCTATCTATTTATGATTGTCATTTTTTGACGCTGATTTCGTGGATTGTTATGATTTTTTTATTGGGATGGATAATGATAGGTCGTCAGATAAAAGATTGATATAATAAAAATTACTATCCTGTTTAATACTATTTACTATCCGTGCCCCTTCAATAATCTGTGGTATTAATTGCTACCACGGATTATTGAAGGGACACGGATAAGTATCAATTTTTGTAAATGTACAAAAGTAGCTTAGACCTCTGGTCTGAGTAGCCTTAACGCACACCTACTCAGACCAGAGGTCTAAGCTACTTTTTGAAAAAATTGACCAATCGGAGCTTGGCACTACAGAAAATATCCGTGTTAAATCCTCATCCGTTGGGAAATAAAATCCGTTGGGAATATAGCAGCTATTTCCCCCTTAATAAACGATATTAACCGACTTCAAAGTCGTATAACTATAAACTCCAACTTTCCCCAATTCTCGACCAATGCCAGATTGTTTATAGCCACCCAATGGCAATCCAGGGTCAGACCGAACAGGCGAATTAACATAAATAACCCCAGCTTCTAAACGATTAATCATCGACATGGCTTTAGAAATATCTTTCGTCCAAACAGTCGCAGCCAGACCTAAATGACTATCATTCGCTAAGCGCAACGCATCTTCCATATCCTCAAAAGGAACAGCAACTAAGACGGGACCAAAAATCTCTTCCGTAATGATTTGTTGGTCATTATCGGGGGCACTAAAAATAGTAGGCGCTAAATAAAAACCTTTATCTTTTGGATTAACTACGCCACCAGAAACGAGGGTTGCACCTTCTTCCATACCTGTATGAATATAGCCCCGTACTTTTTGTAAATGCCCTTTAGAAACCAAAGGGCCTAATTGTGCGGTTTCATCAAAACCATGCGATATTTTCATTTTTTGAGCCGCGTGACTAATATCCGTTAAGACCTTATCAAATACTTTCTTTTGGATATAAACTCTGGAACCAGCAACACAGACTTGTCCTTGATTTCTAAAAATACCAGCAGCGACGCCCTGTGCTGCAAAAGCTAAGTCATCGGCATCATTAAAAACAATAGCAGGAGATTTTCCCCCTAATTCTAGGGAAATATCTGTGATATTATCCATCGCCGCTTTGCCAATAATTTTCCCTGTATAAGTAGAACCTGTAAACGTTATTTTTTTAACGTCTGGATGGGTGGTCAAACTAGCACCAGTTGTTCGACCATCTCCAGTAATAACGTTAAAAACGCCAGGAGGCATGCCTGCTTCCATAGCTAGTTCTGCTAATAATAAAGCGGATAATGGCGTTTCTTCAGATGGTTTTAAAACAACAGTACAACCCGCAGCTAAAGCGGGCGCTATTTTCCAAGCAGCAATAGAAATTGGAAAATTCCAAGGCACAATGGCGGCAACTACACCAACAGGTTCTCTTCTGGTAAAAGCAAAATTTTGCCGACCCCCTTTTTGTGGCTGAGAAATATCAAGCGTTTCGCCTTCTATTTTGGTGGCCCAACCTGCGTAATATCGAAAGGTTTTAGCCGCACCACCTGCATCAGAAGACCGAGCATCTTTGATTAATTTGCCATTTTCTAAAGTGACTAATTGTGCCAGACTTTCGGCATGTTCTGTAATTTTTTCTGCTAAGCGATATAGTATTTTTCCTCTATCATCTGGACTCATTTTTCGCCAATCACTATTATAGTTAAATGCTTTTTTAGCAGCTGCTACTGCTTGGTTGACCGATTCTTTTGTACCTAAAGCGACTTTGCCAATTGCTGCTTCTGTGGCTGGATTGATAACAGTGATTTGTTGTTCCGATTCAGCATTAGTATAGCTACCATCAATAAAATGATGGTGGTTTTTTTTTGCTAAAAATTGTTGTAATCTATTAGTAAGTTGTATCATTTTTTAATATTCTGTAGCTTAGACCTCTGGTCTGAGTAGTCTACGTAGATTAGATTACTACTCAGACCAGAGGTCTAAGCTACGGTTGTTTTTAAAGCTTCGGCAAATAATCCAACATCGCCAAAATATGGCAAATAGCCGTAATCAAACTCAACACCAAAACAACAATCAAAAGTGGTTTGCCACCCGATAATTGATAATGGGTTATTTTATCCGTCGCTCGAAGTTTCCATACCATTAAAAAAGGCAAGATAAAATAACCAGTAGCGACGACCAAACCTGCAAATCCAATAGCGGCAATAAATCCATGCGGGAAAAATACACTAGCGAATCCTGGAGGCAGAAAAGTAATACAAGCTGTATAAAACCGACCTTTAGCATCATTTTCAAAATGAAATCTATCTGCGATATAATCAAATAAATTTAAGCCAACGCCTAAGAAAGAAGAAATAATAGCAAAATTAGAGAATAAAGTTAAGGCAGATTGAATGGTGGTATTGCCAATTTTTTGCTCCAAAGCACCGACCAAATCACCCATATTTCCACCAGCCGCATTAATGGCTTCAAATTCTGGTCTGGGAATAACGCCAAAACAAACACTTATCCAAACTAAATAGGTAATCAAGGCTAAAATAGATCCATAAAATAAACTCCCTTTAATTTTTGGAATATCTAAGCCATAGTATTTATAAAGACTGGGCACCATCGAAGAAAATCCAAAGGAGGTAATAAAGTAGGGGAGTGCTGCCCAAAGATAAGGGGCGTAAGTATCTCCCGCAGGTGGAGCTTTGAATAATTGCGTGGGGTTGATATGACTGAAAGTACCAGAGACAGAAATAATAAAACTAACGACCATTGCGACCACTAAAATGGTGGAAATTCTACCAACACTGACCGTACTCATCCAAACAATGGCGGCTAATAAACAACCTAATAATAAGCCTAGCAGTCCTTGAGACCAAAAAGCATTATTGGAGGTCGTATCAATTTGTAAGGTATGCATCATCATATTGCCAAAAGCACTAAAATAGGCATACAATAAAATGTATAATAAAAAACCAATGGAAAATGCCATGACAAGGCTACCTATCTTACCCAATAATTTATCAGTATAAGTATTGAAACTAGTACCAATGGGAAATTCCAAACTGACTTCCATAATCATCAAAGAAGACAAATAACTAATCGCCCAGATGACAAACAAACTTGCTAAAGTTAAAGGAAACCACATGCCAGAAGACACAATGGGCAAGGAAAACATCCCTGCACCAATGGCAGAACCCGCCGTCATCATTGCACCAAATAATAGCGGTTTTTTTGAGGAAGTACTCATCGTTTTTCGTTTTTCGTAGCTTAGACATTCCTGTCTGAGCAGTATTATTAGGTTTACTCAGACAGGAATGTCTAAGCTACTTTTTAGTTCCTAATTTGCTGCAAAGCTGCCACAAAAGCAGCATTTGCTTCTCTAGTACCAATGGTTACCCGAACACAACCTGGCGCTCCAAAACTGGCTGTCTGTCGCACCATAATGCCCGCTTCCAACATTTTAGCTTCAAATAGGTCGGTATCCATATCAGGCTTTATCAAAATGAAATTGGCTTGTGTTTTCCAATAGGGGATGCCCAACTGGTCTAGGTGGGCATAAAGGTAATCTTTTTCTTGAAGGATTAATGCGACAGTTCGCTGAATAAATTCTGTATCATCTAAAGCGGCAATTGCAGCGGACATACTCAAGGAGTTTATCATAAAAGGGCGGCGTAATTGCTGTAAATAAGCAGCAATTTCAGGTGTAGAATAAGCATAACCGACTCGTAAACCTGCCAATCCATAAGCCTTAGAAAAACTATTAATGCCAATTACATTTTTGCCTGCTTGTACATAAGGGAATGCTCGGACATAATCATCGGCTGTTACATATTGGTAATAGACCTCATCATAAATTAATACAACATGGTCTGGTAAGCCATTTATTAATTCATCTATTTGAGTTTTAGGCAAATGAGTTCCTGTTGGATTATTTGGATTGGTCACAAAAATCAACCGAGTCTTTTCCGTAATTGCCTTTAAAATACCTGGTACATCCAATTGAAAATTAGCCCCAATTAAGGGCACATCAATACTTTTTGCCCCAACTTTTTTTGGAAAACCTCTATACGGGCCAAAAGCAGGATTAGAGAAAATACATTCTGTGCCTTCTTCTAGAAAAGCTCTAGTAATTAATTCAATATTGGCAACCCCGCTATTGGTGGTGATAAACTGATTGGCTTCCAGTTTTCCTGCATAAAATTTTTCTAAAGCTAAACGAAATCTGATATCACTATAATCTGGATATTCATTTAATGTAGACACCTGTGCTTGGATAGCAGCTAAAGCTTTTGGAGAAGACCCCAGCATATTTTCATTGGAAGATAGTTTATAAATCTTTTTGCCGTTGCGGGACACAGGTTTCGATTTTCCTCCTTTATAAACAGGTTTGGCTTGTAAGAATGATTTAAATTTAAGTGGCATATTGTATTTTTATATAAGGGATGAGGCAATTAATAAGAATCCGTCAGGCTGGTAGGTTATTATTTTCCTCATCCCTAACCTTCCCTTTTACAAGAAAAGTAGTTTTTATAGATGCTTCTTTTAGATGCAAAAATGCTTTCCTTCTTTCATCTTTTGAGAAATTGATAAAATCTGCCTCCGAAGCAAAAGAAAGAAAATGAATTTCATAAGGTCGTTCTCCTTCGCAAACAATAAAATTTTCTGCTGTTGGGCGAATTCGATAAAGGAGTTGACCGTTGTAATCTTTTAATAGTGGAATAGCTAAATCTTCAAATTCGTGGAAGATTGTTTCTTTTCCTTCTTTTATGAATATCATTAGGATTAAGTAGATCATTGTTTATTTTAAGTGTGACTTAGGCTTTAGTTAGTTGAGCAATCATAAATCCATTTTAATTATTTGGTTATCATTTTGATAAGATATTGTTGCTGACAAATATATGATTGATGATGTATGATTTAAGATTTTTAGGGACACTTTATCTGAAATTGGAAAGCACTTCATCTGTTAAGTCAAATACCACCCATCAACCACCGCATCTATATCCGCTAAATCTGGATATTGAGCAGCAATCATTGCCGCATATTTATTAGCCGTTTGGTCATCAGCTGCTAAACTACCCGTATTATGTAAATCAGCTTCATTTTCGATGGAAACTGGATAAATTTCTTCAATATGTAAGGGCGTAAAATGGCGATGTTGTAATATTTTGCCAAAAACAAAAGCATAAATTTCAGGGTCATAAGGTGGTTGTCCATCCATTGGAATAGTGCGCCCAAATTCATTGGCAATGCCACAAATCATTTTCCATAGCATTAGCATCACAGATGGTTTAGCCCCTGTCCAAGTTTTGGCATCTTCTGCAATTTGCGCTCGACGGTCCGCTTCAATTTTTGCCCGTACTTTTTTAGAAGGAATGGGGACGAGCATCTGAAATGCCTTACTTTTAAAGAAAGCTTCTAAGGATGCATCTGCTTGAATGGTTGCTAATTCGATAAAACGATGCCCAACTAAAGGCGCTTCAATCAGTAATAAATCGGCCTGATTTGGATGAGTATTCAACCATTCTTTAACCGTATCAATTAACCATTTCCCCACACTTAATTTCACGCCATTATGAACGATGCCTGGTCCCATTGGAAAACGGGCAGCAATTTCTTTGGTCTCAAAAGATTTACGGGCAATATCCCATTGAATAACCGTTACCTTTTTACCTTCCGCTTCCGCAATAATTTGGAATTGATTGATATAAAGACTTTTTCCAACCCCTGGCAAACCAGAAAAAGCGACGGCTTTTGCTGATTTAGCTGCTTCCGCTAATGTTTGATAAACGGAACTGGATTCAGGTATAACACTTTTTTGATGATTCATGAGTCCGAATGCTCTTTTAGAACGCAAGCCCATTTTTGCCCCATGGGTTTTAAAATAGGCTTCCATTAAAGGTGATTTTAAGGAAATAGAATTTTTTAGTGAGATAATTTCTACTATATTGGTGGCCGTATTGTAAATAGCAAAAGTTGCTTTTTTCGTTTTTCCTGCGGCAATTTCACCTGGATTAACCACCCAACAATCCTTAATTTTCTCTGTTTGCTGGATATGCGTATGTCCGTAAAATACGGCATCAAAGTCACCAGATTTCGCCATTGGTCGTGCCAAATCTTCGTAATGAGAAATGAAGATTTTCCGTCCCCCCAATTCTAGGAAATCATACACATTTGTACTAACGGTTAAGCTACTATTCTCCTTTTTACTTGCTAAAGTAATTTCCACTTTTTCTCCATCATTATTCCCCCAAATCATATAGACAGGGATTTCCTGCGCCCCTAATAACTTCGCTACACCACTATTCATTAAGTCTCCTAAACAGATAATTTGCTGAATATTATGATTGTCCATTTCTTGGAGGGCAAGAATTAGATTATGGAAATTTTCGTGAATGTCGGAGATGATAGCTATGTTCATTAAAAAGCAATAATTTATTGTGTATAAATGGAGAAATTAAGCAGCTCAATGGATAAGGTAATGAGTTGATAAGATTAATGAGGGGATGAGATGGAATTTAGCTTAAACAGCCAATCTTGTCTCATAACCTCATTAACCTCATAACCTCATAACTCATTTTACCTCACTTTAGGCAATGCCTTAAATCGATTCGTACTAGGCAATCCTGTACCAATGGGCACTTCAATAATCGTCGGTAAACTTTCCCCTTTAGCATCTTGGATGGCTTTTCGCATATCTTCATAATTATTGACGCGAACCCCATTTGCACCAAAAGCATGCGCCATTTTTACAAAATCTGGATTATGCAAATCGGTGGCAATAATTCGATTATCGTATAAGTTTTCTTGCATTGCTCGCACATTACCATACAAATTATTATTAAACAATAAGACGACAACCCCGATTTTATGTTGAACGGCGGTCGCTAACTCTTGCACACCAAACATAAATCCACCGTCTCCAGCTACCGAAATAACAGGTACGTCAGGTTTAGCGACTTTTGCCCCTAAAGCAGTTTGGAAACCCCAGCCTAGCGTACCCATGAAGCCCGTACATAAATAAGTACGAGGTAAATAAGTATCGTAAACAATCCGACTAGCAAAACCAACTTGGGTTAATTCATCCACTAAAATCCCATCATCTGGCAATTCTTCTCGAATGGTCTTAAGAATGGTCGATTGCGGCTCTAAATAAGCCGTTTTTTCATTCCATGCCTTTCTAAATTCCTGCATTTCTTTTTTTCTGGAAGCAGCAGGTGTACTTATTTTAGGTAATTTTTCCATAATCACATCGACCGCCTGTGCGGCATCTGCAGTTACACTTAATGTCGGTTCGATAATTCGATTATGTGCGGTTTCATCAATATTGATACTGATAAAAGTTAAATCCTTATCTACGCCCCATTTACTCAATGGCATTCTAACATGACTACCAATACCTATCACTACATCCGCTTCTTTCCACAAAGCATGCGCTGCGGGTACGGGGAAACTCAAATAATGCCGACTGGATAAAATCCCTTTTCCTGTTCGATAAGCAAAAGTAGGCGCTTGTAAATATTCGGCTAATGCTTGAACAGATGCTCCTGCTTCCATTGCACCACTACTGACAAATATCAAAGGATTTTTAGCGTTGGCGATTAGTTTAGCGGCTTTTTCTATCTGCTCTTCAATTATAGGCGCATGGACAGTTTTTGCTTTTTTATACCTAGAAAAATCAATCTCCGCTTCGCTGGACAATACATCCATAGATACTTCTACACCAACAGGCCGAGGTCGACCATTCTGTAATTGATGAAAGGCTTGTGCCATAATATTGGGTACGTCGGAAGGAGAAGTGGCGCGATTTGCCCACTTAGTTAATTGCCTTTGAATAGCTAATTGGTCTGGAATTTCATGTAACACCCCTCGACCTTTGCCCTGTGCTTTTTGGGGAATTTGTCCGACTAAGGATAATACTTTCGCATTCAATCCCCATGCCGTAGCCAATGCGGCAGAACTATTTAAAAACCCTGGCCCCGGTACAATATTAGCAACGCCGACTTTTCCAGAAGCCAAATTATAGCCCAAAGCCATATAACCTGCTCCTTGTTCATGTCGAGTATGAATGACCCGTATTTCGGCCCGATAATCATAAAGTGCATTGTATAACCAGTCATTTTGTACGCCCGGTAAGCCAAATATGGTATCAACGCCCTCGTTAATTAAACTTCTTACTACTGCTTGTCCGCCTGTTAATTTCATTTTTTTATGTTTTACCGTAGCTCGGGCTTCTAGCCCAAGCTATTGCTAGTTGTAAATACTGCCTAATGGTCGAAGTTCTGTTCCTCTTGTTCCTGTAACCTTATCGCCTAAAATTTGCCGAATACTATCTGCTTTTATTTGAAGCGTTTTTACAATTACTGGATGTGCTGCGGCTACGTTAGTCGATTCTTTTTCATCATTGATTAAATCGTAAAGCGCTAATTTAGTATGGATTTTCTCATAAGCGGCTAACCCGCCATCTTGACCACCTGCTTTGCCATTTAAGGAATTAAAAGCATGCGGTAAAACCAATTTCCAACGTTGGGTCATGACTGCTTCCAATTGATTTTTATTCATATAAAAAAAGTAGGCATCGGATGCCATTTTTTGATTGGCACCAGTTAGTTGAGGTAGAATATTTTTGCCATCTATTTTTTCTTTTGGTAAGGGTGTATTCGCTAAATGAGCAAAAGTGGGCAATAAATCTATACCATTAATGGGCGTATTAATGGTTTGCCCTGCTGGAATTTTTTTAGGGTATCGAATTAAAAGCGGTGAACGAATCCCGCCTTCAAAAGACGTTTCTTTGCCCTCTTTTAAACCTCCTGTGGAACCACCGTGATTCCCATAAGCAATCCAAGGACCATTATCAGAAAAGAATAAAACCATGGTATTTTCTGCCAAGCCATTTTCTTTTAAGGTCTTCATAATCTCCCCCGTTGACCAATCTAATTCCATCATCACATCTCCATACAAACCTCGTTTTGATTTCCCTTTAAATCTATCAGATACATATAAAGGCACATGTGGCATGGGATGCGATAAGACCATAAAAAATGGATTATCTTTATTTTCTTTGATAAAATCAACACTTCTTTTGGTCAAAAGACTAGTCATTTCTTGCTGCATCTTTTCATCAACTATAGCAATAGTGGTGGTATCTTCAATTAAAGGCAGTGGTGGAAAAGTATAATCTTTTCTAGGATTTAAGGGCCACATATCATTAGAATAAGGAATCCCAAGGTACTCGTCAAACCCTTGATTAGTCGGCAAGAATTTAGGATGATGCCCTAAATGCCATTTTCCGAAATAAGCAGATTGGTATCCTGCTGGTTTTAATATATCTGCAATGGTTTCTTCAGCTGGATTTAAACCAATAGTAGAGTGAGGCAGAAAAACCCAATCGACACGGACTCTATTCGGATAGCAACCTGTTAAAATGCCTGCCCTAGAAGGCGTACATTGAGACTGTGGCACATAGAAACGAGTGTACTTTGCTCCTTCTTTTCCTAATAAATCAATATTAGGCGTCTCAATATCTGTTGCACCAAAAGCAGATAAATCACCATATCCTTGGTCATCCGTCAGAATCATGATGATATTTGGCGATTCATTCGTTTTACTTTCCTGCTTTTTTCGGGTAGTGGATTGACAACTCAAAAAAATAAAACATAAGAGCAAAACGGGAAATCCTTTCATAATACTTTTTTTAAAATAGGCGTAGTGGAAATAAAAGTTGATTATTAAATCCTGTCATGTTGCAAAAATATTCCTATATTCTCAGAGAATGTAGGATAAAAAAACATACGAATAGGATTTTTTGACTTATTTTTTGCCATCGTCTATTGGGGCAGCGCTGTTGCCGTGGAAGATCTGAATAAAGTGACGAATCTTCAAAATAAAATGAAGCTACTTTTTTAGCAAAATTGATTTATAGACTTAGGAGAGGAGCAATGAAAACCAAAGGCGTTACAATTTTATTGTAACGCCTTCGATTTTTGGAAGGAGGAGAAGATAGTAACTTATTTAAATCCTCGTTCCTATTGGTCGAAATAGTAGCTTTTAGAATGTAATAGTAGCTCCGAACTTAACCATTCCGCCCATAAATCCAAATTGGTTGACGTGCCAAGGGTATTTAAATCTACCACCTAGATTTACATTGAAATCTTGGTCACCATTTCTTAATTCATCAGGGTAAACATTAAATAAGTTATTAGCAGTTAAATTTACATTTATCTTATCGTTGATGTCATAACCAATAACTAAATCGGTAATCATTTTTCCAGCGTATACTTGATCTAGGGAAACATTAGTAGGGTGTATTTCAGATACTTCACCAAAATAAGTATTATTGAAGTTTACTCTTAAGCCGCCAGTTTTATAAGAAATGCCTACAGTGGCTTTTAAATTTGGTCGTCCAGTTTCCAGACGGCCAACTTCCTCTCTTCCAAAAATATCAATATTATTCTCCGCAAAAACAGGAGGTACAGTAATTCCTTCTGCATCTACCTCAATATCATTCCAGTTCATGGCAGCCGTAAAGCCTAATGTTCCATTGTCTCCTGCTCTAACATTATCTAAATTTAAAACGAGGTCAATTCCTTGTGTTTTGGTATCTGCTGCATTGGTGAAAAATACAAAACTTTCTACCCCATCTCCTTCTAAACCAGCTCTAACGGCATTTCCTTCTGGTAAAGAACCTGTACTAATTTGATTGGTCAATAATACTCTATCATCTACAGAGATATTATAATAGTCAAAAGTGGCAGATAAATTATTGGTCAATTTATACGTTAATCCAGCCGTAAAGTTGAACGAGGTTTCAACATCTAATTGAGGTACTTGTAATAAATTTCTAGTAACATCACTTACATTATTAAATGTTCCTTGTTGAGCCACCTCATTTCCAACCAATAAAGTTTGGATATTACTCAAGTAAATTTGGTGAAGAGAAGGCGCTCTAAATCCAGTACTTACAGAGGCACGAATAGCGCCCTTATTATCACCTAAAATTTGTCGAGCATTCACTTTCCAAGAAACATTACTTCTACTATCACCATCTCCAATTTTAGAATAACTCTCATATCTAATTGCTCCTCCAATCAGAAAAGATTCACTAACATCTACGTCTAAACCCGTATAGATACCTATATTCGTTCTACTTTCATCTAAAGCATTGGAAGGTTGTAAGCCAGGGAAAGATTGTACGCCTCCCTCTATATAAGAAGCTTCTTCACCTGCTCTAGATTCAAAGCTTTCGCTTCTAATTTCTGCACCAGCAGAAAAAGAAAGTTTACCAAATACCTTTGATAAGTCTATATTTCCTAAAGTGTTGCCAAATCTATAGCCTCCTGGGTCAACTTCAGTTGGACTGCTTGCCCCTAAACCAACATTTACAGAATTAGATACTAAATATTGAACATCATTAGAACCATTGGTCAAACTTAAATCCAAAGTCCAATCATTGAAAAATAATTTATTGCCTACCGTAAAGCTAATATCTTTGATATCACTTTCAAAAGTAGGTTGGAATCCTTGGAATGGTTGTGATCTATCTGTCCATAATGGGTTATTATCTCTATTTGCACCAACACCAGGCCACCAAGGCACTCTGTATAGAGCGAATGATTTTCCATATCTAAAAGTATATCCACCATTGATGTAAAATTCACCATTATCATAAGGCAAACCAAAATTAGCAAAAAGGGAATATCTATCTTGTTCTGGAATACCTACATTCATCCCCAAATCTGGATTTGCTCTTTGCCAATCGGTATCTCCATCTCTAATTTGCTCCGCAGTAGCTAATACACCTGGAGTAGCTTCCTGTGGACCACCAGCACCTAATGGAACTGCTCCGATTGAGTATAAAAAGCCAAATAAGCCATCACCTTGTGGTGTACCCGCTCTATTGGTTAAATCTGTATGGTATAAATCACCAGTTAAGTTTAAAAAGCCTTTATCTCCAACTTTAATCCCATGATTAATGTCGAAAGCATAATTAAATCCATCACCCTCATAAGTCACGCCAGTCTCTAAATTAATGGTGGTTTCTTCTACTCGTTCTTTTAAAATGATGTTGATTACACCCGCAACTGCATCAGAACCGTACTGCGCACTCGCTCCATCTCTTAAAACTTCAATTCTTTCAATGGCGCCTGCTGGAAATGATTTAAAATCTGTACCAACTTCTCCTCTGCCCGGTGTTCTATTCAAATATACTTGCGCACTTTGATTTTTTCGCTTGCCATTAATTAAAACCAAAGTTCTGGATGGGCCTAAGTTTCTCAATTCTGAAGGGTCAAAATGCGCAGAGGCATCAGAAATAGTTTGAGGCGTAGAATTAAAAGAAGGTATCTTATAGTTAATCATTTGATTAACAGATTTTTGCCCACTCGCTTTTAATTCGGCTGCATTGATATTATCAATTGGTACGGGAGAAGTTAGAATAGTTCTTGGCTTTCCACGAGAGCCAGTGACGACCACTGCATCTAATTTCAATCCAACCGCTAAATTGACTACTATTTCTTGGTTCGCATCCGTTACCGTAAGTGTTTGGTCTGCATAGCCTGTATAACTAACCCTAAGATCCACAGGTAAGCTTTCAACATCAAGAGAAAAATTACCATCAAAATCTGTTACAGTACCTAGACTAGTTCCTTGAACTAGAATCGTTGCACCGATAAGTCCTGTACCATTGTCAGCATCGACAATCCTCCCAGAAATGGTTTGAGCTTGAATTTGAAAAGTAAAAAGCGCTAAAAGGGTTACGCTTAAAATAGTTTTAAGTAATCTGTAATGAGCCATAAGCAATGCTTTGTTAAAGTAGATAGTTATTAATAAGTGGAATACAGGACAAATGTAGCTTTACTATCTAAAAAATTATAGTACAAAAAGACGTGCTAATAGGACTTTTAGACCCAGTGTATCTAAAATGAGGGAGTTAGGTAGTGTAATAAGTGCTATAATGTTGAAATTATTATCAATAATTTTGAGAAAATAGTTAAAGAAATAATCAATTTGGTAAAAAATGGAATTAGCAAGGAACTAAATTAAACTTATTAAAAAATAAAATATGTCATTTATTTCATTGAT
>JAFMDF010000514.1 GCA_017857395.1 Bacteroidota bacterium | reverse complement strand
AAGAAATTGAAGAATATTAACTGCCGCTAACTTCTTGCGCAAACCACTAGTCTTTTAGTGTTAAGTGGTGTCTCTATTTCCCCTTCATTTATGGATGCTACCGCTACCGCAGGCTCTTTTTTAGTAGAGACACCTAGTATTTTTAGTAATAATTCTTTCATGGACGTTGATTTAGCAAGCGAATGTTTATCATGAGCTAGTGATTGGTGATTCGTTAATTAGTGACTGGTTGGTTTGTAGTAAATAGGGAACTAATCACAAATCAACCAGTCACTAATCACTTATGGGATGTATATCTAGCTCTTTGGGCTGCTTTTCCAACAGCCCCACCAGTTTGAATAACTCCTTTACCAATGGAAGCAGATAATAAAGCACCAGCTTGACCAATACCTGCCCCAGAAATTACCCAACCAGCCACAATCGGAACGGTGATATACCCCACAATTAGAATCAATAAAAACATCCAAGCCCATTGGGTGAGAATCACAGAATTAACGGTATCTTCTAAACCCAATCCTTTCGTCCAAAAGCCGCCACTTTCAACAATGATTCGCCAAAGTCTGACGGCAATTGCCTCAAAGACATTGCCGATACCTAACCAGAGATGCACCGATAAATATCTAGCCAACCATTTCATATAAGCCGCTTCAAAGCCTGGGAAAACAGAAATACCAATGACCAGCGGACCAGCGATATAAAGCACGACCAGAAAGAAAACTCGGAGCGAATTAATGATAACCAGAATAGCATGAGAGAGCCGAAATAGAATTTCCTCCAAAAAGCGCATCATTGCCTGATAAAATTTTTCGCCTACCCATTTAAAGACATTCAAATTTAAGGTAACCGCTTCCGTAAATCGGTTAATTAAATTTGCTTCTTCTTCCCCTTCTTCGGCATGAATGTCTTCGATACCAATCAAATGTTGGTCATCTTCTGTATCAGGATTGAGGTCACGGGTTTTTAAAATCTCGGTGACCCGCACTTCATCGGTGATGATAGCCGTACCTAAAGCAATATTTACACTCATTGCCATGCCATCTATCACCAACATGAATTGTGGATATAAAGCGAGTACCAAGGCAATCGCAAAGGGACGTAGCGTTCTTAATGTAAATAAATTACCACCTAACATCCCTTCGTAAGAAAGCTTGGCAATATATAATAAGGCACCAATAGCGGCAATGGCTTGTCCCACCCAAACGATGTCTGCACCAATGGTGATTAAATCGTTTCTAATGATTTCTAAAACTTGTTGAATATTGTAAAATTCCCCCATGAGTAAATGTTTAGCTTAGTTTAGTTGGTTTTGAAGAGTTCGGCAAACGTTTCAAATTCTCGTTGATTCCTTTTGAGTTTATACCAAGCTCTATTGGTTCTGCGAACAGTAGCTTTCATAGCAGCTTTGACCGTTTTCGCTTGTTTTAAAGCATTTTTAATCAAGAGAATTCGACCCTTATCATCAATAATGCCCATGTTTTGTTGAGTCGCTAAATCAAAGACTTCAAAGATTCTAGTGGATTCATTAAAGAGTTGGAGTAGAATCCAACGGTACCTCCATTTACCTGCGAAATCTTCGGCTTTATCAATCTGGTCTAAGGAGCGCACAAATAATTCATAAATGTCTTTTTCGGTATCAATAAGCTGCCGAGTCATGCGTAAATTCTGTACTATTTTGCTAACCAATTGACTTGCTTCTTTAAAGAAAGTTTGCACCTTAGAAATCTTTTCGATACTCGGACTTTCAAAAAACTGTTTCAGCCCAGTAGCGGCCGTTTCTGTCAATGCCTCAATTTTAGTAGTAGCATTATGCCCAGGGTCAATAACGGTAGTTACTTGAGTCTTTCCACGAATAGTTAAAAAAAGCAATGCAATGATTATGGTATATAGTTTGCCCATAAGATAGTTTAGTGGTGATTGGTAGCTAATAAATTATTGGGGGGTAATTATTAGCTAACCAATCACCCTGTTTTAAATAATGCCTCAAACACCTGCACCTCTTTTTTCAATCTACTATATTGATACACCTCTCGATTGATGCGTCTTAATTGCCCTCGCATTGCCCGCTTCAATTGTAATAATTCCTGATAGGTCTCTTTGATAATTTGTACCCGTCCTTTGTCGTCTATCGTAAAAGCATCTTGTTCGATGATATTTGAAAAAATCTCAAAAACAGAAGTAGCTTCAGCGGAGATGGCTAGTAAAATTTGACCATGCTTCCATTTATCCAAAAATGCCAAATCGTCCATTCCATCTTCGTCTAAATCAGGTGTAGCATTTAACCCAGTAATTGCATTATCAAACAGCATCCTAATATCTTGATGCGTTTCAATAATCCGCTCGATGTATCTAAGGTTCTTGACTACATGACTGACAAAAGTTTGTGCTTTTTGAAAAAATTCCTGCGTCTTTTTAAAGGTGTCTACCAATGGAGCAGCCGTTTCTTTAATAAACTGCGAGGCTTGTTGAACAACCGAAGAGGTTTTACTTAACCATCTACCAAAATAATCTGCCACGGGGACTTGCGGGTAAATGGGTATAACGATGCTTAATTGTATCAAAAGCATCAAACCGATTATTTTTTTAGTCATTGTTTGCTGTTTAATTGGTATCAAATAATCTAGAGTACACCATCAATTGTCGTCGCTGCCGTCGATAAGTATAAATCTCCTTATTGATTCTGCGAAGTTGCGCTCTCATGGCACTTTTGATTTGACGCATATCTTTATAGGCCTTTTCCAAAAAGACAATTCGCCCTTTGTCATTCATGGTAAAAGCATCATCTTCGATAAGATTCGTAAAGAGTTCAAAAACGGATGCGGCCTCTTTCGTAAATGCTAAAAGAATTTGTACTTGTTTCCATTTATCTAAAAACTCCAAATCGTCAACTCCATCACCATCTTCATCAATGGGTTCATTCAATTTATTAATAGAGCGAGTGTATAGTTCAATAATGTCTTTTTCGGTTTCTACAATTTCTCGCACCATTCTCATATTTCTAATAGCACCTGATACTACCGTTTCTGCTTTTCGAAAGAATTCGCGGACATCTTTGATGTTTTCCTGTAATGGACGTTCCTTTTTAAGTAGGAAATTGGTAACACCTTCTGCAATAGAAACAATTGTATTACTCCCTATTAAACTAGGATCAATTACCGCTCCAACAGGAATTTGGGCAAAAGAAATGGGTGCTAATAATAGACATCCTAAACAGCTGTATAATTTCAAATAATCCATAATCAGTTCTCTTTACCAAAAAGTCGATTAAATACTTCCAATTCCCTTTTTTGTCGTTGGAATTTATAAGTAGCTCGATTGGCTCTACGAATAGTCGTCCTCATCGCTCGATAAATCGTTCGAGCTTGTCTTAAGGTTTGTTGGATAATTCGAATTCTACCTTCATCATCCATTATACCTTGCCCTTCTTTATGTGCTAGGTCAAAAGCACCAAAGATATTTCGAGATTCCCAATAGAGTTGCCCTAAAATCCATTGGTATTTCCATTTCTGCAGTACATTTTCGGAGGCATTAATTTGGTCAATAGACCGAGTAAATAAGCGATTGATTTTCTCCTCCGTTTCAATGAGGTCATGCGTCATTTTGAGGTTTTTAATAACCACATTGACCGTTTCTGATGCCTTTTTAAAAAAGTCCTGTACTTTAGAAATGCGTTCCTTCCAAGGTAGTATCTCTTCCCTTATCGCCTTTGATGCCGTCATGACCACTTTTTGAATACCACCAATAAGGTTATTGCCGACATCAAAAACTGGAGAGGCTAGAATTTGTGCTTCTGCCGTTGGTGCATTAGCAACTTGAAAAAAGAATATCAGTCCCAAAAGGAGAAAAAGCCGCTTGAATTTCATATTAATTATGGTTAAAAAACTTTGAGTAGTAGGGAAGGCCACTCGTTATAACCTTCCCATGACCACGTCATTTTGAAAACAAATTATGAATCTTGAGAGAAGAAATTATCATAAACTTCTATCTCCTTTTTTAGTCGTCGGTACTGGTAAACCTCCTTATTAATTCGTCTGAGTTGTGCTCGAATGGCAGCTTTAATCCGAGTAGCATCTTTATAGGCATCTCGAATTAAAGTAAGTCTCCCTTTATCGTCCATGATAGTTGAATCTTCCTCAATAATATTTTTGAAGAGGTCAAAAATATTATCCGCCTCCGCAGCAATTGCTAGTAAAATCTGGATATGTTTCCATTTATCCAGCATTTCAAAATCATTTTCCCCATCGCCATCAACATCTTTTGGTGAATTAATGACGGTAATAGATTCATTGACTAGCTTAGCAATGTCCTTTTCAATCTCAATTATTTTTCGAATCAGCACAAGATTCTTGACCACTCCATTTACAATCATGGACGCTTTAGACATGAAATTTTGTATGTTCTTAATATTTCCAACAAAAGCCGTTACTCTAGTATTAATAACTTGGGAGGCAACTTGCACCTCCTCCATGATTTTACTCCATTCCCGATGTTTTCTATCCTTAACAGGCACTTGGCTAAAAGCCAGATTTGCCAAAAAGCAGAAGAAAACCAAGCAGCCTATTTTCTTTGTTATATTCATAGCTCTATTTTTATCCTAATGCTGAAAATTGCATTAAACTAATAGCCGTGCCAAGACCAGCTAGAATCAATGCAGTAATTAGTCGTCCTTTAGCATGTTGGTGTTTAGAAGCAATGGCTATCCCAATACCTATTATAATAAGTGTAATAAATCCCAATAGCATTGCTAGCATTCCAAGAATAGGTATCAGAGAAAATAGCAAAGTCATGATTCCTAGAATAATGCCAGCTGTACCTAAACCTTTGGACAGCGATTGATATTTTTTAGT
>JAFMDF010000138.1 GCA_017857395.1 Bacteroidota bacterium | reverse complement strand
ACTGGCGTGATAGTCGTATCTACTGGCGTGATAGTCGTATCTACTGGCGTGATAGTCGTATCTACTGGCGTGATAGTCGTATCTACTGGGTCTATACCATCACAAGATACATTTACTAAAAATCGGTCTCGACACCCAGAATTGATGTCATTAATTAAGACTTCATAATTCCCTGAGGCAAAAGTCAATTGAGTCCCCATCGGAATAAGATTAGCATTAATTTCTAGGTTAGCAATGGAGCCTGTAGTCGTTTGTTCTATATTTATAGCGCCATAATCGGTCATTGAATTCCCTCCTTGAATAGTCAAAGTATTTTCTTTTAATTTCCAATTACCTGTTGGGTCAATTTGGTTCATTAATTGAGCAAATTCAGACAAAGTATTAAACATTCCTGCATGCATTTGTCCATCTACTATCCAATTCGTGACCTCATAAGGTCCTGCTAAGCCTTGTCCTGGTAAAGTAAAATAGGTATAAGCAAACATAGAGTCATAATTGCAAGGCAATATTTCTCCAGCAAAAGGGCTATTATTAGCCACTAAGTCATAATTATTAATATTGCTAAATGGAATATCCAAACAGATTTTTGCGGATTCGCCACAATCAATCATTTCCTGAAATTGGTTTGGAGCAATAATTTCGACTACACAAGGTTGTTCTTCCCCACATCTTTTTATTAGCAATGTATCGGAACAACAAGTCGCAGTATCGGTAATAATTACTTCAATTGGTTGATTCATCGTGCGTACATCCACTTCGATAATACTACTAGTCGCAACTCCAGTCACATCTGGTTGTAGCATCGTCTCAATCCATTTGGTGAGTTGAATCACCTTCATTGTCCCATAAGTTTTATTTGGGTCTCCGCCAATAATCGTTAAAATAGAAGGATGGATTATCCAATTGCCCGTTGGGTCAACGGTATTCATCCAGAAGGTCAATTCTTGCATTGTTTCCACTTCCGTGTTAAACATTTGCCCGTTGACTTCCCAGTTTTCTACTTGATACATGCCTGTATTTCCTTGCCCTTCTACTAAAGCATAAGAATAAGCGGTTAGATTTTCGTGAGCACAGCCATGGTCTGGCAAATAAGTAGCACCTCCTACTAAAATTTCATAACCCCCAACATCTTCTAAGGCAATTGGTACACAAATTCGTTCTATCGTAGCCGTATCACTGATACAAACTTCTTCCTCTGAGAACATATCAGGACAACCATCACAATCTTCTTTTATTTCAAAAGTAAAAATAATACTACACCCTACTGCATCAGAGATAACTACTTTATAAAAACCTGCTGCTAAATTGGTCGCTGTGTTGGAAGTAGAAACATTAGGTGACCAGTTAAATGTTGCATTTCCAAAACCACCAGAAACATTTAAAATAGCACTTCCTCCTGTTCCACAGCAATTGGCATTATTAATAATAGGGTCAACTGCTAAAGGTAAAGAAACTGTTACCAATGTTTCATCGGTAGCCGTACAGCCAAATTCATCAGTAACTGTTACTCGATAATTTGTTACTTGAGTAGCCGTGACAATTGGATTCGCAATATTAGGATTACTTAATCCTGTTGCTGGACTCCATTGATAGGAAACACCTCCCGAAGCCATTAATTGTCCAGCACCACCAGGACATAAAACAACTGGCGGACCAGCATCTGCATTCGGCCCATTATTAATATTGATGGTCACATTGTCCGTTCCGATACAACCATCTGCGTTGGTTACTTGAACGGTATAAGTCGTGGTATTCGTCACCGTTGCAATTGGATTTCTACTATTTGGATTACTTAATCCTGTAGTTGGACTCCATTGATAAGCTATGCCTTCACCTGCATCTAAGGCAACCGTTCCTGCACCACATAAGGTAACATCTGGTCCTAGATTAACTATATTTGGGGAATTGACAAATACGACTACTTCATCGGTATCGGTACAGCCATTTTCATCTGTAACAGTTACGGTATAGGTCGTCGTTTCGGTTGGAAAAGCAGTTGGTGTGCCACTTGTTGGATTTAATAAAGTATTTGTTGGACTCCAACTGTATTGGGCGTGTGTTGTCACGATTAATTGGATACTTTCTCCGCTACAAATCGTCTTATCTTCACAAGCTATTGCATCAGGTCTTGGATTCACAAAAATAACCACCTCATCTACTGAAGGACAGCCATTTTGACTTATGCCTGTTACGGTATAAGTCGTTGTTACTGTTGGAATCGCAATTGGATTGACTATATTTGGATTATTCAATCCAGTACTTGGTGACCATACATAATTACTACCACCTACAGCATTTAATTGTATAATATTTCCTTCACAAATCGTGACATCATTTCCAGCAGAAATTCCTGTACTTTCTATGACAGCAACCGTTACTTGGTCTATGTTTGTGCAGCCGTTAAAATCTGTCCCAATTACGGTATAAGTTGTTGTTGTTGAAGGATTGGCTAATGGATTCGCAATATTTGGATTACTTAAACCCTGTGCTGGTGACCAGCTATAATTAACTGCACCAGAAGCACTTAAGCTAGTTGTAGCATTCGTACAAATCGTCACATCGTTGCCTGCGTTAACGGTCGGTGGTGTATTGACAAAAACGATTACTTCATCTGTATCTGTACAACCATTTTCGTCCGTAACGGTCACCGTATATGTGGTCGTTTCCATTGGGAAAGCAATCGGTGTTCCACTATTTGGATTGATTAAAGTATTCGTTGGACTCCAACTATATTGGGCATGAGTAGTAACTATTAATTGAATGCTATCGCCTCTACAGATCGTTTTATCTTCACAAGCTATTGCCTCAGGTTTTGGATTCACAAAAACGGTGACATAAGCGGTATCTATACAACCATTTTCATTAGCAGATGCTACTTTGTAAAGTGTTGTTACTGCTGGTGTTGCAATAGGTGTTGCCGTATTCGGATTATCTAGCGTAACCGCAGGAAACCACGTGTAAGTTGTTCCTCCAGAAGCACCTAAAGCAGTAGATTCTCCTTCACAAATCGTGACATCTTCGGTCATAATTACAAAGCCAGTTTCCACATTAACTGTTACGCTATCCACAGAAACACAGCCGTCCGCACTCATTACCGTCAAAGTATAAGTCGTCGTTTCTGTCGGACAAGCAGTTACATTTTGCCCATTGGTGGAACTTAAACCTGCTGCTGGACTCCAAGTATACCAAACGCCTGTTCCACTTCCTTCTAACTCCACACATTCTCCCATGCAAATGGAGGCATTTTCTCCTGCATCTACTAAAGGTAGTTTTCTAACAAAAATACTTTCGTATTCATCGTCGATACAACCACCATCATTTACCGTTAACTTAATTAATCGGCTTCCTTCATTATCCCATCTAACGACAATTTCCTTTCCTGCTGGTTCAGTAGCAGTTGCTGGTGAGCTAGAAATAAGTACGCCACCATCTAATTCCCAAATTAAATTCGCCATTGGCGTTGCCGTTCCTGTAAATAATAAACGCACTTCCATCTCTCGGCAATAAGGTTCAATGACCACAAAATCTGCTTCGGTATCTGTTGCTTGGAAAATAGTAAAGGATTCTGTTACTTGACAACCAATAGCATTCGTGAAGGTGATTTCATATTCATTGAATAATTCGGTCACGACTGCATCAAAAGTTAAGGTTGTTCCATTTAATACAGGGTTAGCAATTGTTCCTTTATTTACTTGGTAACTAACAATTAAGTCGCTTAATGTTACGGATATTGACATCAAGGCATCCGTACAAATTGCTCTATTAGGAATCGGGGTAATAATACTAAAGGCATTCGGCGACCCTAAGATTACAGGATTTTCCGCATAATCTATTTCACAACTACCCGTTCTTACTTTTATGTAATAAGTACCCGCAGCTAAATTATTAAAATCATTATTTGGCTGCCAAGTAATGCCATTATCAATACTAAATTCGGAATTAAATCCTACGTTGGCTTCTATAAAAAGACTACCATTCGCGCTATTACAATTGGTTGGATTATTAGCTAAGACATTAGATATATCCGCATTTTGTACCGCATTAATTTGTACGGGTACATTATAAGGAGTTTGACAAGTTAAATCTACACTTCTTGCTAAAATGGTATAGATCCCAATATCAACATTGCTGAAGAAAGGGTCAAATTGCCAAGTAAGCCCATTGTCAATACTGTATTCTATATCATTAAAAATATTGGTACTAATAAAAATTTCTCCACCGAAATTATTACATACATCTCTATCTATTGCATCTACTTGAAGAATTATTAAATCTTCTCCTTCTTCTAAAGTAATCGTACTATCTAAGGCAATTTGGCAATTTATATCTGTTCTTCTTGCTAAAATGGTATATTCGCCTGGGCTAAGATTTTCAAACGCTTCCATATTTTGCCAATCAATCCCATTATTGATACTATATTCGACATTATCTCCGACTACATCAGAAAATATAAAAATATGCCCATCGTTAGTTCCACAACCTTGTGGACTATGTGCTAAAACTTCAATAAATAGTAGGCACCTTTCCGTACTTAAAATAATTTGTACCTGATAAGCTACTTCACAAGTCCCATTTGTATATCGTACTAAAACGGTATAAGCCCCTTCATTTAAGCCATTAAATAGATTACTTGGTTGCCAATTGACGCCATTATCAATGCTGTATTCTAATGGGTTATTACCTGTCGCAAAAACCTCAATAACCCCATCATTTACGCCTACCTCCGTTGGATGGCTACTAAATACATCCAAAATAGTAATAGCTTGGCTACCTGTTATCTCAACAGGCGCATTATAAGCTACTTGACAAAGCGCATCAGGTGTTTGTATCAAAACGGTATAAATGCCTGGTGCTAGATTCGTGAAAGTGTTACTAAATTCCCAAGTAGCCCCGTTATTAATACTATACTGTAAAATATTAGTACCTGTGGCATTAATAGTAATTGTTCCATTATTTGCTCCACAATCGCCTGAATTGGTGGCAGTCACCTCTATTATACTTAAATCACCACTACCCATCAATACAACTGGTGTAGGATAGATTGCTTGACAAAGCGCATCTGTTGTTCTTACCATAATGGTATAAGCCCCAGCAGGTAGGTTCGTAAAAACATTACTTACTTGCCAACTTCCACCATTATCAATACTATACTCTATATTACTCGCTCCTGCCGCAGTAATCGTAATTATTCCATTTGTTCCGCCACAGTCAGTTGGATTCGTGCTGCTTACATCTGTAATAATTACATCTCCACTCCCCATTAATATAACAGGGCTACTATAAGCTACTTGACAGAGCGCATCAGGTGTTCGTATCAAAACAGTATAAGTGCCTGGTGCTAGATTTGTAAAGGTGTTACTAAATTCCCAAGTAGCCCCATTATTAATACTATACTGTAAAACGTTAGCACCTGTGGCATTGATTATAATTATCCCATTATTTGCTCCACAATCCGCTGGATTAGTGGTCGATACATCTATAATCACTAAATCACCACTTCCCATCAATACAACTGGTGTAGGATAGATTGCTTGACAAAGCGCATCTGTTGTTCTTACCATAATGGTATAAGTCCCATCAGATAGATTATTAAAAACATTCCCTACTTGCCAACTTCCGCCATTATCAATACTATACTCCAGATTAGTAGCACCTGCTGCAGTAATCGTAATTACGCCATTTGTTCCACCACAATCAGTTGGATTCGTGCTAGTAACATCTGTAATCATAATATCATCGCTACCCATTAAAATAACAGGTGCATTATATATTGCTTGACAAAGATTATCTGGGGTTCTCACGACAATAGTATAGATACCAGCAGGTAAATTATTAAAGCTATTATCCGACTGCCATGTTCCACCATTATCAATGCTATATTCCAGCGTATCTGACCCAGCGGCAGTAATCGTAATCGTACCATTAGTTGCCCCACATTCAGCTGGATTCGTACTTGTTACCGCTGTAATATCTAATGCAAAATCACCAATTAAGAAAACAGGTTCGTTATAAGTAGTTTGGCATGCTTCATCCGCAGTTCTTACTACTATGGTATAAGCACTCGTCGTTAAATCATTAAAAATAGAATCCGCTTGCCAAGTTGCACCATTATCAATACTATATTCTAGATTAATCCCGCCGTCAGCAATAATTTCAATACTGCCATTATTATCCGGACAACCTGTTGGACTCGTAGCGATTACTTCTAGAATATTAATTTGACCACTTGCATTTAATACAACCGTTGAATCTAAGGGAGTCAAACAAGTACTATCTATATGACGAACAAAAAGATGATAGATACCAATATCTAAATCGCTAAAATTATTATTCATTTGCCAAGTACGGCCACTATCTACACTATATTCCAAATCATTCGTACCAGTAGCAGAAATAACAATTACCCCTGTATTAATCCCACAACCTTCTGGGTTCATACTAGTAATATTGGTAATGGTCAGACAAATATCTACGCTTAATATGAATGGTCTATCATAAACCGTTGGGCAACTTTCATCCGTATACCGCACGATAATTGCATAAGTTCCCGTATCTAAACCATTAAATGTATTACTAGCTTGCCAAGTCGTTCCATTATCAATACTATATTCTATCGGAGCACTCCCCGTAGCTGTAATTTCAATAATCCCATCATTATTATCAACACTACTTGGTGCAGTTCCTTCAACCGCTGAAATAACAGGTGGACTAGCAGGATTTAAAGTAATTGTTGTAGGATATTCGGTAATACAATTTTGATTTTCATAGCGAACGAAAACAGCATAAGTGCCTGCACTTAAAGTGTCTATAATATTGCTCAACTGCCAATTAATGCCATCTAAACTATATTCAAAAATATTATTGATATCCCCTAGTCCCTCTACTTCAATAAGTATCAAACCATCATTATTTCCACAAGTTGTCGGATTAATACTATTGACATTTAAAATGATTGGCGACATTGGCGGGTCCAAGGAAATGGTTTGGGTAGCCGTAATGCAGGTAGTATCTGAATAAGCCACTTGAACAGAATAATTGCCTTGTCCCAGTCCTGTAAAACTATTCGATGCACTCCAATTAGCGCCATCATCTATACTATAAATTAATGGATTTGCCCCTGAGGCAGCGATGGTGATATTTCCATTCGCCATATTACAATCTGTTGGACTATTCGCAGTAATGCTATCAATGACTGCCCCTGGCGTATCACCAATAATAACAGGGTTATTTGGAAAAGCAGTTACACAAGTGCCCGCTGTTGTTCTAACCCTCACATTATATTCGCCAGCCGCTAAATTGGTAAAACTATTGGTTGTAAACCATTCATCATTATCAAATAATTGGAATTCTAACATTTCCCCAGGCAAAGCCGCAAAAATGGTAATTACGCCGTTATTATCTCCGCAAGTACTTCCTGCCGCCGAAACGCCGATGGTAGGACTGATAATCGTCACGGTAACGCTGTCCATAGTTGAACAACCCATTCCATTGGAAATGGTCACATAATAAGTGGTGGTCGCTGTTGGGCAGGCCATTGGGTTTGCAATATTCGTGGCACTCAATCCGTCAGCAGGCATCCATGTGTAAGAAGTCCCTCCAGTAGCCATTAACTGGGTGCAATCCCCTGCACAAATATTTGTATCATCGCTAACTGTTCCAACCAATCCATTCCCTACCATGACTAGTTTTGAAACGGTATTGGTACAATCTCCTGCAATGGTTGTCGTTAATTGAACCGTATAACTTCCAGCAGTTGTATAAGTATAATTTGGATTTGCCACAGTTGCCACACCACCGTCTCCAAAATCCCATGCATAGCTAGTTATCGTACCTGTCGTACGAGAAGTATCTGTAAATTGAACAGACAAATCTGCACAACTCGTCATAAAATTAAAACCTGCGTTAATGCTCGGTAAAACGGTTATTATTATAGTATCCATCACAAAACAACCTCCTCCACTATTGGTGACGATATAAGTCGTTGTTGTATCTGGATTAGCAATTGGATTGGAACAATCGGTACAACTAAGTCCAGTACTAGGTGTCCAACCAAAAATTGGAGCTGTCCCGCTAGTTGATAAAGTAACTGCTGCACCAAGACAAATCGTTCTATCTGCTCCTGCATCTACCATACAAGGTTGGTCAATTTGAATAGGATTATTTCCATACATAACAGGGCAAGATTCATCCCCGTTGGCGACTACAACTGTATAGCTGCCAATACCAAGGTTATTAAAAGTATTGCCTTCAAAGAAATTTAATCCGCCGTCAATGCTATATCTAAGGTCGCCAGCACCTGTAGCAAAAATAGTAATCGTCCCCAAATTTGAAACAAAGGTATTGGTCTCTGTTAATTCAACTGATTGGATTTCAGGTAAAGTCGTCCCATTTAAGGTAATCGTTATATTGGCTTCGCAACTAGTCGTTACAGAATCTCTTACGATAATATTATAAGTACCTGCGGCTACACTTTCAAAGATATTATTGCCTTGGAAAGTTGCCCCTGTATTAATACTATATTGTAAATTACTACCTGTAGCATTTACAGTAATTATTCCATTCGCCGCGCTACAAGTTGCATTCGTACTATCAATTGAGGTGATAACGATATCACAAGCCGACGCACAATCCATATTTTGTAATAAAACGGTCTCTGCATCACTTAGACAAACTTCATCTGTACTTCTAACTCTGACTAAATAAGTACCTACTTCTAAACTAGTGAACTCGTTATTTAAAAACCAATCTGTTCCATTGTTGATGCTATAATCATAAAGACCTGTACCACCCGTGGCAGTTATAGTTATTGTACCATCGTTACATATGCCTGTTGTTGGGGCTGTACTTGTGGTAGAAAGGGCTAACATTGGTGGTGTAATATTCGTGCTATTTACACAAGTAGCAATGGTATCACTATTAGCTATTATATTCGTATTTATATTAGTGCCATTAATAATTAATTCCCCGAAATCTGTTCCCCTTCCAACCAAACTAATACTATCTAAACTGCAATTAATATTTTGGAATGAAAACAAATCTAAAGATGCTCCTGCCACATAAGGAATATTAATAGTTGGCGTATTATTCGCATTTAACCCAAAAACAAAATAATCATGGGTTGGGTCTTCGGCAGGGCTAATAATGGAACTTTTCAAGACAAATTCTCTGCCTGTTCCAAAATCTATTTGGTTGACAATTTGTAACTGCCCCGTTGGTGCTTTAACCGTTATATCCATCAAATTTGTCGGTGCTGGAATAAATGGATTGGGGAAAATAGGCGTTGGAAAAGTCGTATTAGTAAGCGTCGTATCTGAAGTCATACTTACCACATAAACCCCATTTGTTAAAGCCAAATCAAAACTAATCCTACAAGTACTATCGACTGCTGTTGGTGGTGTTACTTCATTAGGATTGACAGTAATAATCAAAATAGTGGTATCACAAAAATCGGTCATTACTGCATCACAATGAACCACACAAAGGGTATCATTGCCAGAAAAATTAGTCGCAGGTGTTAATGCCACACAACTATCGCCATTAATTACGTTAATGGTTACATTTGTTCCTTGCTCACATACGGTCACATTACCCACCGTATTTAGTAATTGTAAAGCAGAATCAATACAAACAATTTGTAGCGTTTCAAAATCTAACACATAATGTAAAGTATCTTTGGGTGCAGCCTCTGGATTACAATTAGCAATTCCTCCCACAGGATTCACACAATAAGGTGTTCCTCCTGTTGGCAAATAAGCGCCTATAGACAAAAAGGAGGTAATTTCTTCTGTATTAACTATAGGGTTTGGAAACGAAGCCCCTGGACCGACTAATTTTATCCCATCTTCCACACAATTATTCCCTCTAAAGGAAAATAAATCTAGCGTATCTCCTTGCTGATAAGTTGGTGTAACAATGCCTCCAATATCAAAAAGGATATACCCATAATTAGGTTCTTCTTCATCTAATAAAACCCCATTACTCGTATTTTCAAAAGCAGCTCCAGCTAAAAGAGTAGTGATACTATCCGTAGGTACATTATATCCATTTGCTGGAACTCGGATAGCAACTAACATAGACTGCGTTGCACTTAAATTACTAATTACATCTGCTCCTACCACTAATTTGACCGTATAAACATCGTCTGTCGCTTCAATTAAATATTCAAATAAACAAACAACAGGTGCTTCTATAGTCACTACTATCATTGTGGTATCACAGAAGGTTGGGTCATTCGCATCACAATGAATAACTTGTAAAGTATCATTTCCTACAAAACCATCAATTGGTTGTAAAGTAATACAATCATTATTATCATTTACGATTACATTCACTTGGTTGCCCGTAGATAAAATGGTGGCTGTTCCAATATTATTTAATTGCAAAGCTGCATCCAAACAAACATCCATTGTATCACTTATCGTAAAATTAACCGTGTCTGTGGGCGCAAAAGGTTTTTCGTTAACCGTAATAACAAAAATGGTTGTATCTCTATATCCCAATTCCGCTATATCGAAATGCATTACACAAATCGTATCATTTCCTATAAAATTAGGTGGTGCTTGTACCGTCACACAACTATCATTATTATTTACCGCTATATCTAGCGCCATTCCATTGATACAAACATTTACAACTCCTACGGTATTTAATAATTCTAAAACGGAATCAATACAAACCGAAAGGGTGTCATTTTCTTCTATTACTAAATGAATCGTATCGGTTGTTGGCGTAATAATCCGACAAATGGGCAAACCGTAATTCATCACACAAGCAGGAACAGATTGCGTTCCTCCTCCCCAGCCTTGGATGGCTAATTTAGAAAAAATGGGTTCATCACCAACTTCGGGTGCAGTAATAGGACTACCTTCTCCAACTAGAAATAAACTATCAACTGTACAATAACGGCTATTTTCAAAACTAAATAAACAGACCGTATCTCCTTTTTGGAAAGGAATATCTTGAGTGTTTAGGGTTTGTAAGACAATATTTAAATAATCATATCCCCCTTGAGTCGTGGTCGTTTGCAAATCAAAATCAACCATACCAAGTCCATTTTGCAAATTCGCCATCTCAAACGAACCAGTTGGTGTTCGGATAGTAAATTGAGCAGAAATCACTTCATTTAAAGGCTCATTCCAAGTAGTATCGCTGACCATTTTACATTGGAAAGTGCCCATTGAATCTTCAATAAAGAAATTAATGAGACAAGCAGGCTGTAAGCTTACGGTAATATCTAAAACTGTTGTATCACAAATAGTAGTATTTACTGCATCGCAGAAAACGACCGTTATAAAATCTCTACCCGCAAAATTAGCTTGTGCATTTAATTGCACACAACTATCCATCACTGACGTTGCCCCTGTCACTGCTGCGCCTTGGAATAAAACAGCTGTAGTTCCTATATTATTAGGTAATTGAACATCGTTTGTCAAACAAATAGTAGCTGCTAAGCCTGCAAACATCGCTACTTCCACCGTATCTCTTGGCACTGGCTCACAGAATAAACCACCAGTATTGGTTACACAAGTTGGCGCATTCCAACCAGAAAGCGTAATAGCAGAGGCTATATCTCGACCGCCAATCATGGGTGTGGTAAAGGTAGCATTTGTGCCGACTAAGAATAAGCTATCAAAAGAACAAGCCCCTCCATTTTCAAAAGCAAATAAAGGTTCTTTTAAATCTTGGAAAATACTGATATTATTTGTTCCTAGAGACGCAGCACTTAATTCAAAAACAAAATAATCATAATTAGGCGTTTCGATTGGTGCGACATAAACAGTATCTAATTCAAAAAGTACATTAATGTCATCATTCGTAAAATTTATCACGTCCAAAATACCTGTAGGTGCTCTTAAGGTAATCATCGCTGAATCTACCTCATTTTCTCCAAGAGTCAAAGAGGTATCACTTGTTAAACTGACCATATAAGCCTCCCCTATTTTTTCTAAGTCATAGTTTATTGAGCAGTTTGCATTATTATTTACATTCATCGCTATGCCTCCTGGATCTACAATTATATTATCCACACCCGTTGCATCTCCTATTCCACCATCTGTCAATTGGAAAGTTACCTTTCCAATAATTATTCCTCCAATCGTGTCTTTGGTGATAGTCACAGGGAAATCATACCAAGCAGAAATAGCCCCACCAGGAATAGTTGGGCCGAATTTTCGGTATTCAAAATCTGCTAAATCTGCTACATTATGGAAATATAAATTAATGGTTACCGTTCCGCCACATGGAATGGTAAACGCATTTAATTGAAATGGAAAATCGTAATTAGGGTCATTTTCACTCATTCTGCCTTCGGGATAAATTACAAATTCCGAAATCTTCTGACAAGTAGCATTATTTACTTCTAAAGTACGAAAATCACCTTGTTCATCTTGGGTAGTCGCTACGTTTTCTTGCAAACAGTCGGGATTACCATCGCCATTGCTATCTCCTTGATTCGGACCTGCTTCTTCCATTGCGGTTGATATGCCATCGCCATCATCATCGGCATCTTGGTAATTGGGTATGCCGTCCATATCCGTATCGTCATTCTCTAAATTACCGTCCATATTTAAATCTTCGGTAATATCTGCTTGTCCATCTCCATCAGAATCTCGTGTACATGAAATACCAATTAAGGTCAAAGAAAGCGTATCGTAAGCCGTAATACAAGTCGTATCTAAATTGCTCACTTTCGGCGTATAGCTGCCATTTCCTAAACCACTAAAAGTAGGGTTAGTTGACCAATTTACTCCATCATCAAGGCTATACAGATAGCTCCCACCTCCATTATTAGCCGTCAATATAATTGACCCATTCGTGCTATCTACACAAGTTGGATTCACAGGACTAGCCATAAAAGAAATAGATGCTCCATCAGCAATCGTAATAGGATTATTCATATAATTTAATTCACAGTTAGTTGCCTGATTGCGAATTTTAACAAAATAATTTCCTGCTGATAAGTTATTGAATTCACTTGCAACTTGGTAAGTGCTTCCATTATCTATGCTATACTGCGTTTGATTTCCTGTACAAAAAGAACCAATTGCAATTGTTCCATCACTCGCCCCACAATAGCTGGCATTCGATTTTAAAACCAAGTCTATTTCCATAGGACAAAGTGGACTCGCTGCTGCTTGCACACAAACTGGAATATCTGCCATATTCCAACCTAAAACCGTCATTTGAGAAGTGATATTATCATTTTCTCCATTTGGAAAAGCGAAAGCACTCCCCTCGCCTACTAAATAAATGCTATCCGCTGCACAAGCTCCATTTATTTCAAAACTAAATAAATTTGTTTTGATTCCTTTATTAAATGGAATGCCTGTAGTGCCAAAAGAACCTAAAGTGATGCTTAGATAATCGTAACCAGCTTCAATAATTGGACTATTTTGACGACTTGTCAAGTCAAAAGCAACTCCATCAATAGCATTTTTAAAATTTTCAACCGTATATCCTTTACTTGGAATTCTCAATGTAACTTGTGCACTATTCATCGTATTTAAAGGTGCTGCCCAAGTCGTATCTGGAATCATTCCTACGGTAAATAAGTTATCGGATTTATCCAAAACTAAATTAACGATACATTCCGGAGCAGGGTCACAAATTGGCACCTCATTATTCGCACTACAAACAGGTGCATCTGGGGCGCCCCAACCAGCAACGGTAATTTGTGCATCAAAATTAAGATTATCAATACCAGGTTCGGCAATTGCGCCTCTCCCAATTAAATTCATGGCTCCACCGATACAATTGCCTACATTTTCAAAACTAAATAAATCTACCGTATTTCCTTTTGTAAAAGGAATAGCTGTTGTAATAGCATGTAGCGTAAAAGCATAATAATCATACCCCGCAGCACTATTAGGATTAATAGATTCTCCCATTACTGCAAAATTTGCCCCAGTCAATTTATTAGAAATATTACCAATTTGAAAACCGCCTGTAGGCACTCGAATAGCAACCTGTGCATTCGAAACCGAGGCTTGGTTGCCAAGCCAAGTGGTATCTGTTTTTAGAGAAATGGTATAAATACCATTGGATTCCGATAAACCATAAGCCAATAAACAGGTATCTACTGTGGATAAATCTGGGCAATTTGTATTTTCTACTAGTACTGGATTATTTGAATAAGTCGTTATACAATCCGTATTAGAAATTTTTGCTTTTATAGCATAAGCCCCTGAAGGTAAATTTTGGAAAGTGCCTATCGACTCCCAAGTCATGCCATCATCAATAGAAAATTCATAATTATTATTTCCGCCGCCAGTTGCCGTTAGCACTAAACTTCCATCATTATCATTAACACAAGAAGGCGGTGTATTGCTCACAATCGACACGACTAAAGAATCTGGTCGTAAATCTATTGGGTTACTAGGGTATGCTGTTTCGCAAGTCCCATTGGCATTTCTAATTTGTAAATAATAGGCATCCGCCAATAAATTTTGATGGTTAGTCGTCGTACTCCAAGTTAAACCACTATCAATGCTATATTCAAAGTTGCCTGTTCCGCCATTCCCTAACATAGCAATAGAACCATCTGTAGCAATAGAACAAGCAGCATCTGTAGCAGAGGCAACTAAGGTAAGGGCAGGTGTGTTGAATTGAATTGGATTATTGGCATAAGTCGTTTCACAAGTTCCATCTGCATTCTTTACTTTAATGGTGTACATGCCATTTCCTAATCCTGTAAACACACTTATATTATCATAAGTAATCCCATCATCTATACTATAAATATAACTGCCATTACCGCCAGAAGCGGATATATTGATGCTACCATCTAAGGCAATATCACAAGATGGCGCAATTGTATTCAATCCAATATTGATGGCATTCCCTGTGAAAGAAACGGGATTGGCAGCATAAGCAGTTTCACAAGTTTCATCCGTGTTCCGAACTTTTAAGATATAATCGCCATTTGCTAGGTTTTCAAAGATATTAGAAGCTTGCCAAGTTACCCCATTGTCCTTACTATATTCAAAAACACTTGTCCCACCAGAAGCGGATACAATAATCCTATTAGACTGGTCATTCTCACAACCGCCCGCAAGTGTCGTAATGGAAATATTAATAGGCGAAATGGATAATACTACAGGGTTATTAGCATAAGGAGATTCACATCCACCGCCAGTAGCCCTCACTATAATATTATAATTACCCGTGTCTAGATTAGAAAAGGTCGCAGTAGCTAGCCAAGTAGCACCATTATCAATGCTATATTCAAAAGAACCTGTTTCTCCATTTACCGCAATATCAATACTTCCTAATAGACCACCCGTACATGGAGGATTAGCAGCAATTACTGTATAATTTAAGGCGCTTTCACTAATGGAAATTGGGTTATTAGGGTAAGCTGTTTCACAATTTCCATTACTATTTCGGACAAAAACATAATAATCGCCACTTACCAAATTAGTAAAACTACTAGTTGCCAACCAAGTTTGTCCACTATCAATACTATAATTAAAAGTCCCGATGCCGCCTGCTGCGGAAATATCAATGGTACCATTTGTACCCGTTGTGCAAGAAACATCTGTCTTGTCAACGCCAATATTAATACCTTGAGTAGAAAATACAATTAAGTTAGGGTAAGTCGTTTCACAAGTGCTATCTGCGTTCCGAGCTTTTACAGTAAAAATGCCATTGCCTAAACTAGCAAAAGTGCCATTGGTTGTCCAATTAACACCGTTATTAATACTGTATTCATAAGGCGCTAATCCGCCGCTTGCAACCACCGTTATCTTGCCATCCTGACTAGTATTACAGGAAGCGGGAATACTATCGGTGACTTGTACCGTTATACCAGGTTCTAGGATAGCGACGGGATTACTATCATGAATTTGCTCGCAAATATCGTCTTTTACTTTGATGGTATAATTGCCTATTCCTAAATTTAAAAAAATATTGGTATTCAGCCAATTAATGCCATTATCAATACTATATAATAAAGTACCTGAATTATTGGAAGCGTTAATTATGATGATGCCATTATCTCCACCACAAGAAGTAATAGCTGTTTTACTCACACTATTAATGGTTAAATCACAAGCAGGTGCGCCCATACAATTGGCACTTCCTGGTTGAAAAGCACCACCATAAGCATTTGTTTGCCCAAAATTGACGACCGTAATCTGATTGCCAACATTCACATTAGGGTCTTGTTCTCTCAGTGGGTCATTATCATTATCCATTAATTCTACTGCGCCTGCACAAGTCATTGTGTTAGCGAAGGAAAATAAATTCACTTCCAACCCTGGCGTAAAGACAATATCGCTATTCGGATTATTTAGCGTAAAGACAAAATAATCTCTACCCAATTCTCCAACAGGATTAATAAAAGTGCTCTGACCAGACCATAAACCAGTTTGGCTGTTAACCGCTGTAGGTACGACTTGTCCAGTCGGTGCAATTAAAGTCACCGTAGCCGAGGAAATAATATTAGCGGAGGATTGGGAGAAAGGGCCAGTCTCAGAATACAAAGAAACCTGATAGCGGGTGCTATCACTAGAGAGTGCTACTTTAAATCTTACTTGTGCGTCTATCTTTCCAAAAAGTGCTAGCGCACAAAGGAAAAACAATGTTTTTAACCAGTATTTGTTTGGCATAACAACAGATATATTAAGGTGTCGAATCTTTTAAAAAAATCTATTAGATTCTTTTATAGCTGTACCATATCAGAAAAAAAACGAATCCCCATTTTTAATGACAGGGAGCTGAAGATTAATTCCTTTTCAGAGGGTACATTTTAAAATCAAAAAATTATAAGTAGTTAATTATCAATTTATTAAGTAAACATAAAGAAAAATATTGTTTTGGTGCAAATTTTCCTTTGAGCGTTCTTAATAGATAGGCTTCCTGCTTATAAAAATCTTTTTCGCTAAATTGAATTAGGGGAGACAGTAAGAGGTATAAGCTAAAAAACGATTGCCCCCAAATGGGTAATTATTGTTTTTTTTACTAAAAACCCTCATAATATAGGTGTAATATGTGGTAGTTTGGAACATCGATAACGATGCTCTTTTAAGAGACGATAAACAAGTAGGTTTGGTTGAAAAAGAATAGCTTCCATACCAAAAAATCAACAGTGTAAAGCATTCTAAATTACCTTATAAAAGGCAATTTATTTTACTTCTTTACTAACAACTTTTAAAAAAGGTGGCAACCATATTAAAAATCATTGTTATGTATCTTTTTTCAATTACCATGCCAGACCAGCCTTTTTTAATAATAAATACTAAAAATTAATAATATAAAAAAAGGCTGCCGAACGAATCGACAGCCCTATCTGCAACACGTGCTGCAGACTTGGGGGGTAATATGTATTTTTAGGTGTTTAATCTCAACTTTAACTTCAACTTCAATGATACTCAACTGAACTAAAGCCAAGTAAAAATACACTTAATATATAGCATGGGAAAATAAATGAGGTCTGAAAAAAGGCAAATTGTTTTTTTTTAGACAAAAATTCCTCCAACAAGGTGTTTTTTTTGTTGGAGGAACCAACAAAAGAAATCTAAAATTGATTTTTTCAAAACAAGTTTCAATTTAATATATAAATTTTTATTTGATGGCGCTAATTTTTATGTTTTTATGGGTGTAGTTGTTAAGGCAAGGATGATATTGTTTAGAAGATACAATCTTCCAAAATCGGCATCAAAATCGGTATCTTGCTGGTTTTTGGCGATCATAGAAAGACAACAACCATTTGCCTAATAAAAGCAAACCGTATACTTAAAACATCAAGTGCAAGAGAACAGTCGTTTATCATTGTTTGACAAACGGTTCTTAATATAGTTAAAATATCGGGGTTAATAACAATTACCTTGTTTTTGAGATACAAAACATTTATATTTGTATGCATAATAACTCAACTTTTTATCAAAAAATAGTTATCGATTTTTATTTTTGTTTTGGAGTACCCAAAACAAATTGACTATAATATGCTATAAAATAAGATTTATTATACAGCATTACAATACCCCCTTAAACCATGAACATAAATTTCCCAAAGAAAAAAATTATTAGCATTGATTTAATTCAAGTCTTACCACTATTATTAAATAGTAATCCAACCTACAGACAAGTTGTCATTCCTTCTAACAATAATCCTGATGCGAATGCAAAACCCCTAATTATTGATAGTACCTATAACTATCATCATTTAAGTCCCTATTCTCCCTCTCTCATTGGACAGGCAGCTCCCACCTTCAGCGGAAATTGTAATCATCTTTCCTGCATAGAAAAATTCTTCATTCGATTAGGATATGTAACATCCACATCAGATCAATTTCGTTTAAAGTTGGAGAAATCTATTCTATTAATTTTTTTAATACTAATCACCTTAACAAATCACGTCCTTTTGAATTTTATTTTAGGGATTCCCCTCCCTCCCAAACGTGCTAACCTAATAATTCCGTGTATTGATACAATTAATTATTCTGAGCAAAAACTACTTCCAATTATTTTAAATCTCGGAGCAATTCTCTACTTGCCTTATAAAGATAAATACAAACCCTTTAATTTAACTAATTATGAATTCTAAAAACAATTACTTAATTATCCTATGCTTTTTTCTAAGTTTTTTACCTAAAAGTTTAAAATCGCAATGTACTGTTAGTACACCTAAAATACTTAACGGTGCAACAGCTACTTTATGTGGAAACACGATAGAGGTTGAAGCAGCTACCGTTGCTGGTTTTATAAAACCAGCATTTCGTTGGCGAGCAGTTACCTCCGCTATTGGTGGAGTGGTATTTGGCTCCGATGACCTTCAAAAAACAACTGTTACTGGTATTTCAGCAGGTACTATCAATATTTATTTGGAAGTTAGCGAAACTGACCTTAGTGGAGGAACCTGTGGCAGGAAAGAAAGTAGTCGGCTAACGCTTACGATTGGAAACAAGATATTCCCGCCAAGTGTTTCTCCTGGAGCAGGGACTATTTGTGATGGACAAGCATTAAATTTGTTTGGCAATTCTACTAGTGGTGCTTCCTATACGTGGTCGGTTACGCCCAATGCCCCAGGTGCTTTTTCATCGACAACCAGCGTTTCTACTATTTTTACTGCTCCTACTGTTTCGGAAGTAGCTACTTTTAAAGTCAACTTTAAGGTAAATAGTAGTGGTTGTGAGGAAAGTACGGACGTTTATGTGAAGGTTTACCCCGCACTCAGTGCGACTATTGAAAACGGTTCATCTGCCGAGGTATGTTTGGCAGGAGAACTTGCCTTGAAAGGCACTGCTGCAGGTGGTACAAATACGCATACCCATAGTTGGACTAAAGTAGGAGGTACAGGAACAGAAAATATTAGCACCTTATTAGATGGACACCAGAATACCAGTAATCCTGTCTTCAAAACACCTGCTACTGCTACTGTTGGAACTACCTATAATCTAGAATATACGGTTACAGATGAATTAGGCTGTAATCCAGCTAAAGCAGCTATTTTGATTACAATTGGTTCGGGGGCTGCTCCAATTGCGATAGATCAGACTCATACCCAATGTAGTGACGCTGAATCTAATTTCACCTTACAAGTAGCAGCTGGAAGTGTGCCCGCAACTTCTTGGAATTTAAATGCGGTAAATATTCCAACAGGATTTGAAGGTAGAAAATGGAACGCAGCAGTTCCAAGCTCAGGACTTCCCCCCGATGGACTTATTGAAGACGCTTATGTAAATTCAACGAATTCACCTATTCAAGTAGTTTACACGATGACTCCTTTAAGTTCAATTGGATGTGTAGGTAATCCTGTGAATGTTACTTTTAATATACTTTCTGCACCAGTTACGCTAAAAGAAATCATTAGTAGTCCCATTTGTGGCAATGCCCCTTATTGGCATTGAATTAAAAACAACGCCTGCAAGTGTGCCTGCAAGCTATTGGGAAATATGGCGTGTAAGCGTTCCTGAAGGGGTAACTTCGGGAAATGATAATGCAGTGGCAGAAAGAATTACTGCAGCGGGTATCGAAAATGATAAATTCGTAAATACAACGGATGAAACACTTATAGTGGAATATCTTGTACTGCCTTTTAGCACGGGAGATTGTAATAGTAGCCTCAATTCTATACGAGTACCTATTATTCCTCAATCTCTACCAGATAATGTTAATGCAGGCGCTAATCAACTCAATAATTGTGCTACCATTACTATTTTAAATGCATCAGACAATTCAAATGGAGAATGGACTGTTTTGGAGGGAGATGGTAATCATTCTCTATTTGAGCCTAATAATCCCAAAAGTGAATTCTTAGGAACTGCGGGTCAAACCTACAAGCTAGAATGGAGCGTATCTTCTTCTTTTTGTTCGACAAGTGTGAGTGATGAAGTTACTATTAGTATTGATTCCGAAGCAACTTTAGATAATTCAGATTTAGAGGTAAACGATAACGCTATTGCAAGTGGCGTTTATCAAGCAGGACTTATATTAAATTCTAAAGGAATCGTAGAATCCGGTTCTAGTGTTACCTTTCAAGCATTAGCAGCAGTAAATCTAAAAGTAGGATTTCATGCTAAAGCAGGTAGTGATTTTTTAGCTAAAATTGATGCTTGCCAAGCAACTCCTACTTTATTAATTCCTAAAATTGATAAGGTAACTTTTAACCCTGTAGAAGCAATAACCCATAGAATATCAATGGATATTAGCCCAAATCCTTTTTCTGCGGAATCTTCTCTTTATTTTAATCTGCTTGAAGCCGAATTAGTATCCATCAATCTTTACAATCAAACTGGGCAATTAATTAAATCTATCCTAAATCAACAACCATTTTCTAAAGGAAACCATTCCATATCTCTTACTAACGCGCAAATTCCGCCTGGGTTCTTTTATGTCAATATGACTACCAAAAATGATAATCTGGTTAAAAAAGCGATTTTAGTAAATTAATTCATAGGATTTAAGTTCCACCTCCTTACCCAAAAAGTCCGTCTTCCATATAATGTAGAAGACGGACTTTTTTTATCTGTTAATAATCTTATTCTTCTTTTATACCCATAAAATTATTTGTGACTACGCTTGCATAGTCAGACCCTCTATTAAGCACATAGGTATCAAATATATACAGCGTGTCTCCATTTATAGAAAAAGTGGTACTAGTGTAACCAGGAAAGTGTTTAGCATATTCGTTTTCTTTATTAACTAAAAAGTCATAAATACTATTAGTAGCAACATAAAATAAAATAGTATCTTTTATCACCTCCACGCTTACTGTCTTCTCATACATTGTGTCCACCACTTCCGTATCAATTACTATCAAATTACCAATTGGTTCTCCAGTTATAGAGTCATATCCCTCAAAGTCAGTTGTGTGATAGGTGCCATGGTGGCGCAAATTACCTATATAATCCCCTGAGAGTTGGGTAAATGAATTGGTTACCTCTTCCTTAGCATCTTCTGTTATTTCTGGAATTTTATCAGTTTGCTCTTTTTTACAGGAAATTACTATTCCTAAAACAAATACAAATAGCCAAATTTTTGAAACACTCATAAGCAAATATTTTTTTATAATTACAATTTACTCATTTTAAGTTACTATAGCAAAGGGGCTAACTTCGATAATTAGTAGACTTGAATAATATTGTTTGGAAGATACAATCTTCCGAAATCGATTATGGCGGGCGGGCCTTCAAAATAAATAACAATATATTCTGTTAAATCGGGTTAAACAAGTATGAACTTAACTTTCGGTATTGTAACAATTAATTCCTACCCCGAATTAAATTATGAAAAGCAAGCGATTTACGATAATGCGGTCAAACATTTTAAGCATGTTTTGTTAATTGACCCTAGAAAGGTTTCTTATCAATTTATTCGAGGAGCGAAAAAACCTATTATCCGTTATCTTGGACAAAATCTAGCCAATCTTTCTGCCCTACACATTAGAGGGGCTAGTAATATGTCTAATTCCACTTCCATTTTAGCCCATTCTTTAGACTTCTGCGGTTGCATAATCAGTGACCCGATTTATAAATTTGCAACAAAATCTGGTTCTAAACTCTTATCTACTGTTGGGCAATATGAAGACCGTATTGGGTCGAGTTCCTTTATAGCCTTCAACTTGGAAAATACATTGGAGCTAATTGCTAGCATTGAGGCTAAAAAGCTATTTCCTATCATTGTTAAACCAATCAATGGAAGACAAGGCAATGGGATTTACTTATTAAAAACCGCCGCCGAGATGCTAACCTACACGAATCAATTTTTTAAGGAAAGGACAGATTCCGACTTTCCTATATTTTTTCAAACTTATGTTGCTTTCGTCAAAGAATATAGAATCTTTGTGATTGATAAAAAAATAATCGGACTTGTTGTAAAAATTAAGCAGAAAGGACAAATCGTTGCCAATGCCGCCAAAGGTGCCACCTTCATCCATATTGAAAATCCCCAACAAGTAATTGTTGAATTCATTCTAGACCACTTATCCGATGGTATTTATGGCGTAGATGTCGCTATTGATACAGCGGGAGGTATTCATTTAATCGAAGCAAATATGTCTCCCAATTGGAAAGCTTTTCAACAAACTACAGGAATCGATGTGGCAGCAGTCATTATACAAGATACCTTGCGGAAAATTAACAAGGGGATTGCACTCGATATTTGAAGATTCTATCCATAGCCGTCAGGTTAAGGAAATAATGCAGCATTTCCTTTTTTAAGTAGTGTTTATACTAAAATAAATGGAATAGGAAGCTAGAGCGTTTTCTGAGGAATTTGATTCATCTCTGTTTCCCATTCGTTTAATATTTTTTCTAAATCGGTTACTAATTGAGGCTGTTCGGTAGCCAGATTATGATATTCGCCAAGGTCTTTATCTAAATCATATAATAAAGTCTCCTTTTCATTGACTAATAGCTTATATTGATTTTGGCGAATTACTTTTTCTTTGCGATACTTCCAGAATAAATTTCTTGGAGGCAAGGCCTTTTTATGGAATAAATGGTCGCTTAAATCAAGCCCATCTAACGCTAGGTTCGCTCAAATTTTTGATTAATACATAAATTACACGAAATA
>JAFMDF010000513.1 GCA_017857395.1 Bacteroidota bacterium | reverse complement strand
GTTTACTTTTCGACCAACTCAACTCAAAACCTGAGTTGAAGGAATTTTTAGAAGTACACCTACTATCCAGTTTTTGAAGGTAAGGATTCTGATATAATCGATTATACTAGTCAGTAGTAAATGAGGAACGAGTAATTATGAATCTACACTATTAAGTAAAAAACGTGTAAATAGTAAAAATACACTATTCGATTATAAAGGCAATAATATCAGAATGTAGGATATACCATTTACCCAATTTTTTATATCCTTTCATCTTTTTTTCACGACACAATTTATTAACTGTTTTTACATGACAGTTTAGCAATTCAGCAGCACCTTTAGCGGAGTAAAATAAGTCCATTTTTTATGTGTATTAATTTTATGAAATAACAAAACGACCCTAAACAGAATACGATAACAAAGATAAGGACTTTGTACTCCCTAATATGTACTTTAAATTACCCTGCCTTACTTTAATATTTATACCACTCTTTTTGTATCAAAAATAGGGCCTCTATTTTACTTTTCATAACTCATTGATTATCAGTACCCTTATTTTTTATCACTTTTGTATTTTTGTGCCTTAAAAAAGGTGTACCCTAAATTTGATACATTGACACAAAAAGACTATCTTTGTAAGGTCAATATGACAAGCCTAAAAAACGTATCAAAATGACCGTATTATATATAAGAGTATCAAGTGAAGACCAAAACATAGATAGACAGGAACAAGCCCTAAAAGATTGGGCAATTAAGACAGGCAGCACCAACACGCAAACGATTATTGAAAAAATAAGTGGTTCTATATCGGCAACACAAAGAAAGTTTAACCGCATCTTTAAAATGGATGGAGTAAACCGTGTGGTGGTTCAAGATATTGACCGATTAGGCAGAGATACAATTGATATACTTCAAACGATTAAGAAATTAACGGATAAAGGTATCAATGTAACGGTTACAGCTTTAGGGATGGATACTTTACTACCGAACGGTAAAGTCAATGAATCTTTTAAAATAGTCCTATCAGTTATGGCTACACTCGCAGAAATGGAGCGTACAAAAATAAAAGAGCGACAAAGACAGGGCATTAAGCTTGCAAAGAAGAAAGGAAAGTATAAAGGCAGACCAGCAGGAGCAACTAAATCAGTTGATAAATTTTTAGCAGAAAATAAAACAGTAGTTAAGGAATTAAAAAAAGAAAAGCCACTAAGTTTACGAAAAATCGCAGCAATCGGCAATTGTTCCCTTAATACCGTACAAAAAGTAAAACGGGCAATATTAGAAGCGGCTTAATATTTTTTACACTATTTACACTAAAAAAGGTATTCAGTTAATTGAGTGCCTTTTTTACATTTAGTATAAACCGTGTAAAAACCATATAGTACTAAGGTTTTTCAATTACATATTTACCTAACTTAACAGCTTTTAAAATCGTTGTGGCATAAGCTGAATTTATGCCAGCAGTCTTAACTATTTCTCTCGCCTTGGCTGCTTGTGATTTAAATAATTCATTCTTTTTTATTTCGCTATGGTATCGAATACCAAAAAGGAAAACCATTGTTGATTTTTCTCCTTTTGGTGCATTGTAATACATCTCCTTTAGTTTTGTTCCTAATTCGTTTAATGTCATTTTTTCTATTGTGGTCATTGAAAGCCAAACGGGCGAATTTGCCCACGAAAACAAACTACTTATAAAATAGCTTTCTAAGCGAAGATTTGATAATAAGCTGATATTTGGCTTCAAAAGTTCTATTTCAAGCTCTTAAATTTGTAGTCTGATGGATAAAACCCTTTTTATGGCTTTTTTCTATCAGTTTTTGCTAAAAATAAAGGGTGTTTAGTATAGCTAAATTCTGTCTAGTAAAAACGCTCGTTTAAATTATCATTCCCAAAATAACGGCTCAAAAATGACCTTATTTTGGGAAAAGAAAACTCATTGTTAAGTTGTATCAATCAGTGAGTTATAAGAAAAGTCGTGGGCAAATTCTGCCGTTTGGCTCGGTATGACCTATTGTTTAAAGGTTAGATTGCGGTTTGTTGGTCATTGATGCACAAAAAATAAATTATTTACACTATTTACACTAAAAAATAAATTCCGTTAATTAAGTGCCTTTTTTGTATTTAGTACAAACCGTGTATTCACCATTTTATAAAGCCTTGCCTATCTAACATTACAAGCGTTTCAATATATTCTTGCAGCTTCATACGCTTAAAGTTAAACTTTGCTTTTTTGTGGTGGTGAGGCGACACTCTAAACAAAGTACGTTTCTTTTCTAAGCTATGCGGAGTCGTCTCAAAAGGTTTTAAGTCCTTCCATTTAATGTTACTATCTTCTTCGGCTAAATCAATCAACGATTCTACATAGTCACTTAGCGCCATCCTTTTAGTGTTAAATTTGGCGTGTTCGTGAATTTCATTGTGTACCCTAATTAATTTATTACCACCATTTTTATCTGCTTTCTTTTTAGTCGATTTTTTGGCTACGGGTTTAGGTTTGGCAGTCACTACTGGTTTACTTTCTTTTTTAGTTGTCTCTTTTAATTGTTCAACTCTTTTTGCAGCAGCTTGATTAACTTCTTTTATCTTAGCCTGTTTAGCGGCTATAATATCCAAGGGGTTTATTTTCTTCTTTGCCATTATTTATTTTTTAACTGTTTACACGCTTCAGTAAAAAATGGTTTAAATCTTCTTTGTCCATCTTTGGTATCTAGTATGGAGCTTGATAAACTAGGAATAGTAAATATTTTCAAGTCCTGCAAGTTGTTCTCCATCGCTGTTACGTTTTGGCTTTTTAGATAGCCTTTTACCATATCGTTTTCAGAACGCCTATTCATTCGATTAATGAAAGTTGAATAGCTGAAGGGCAACTCTAATTCTATCCTATCCGTTTTCACCTGCTCCAATAACTTCAAAAAGTCTATAGTACTAAGTAAATCAACTTGTGTACCAATCACAGGAACAAATACCGTATTGCAATAACTTAATAGCATAGCGGCAACCTCATCACCATTTTTTGCAGTAACACGGGGTATATCAATAAAAACTATGTCATAATCCGAGCCGTATTTTTGTAGGTAGTTCAGGACCTTTCTAGGTGGTAAATCTTCGACCGTAACTAATGGATTAAAGCCACTTGCTTTTTCACCTTCCCAAATATCGGTTATCGTTCTTTGTTCGTCAGTATCAACTATTAATACCTTTTTGCTTTTCTCTTTTGCCAATGCCGCAGCTAAAAACATAGTCATAGTGGATTTGCCACAACCTCCTTTAGAATTGGCTATACTAGCAATTATTAGGCTTCTACTCATTATTTTACACGGTTTTAACTATTTAATACTTTTAAAACATTTGAACTAATTAAACTTTATGCTACATTTGTGTATAAACGTATATATATTGTAAATGTAATTAAATTTAAAATGATGGAAAAGCTAAAAAAAGTAAAAAGGTTGTATTTGTTGAAAGAAGCGACTGTAAAGAAGATTGAAGAAATGGCAGAAAAGGAAAGCAGAAATCTATCCACAATTATAGATTTGGCTATTAAGTCAGTTTATGAAGAAAAGCAGAATTAACACTACCCTATTAATGTAGGCAGCACTAACTGAAATTAAAAAAGCCTTAACGGTTCATAGAGAAATGAATACCGAAAAGGCTATGCGCTAAATAAGATTTTACAGTACAAAAATGCTTTATAAAAACCTTATTTCCAAAGATTTGGATACCTTAAAAATTTTCTCATTAGACAGTAGATTAAAGAACGCTTTAGTAATATTTGCTTTTTGTTGTCAAATAATAAGTGGTTTTACTGAATGGCTTGGAATAGCACCGTTTTTAATAGACCTACTAAAACCTTTCTTTAGTTCTACCCTATCCAATAGTTTAGGAAACCTTATGGCGGTATCATTGGCGTTATTCTTAGAGTTCCTAGTATTCTATTTAGTTGGTTTTATAATTCACGCAATTAGGGCAAAGTATTGGGAAATGGATGGTGACCGAATAGATAAAGCTTTCAATCAAATTAAGTTTGGGAGTGCATCTTGCTTGCTTGCTGTTCTTATTTTCGTTTCTATGTTTCTATCTAAGCGGAATGTAAAATATCAGATAGCAGCAACTAGCATCGAGGTAGAACAAACCGACCTTGACCAGTACGACACTAAACAGCAGGAAGAGACCGCAGGAATTGAAAGCCGATATTTAAGCGATAAGCAGGACTTAGATAAAAGCCTAAAGGAATCTAAGGAGTTAATTAAAAACGCTTATACAGCTAAGATTAACGCTATACATGGGCAAATAAATATCCTAGTCAGAAAGGAGCAGCGGACGGGCAAAAGCTATATTTCAAAACGAACCTTTCATAAAAAACAGATAGACCAGCTCCGCAGTAGTCAGGCAGATGAATTGCACCAATTAAGGGTAAAATATGATACTGATTTACAAGGCTTGAAAAATAGCCGTAATTCTAATATTGCTATCATACAGGCAACGATTAGAGCAGACAGGGGCAAAGCATTCACAAACAACGATAAGACCGCAGCAGCAACCATAATACGTAATAATTGGATTAGTCAGATTTTACAATACATTGCTTCGCTTAGTGTGTTGGGGTTCGTAGTCGCTCGTAGTTGGGTAGAAATGTCAGACGCAACTGCAGGAATAGAAGAAAAGGCAATGCCATTGCAGGAATCACAAGGCAGCAGTTTTGTAAAGGAGTTTATCTTGCTTTGTAGGTTATCAATTCAGCGAAGGGCGCAAAATGCTATTAGAAAGAAATTAGCCAGCGTTCCCGACTTAGTACCTATTGAGGGCAAAGGGGCGGTACTTGCTTTTGATACTTCCCTACCCCACCAGAAACCAAAAAGGGATTTATCTAAATT
>JAFMDF010000512.1 GCA_017857395.1 Bacteroidota bacterium | reverse complement strand
AATATTTCACGATAATTATTTGATTACCAATCTTTTATATCCAAAACTCACGTTTATTATGAAAATGACAAGCTCTATGTTAAAAAAATCACTTTTTACAGTGCTGATACTCTTCGTTGGGTTATCGGCTACTTTTGCACAAAGTAGTAAGCTAAAAAGAGCCAAAAAATTATTCGATGGCTTGGCTTACATTGAAGCTATTGAATTATATAATCAAATTCTGGAAAAGGATGATAATGCAGAAGCTAAAATTTATTTAGCAGATGCTTATCGCAAAATAAACGATACGGAGAATGCAGAGTATTGGTATGGACAAGTCGTTCGTTTGCCAGAAGCTCAAGCTATTCATAAATTGTATTATGGTCAAATGCTGCAAAGAAATGGCAAATGTGATTTGGCCAAAGAATGGTATGAACAATATGTAGCGGCAGTTCCAGATGAAGTACGAGCGCAGTATTTAGTACGTGCTTGTGATTATGAAGAAGAGTTGATGACGAAGAATGTTAGTTCTTTTGAGACAACGCACCTTCCATTTAATTCTAATATGGATGATTTTAGTCCTGCTTTTTATCAAGGCGGTTTAGTCTTTGCTTCTGAACGAGACAAAGGGTCGGCAGTCAAAAGAGAGCATACTTGGACTGGTAATCCATTTTTGGAATTATTCTTTGTAGATGCCAAAGCTAAAGGCGGAGACGATGCGCTTTGCCAATTTGATTATGGTCGTCCAGATAAATATTCAGATGAAGTCAATGAAAAATTTCACGAAGCAGCGGTTACTTTTTCAACCGACCAGAATGAAATTTTCTATACGGCCAATAATTATGAAGGAGATAGCGACGATGGCACCCGAAAATTAAAGGTCTATTCTGCTAAAAGCGAAGGCGAAGGCAAATGGGGGAAACGGGAAAGTTTACCTTTTAATAGTGATGAATATTCTGTAGCCCATCCCTCTTTAACTGCGGATGGCAATCGGTTGTATTTTTCTTCTGATATGCCTGGTGGATTTGGTGGAATGGATTTATATTATTCTGATTTAGAAAGTGGCAGATGGGGACCTCCGACTAACTTAGGCCCAGCAATTAATACCGAAGGACATGAAATTTTTCCTTATTATGCTTTAAACAATCGTTTATATTTTTCTACCGATGGACATATTGGTTTAGGTGGTTTAGATGTTTTCTACATTGTAGATAAAGGAGAAGGGGAATGGAGTTCGCCAGAAAATATGGGCTATCCAATTAATACGACGGCAGATGATTTTGGGGTTATTTTTAATGAGGAAGGTACTTGTGGTTTCTTTTCTTCTGATAGAGATGGTGGTTCTGGTAGAGATGATATTTATAGTTTTGTCAAAACAGCTACCCCAATAGAAATCTTAGTTTATGATGAGGCGACTAAATTACCATTAGAAGGCGCAACAGTCGTTAATGATTGCACAGGAGAAACGCTAACCACCGATGTAGATGGTAAAATCGTAATCGACCAAAAATTAAATACTTGCTGTAATTTTGCAGGTAGTTATACAGGATATAATAATAATACCAAGGAAGCCTGTACGGAGAATGTACAATTAGGAGACATCGTACGAGTAGAAATACCCCTAAAACGAGATTTAGTATTTGATATTGAAGGAATCGTTTTTGATCAGCAAACGGGTTTGCCACTAGAAGGGGTAGAAGTTTCTGTGACGAATGATTGTTCAAAAGCAGCACCACAAGCAGTTGTAACAGATGCTTCTGGTCAATTTAGATTTGATTTAGACCCTGATTGTTGTTATAGCGTAAGAGCGGCAAAAGATGGCTATTTAGTAGCGCAAATTGATGACCAATGTACTAGAGGATTAGAGGAATCTACTACTTTGCAAGCGAATATTAATTTGCAACCATTTGTCGTAGATGACCCAAATGCAAGTCGAGTGATCAAAGACCCTACAACAGGAGAATGGGTGGATACACAGACGGGGGAACCAGCAGACGGGAATATCAATGGATTGGTTTATAAAAATGGAGAGTTGGTTGGTAGTGACCCTAATGTAACAGATATTAGTGGTCCTGACCCTATTGGTTCAGATGGAAGGGTTCATTTCCTATTACACATCTACTACGACTTTAATCAGGCTTATGTTAGAGAAGATGCAGTGCCTGAGTTAGAAAAATTACTATCTACTTTAGAACTAAATCCAGATTTAATTATAGAAATTGGTTCCCATACGGATTCAAGAGGGTCTTTCAAATATAATAATCGTTTATCGCAAAGAAGAGCAGAATCTATTGTGAGATGGTTAACTAAAAACGGGATTGAGAAAAGTCGTTTAGTCGCCAAAGGATATGGCGAAAATGTCAATGTTAATAATTGTTCTAATAACGTGCCTTGTAGCGAAGAAGAACATCAATATAATCGCCGTACAGAATTTAAAGTCATTGGTTGTCAATCTTGTGATTATTTAGACCAAACTATTTCTGCACCTAGCGATAATGTCATGACGGATCCTTGTGTTGGTTGTCCTTTTGATGATTAATTTGACGGTATTCGGTATTATAATACATAAAAAACGGTGGGCAACTTTAGAGATGCTCACCGTTTTTTATTTTACAGCAATTTCTATTGTAAAATGTACACGCAAACTTTGCCTTTGTGAAACTCTGTGAAAACTCTGGGTAACTCTGTGAAACAACTATTCTTGAAAGGTTTTCCACAGAGATTCACCGAGAAAAACACAGAGGTACACGGAGAAAATTAGGTAAGCATATTACCCTGAAATCTACTACTGTTTATTTTAAAGTTGGTCTAATAATTGCCTTATACCTAAACGTTAAACATCGCTTTAGCAAACTGTTAAGCATCGATTTGACAAAGAAACTAATCTGAAACCTAAGCGTGAGTATCTTGATACTTGCGCTTTTTTTTTGCCTACCTATTATCTCCAATAATCTTTTATTATCTTCGCAATTCTTATTAGAATAAAATATATATTTTAACGATTTAATCACTTTGTTTCTCTTAAGGTCACCCTCTTTAAAACTTGAATGAACTTAAATGGCTAAGTGGTAAAAAAGGTATTTTCATAAGTAGTCATTCAACCTTCAATCTAAAAAAACAGCATGAAAAAAATAGAAACCCTTATTTTCGATTTAGGCAATGTACTTATCAAATGGGATCCTAAAAGAGTATTCCGAACCATCTTTAAAACAGAAGCAGCCATAGATAAATTCTTAGCAGAAATCTGTACAATGGATTGGAATGAAAAGCAAGACGCTGGACGTTCGATAGCGGAAGGAAACCGAATCTTAATTGAAAAATATCCTTTATACCAACCAGAGATAGAAGCGTATTATGGGAGATGGGCAGAAATGTTAGGCGGGGAGATTACAGGAACTGTTGAGGTTTTAGAAGAATTAAAAACAAGTCAAAAATATCGGTTGTATGCCCTAACCAATTGGTCGGCAGAGACTTTTCCAGAAGCCCTCAAACGCTATGAATTTTTACAATATTTTAAAGAAATCTTAGTTTCGGGTAGAGAAGGCATAAAGAAACCCAATGCAGCAATTTACGAATTGGCTTTGAGTCGTTTTGGAATTGATCCAGCAACGGCTATCTTTATCGATGATTCCGCTAGAAATGTAGTCGCTGCGGAGGCAGTAGGCATTCAATCTATTCATTTCAAATCGGCGGAACAGTTGCGAGAAGACCTAACTAATTTAGGCGTTTTAAGGAAAAGAAATAATTATCAAAATAATCAAACAATGACACCGAAGTACAAAGACTTTTTAAGCAAAGAATTACCTGCAAAATTAAGAACTTTAACAGCCGACCAAGCACCCAATTTTGGATTAATGACCGCTCAGCACATGGTCGAGCATTTAGTTTATGTGACGAAATCGCTATCTAAAAGAAGAGGCGAACCAGAAGCGGAAATGAGTAAAAGTCAGCACTATTTCCGTAAATTTATCAATGCAGGTTGCCCCTTTGAACACCGACCAAAAGAAGGCGCTAGTAAGGCTGATTTAAAGGAATTGCGTTCTGCTAGTATAGAAGAAGCCATTCAGGGTTTGGAAGCCGCTACCGCACAATTTTACGCCCTATTTGAATCAAATCCTGCCCATAAAAGCTATAACCCAATGATGGGAGAATTTAATCTAGCGGAGTTGGAATTATTTAATTATCAGCATGGGCGATGGCATTTGCATCAGTTTGGGGTGATTGAGGAATTTTCGGCGGTGGGGGCTTAATAAAATAAAAAACCCTTCGTCAAATAAAATTGACGAAGGGTTTAGTAATATTTTTTACACGTAACCATAGCCGTCAGGCTAAGAAAATTATTACTGATAGTCAACGATTTATGCAGGTGTCGATGTTTGAAGATTTTATCTTCAAACCAATATTCTTTAGGTTTTTAACCTAATTAGCTTTAAAAAACACCTAAATTAAATCGTTAATCTGACGGCTATGACACGTAACTTAAACTTGTCTGCTTATTGAACACAAGAAATAGCTCTTGGTAAATTAACCTGGACAACCTTGGTGACAAGTAGAAGTTGTCGGGCAATCTGTTGATATTTCTGTAGTCTCTAATCTATCTGTAGCTTGATAGGTAAAAGGATAGCCCATGACTACTCCTGTAACAGTCCTTACAATTTCTTGTGAGGTGATGTCACTTTACATGATAAATGGGCTTGTTTTGACACGATAAACGAGCCTAATGGAAAAATAATATAAAAGGGTTTTGACGATGCTTTTTGAGACTTTGATTAAATTAACGATTTTTTGAAACCATAATTCCCTGTTTTTCAATGGCATTTTTAGAAATGAAGTGAGGTTACAAATAACGACCGTCTTGTGTAACTATCCCTTGTTAA
>JAFMDF010000137.1 GCA_017857395.1 Bacteroidota bacterium | reverse complement strand
TGTCAAATTTTATTTTTTTATATTCTTATCCCGTAAAATATGTAGTTGAACCAATGACTTTTGTGTTTTTAAGGAGTGATTTTTGTCAATTTTTCTATTTTAAACTATTACTTAACTATCAAAGTTGGAAGATTATCATTAACATTGAGCATTCTTTTTAGAAAAAGGTTTTTTAGTCTTATTTCATACTTTCTCCTATATTCACTTGGTCAAAGGACTCTCGAATATTCGTGTATTTCTTCTTTTCAAAGCGTCGAGGTGGAGGGGTAATTTCCTTATCTTCATCGAATAAGCGAAAAATTTCTTTTTCTATTTTTTTGGTTAACTTAGAGATGTTTTTAAACTTATTTTTAAGCGCTTGACGGGATTTTTCTTCTTTATTTTTTAAATCCTTAAAAAGTTTTTTATTTATCTTATCGGGTTGTTTTTTTACCTTTTCTACGGTTATAAATTCATCGTGCCAATTCCCAAATTGCATACTCAGTCTTTCCAATTTATCATAGAGCTTTTTAGCAAAATCTTCCTTTGGAATCATTCGGTCAGTCAACTTCAAGTTGTAAAAAAGCGTTTTTAGCACTTTTCTTAATGTGTGCAACTGTTCTATATTGGTTACTCCCTCTTTGATAATTTGTCGGATTTCTGCTAATAAAAAATGGAAATAAGCGCCCAAATTTTCTTTGACTTTTTCTTGTGGAATACGGTCTATACTATACCTCAATTTATCACTCCCCTCTTTGAAAGGAATCAATGAAATAACTATATTCGATTGTTTTACTCTTTTCGTTTTTGTTGAAATATCTTTTTTTAACTGCTTCGAATATTCCTTTTTTACATTAAGTGCCACTTCTTCCGACTTTACTAATTGTTGTCGAATTTCTAAATTCCTGATTTTTCCTATCTTTCGAGAAAATTTGATATAAGGCTTTTGAATGGCTTCCAAAGCAAGTTTTCCTCCTATGCCGTGCAATAGTCTAAAAAAAGCCAAATGTTTTTTGATATTGACTCTTAATTGATGAATGGTTTCCCCCTCTGGGGTTTCCTGAAAATCAAGATGTAATTGATGAAATCCTTTCTCCAATTCATCACAATGTTCATGCAAGGCAGGAAGTACATACATTTTTGGTTATATATTTTAGGCTATAAAAGCAGCCTTTTATGATTAATTAAATGCTGGTAAAAGTGCTTTTACCCTTGATTGAGACTTAGCATCATACACCTCCAAGCCATAACTTTCTAAAATATGGCAAGCTAATTTACTACGCAATCCATAGGTACTATATACGATGATTGGTTTTTTCCAACCTTTTATACGGTCTATTTGCATCCCCAATTCATCGGGACGAATGTTATTGGCATTGGGCAAATGAAATCCTGCAAATTCGTGGTTAGTGCGTACATCTAACAAAACGGCTCCATTATCCAGTAGGTTTTTTAAGATTTGGTCGCAATCTTTAACATTGATGTTTAAAGTTCTCATAGGGGGATTGTTTAATTGTTAAAAATATTTAATGATTAAGTCAATTATTCTAGTGCTGAAATATCCATTGATTTTTCTATTTTTTGTTTTAAAATTTATTGCAAATTAGGAAGGTTTGGGAGATAGGAAACTGATTTTTGTTAGTGCTTATTGGTGATTTTTTTCACCAAATAGTACCTAATTTAAATTCAACTTTGTGGGAGGTATTGCTGAATTGTCCGTGGGTATTTCAGTAAATTTTTTAGTGGTCGATTGACTAAAAGCATAAAGCAAGATGGCAAAACAAGAAGGACAAGTCGTAAATATAAGAGGAAGTGTAGTGGATGTGCAGTTCAACAGCAATAGTCGGTTGCCCTTAATTAATACTTTATTGCGAACTGGAGCGCATGGAGCAATTATATTAGAAGTGAGGACTCAGTTGGATGCCTGTCAAGTGCGAAGTATTGCTTTAACTCCAGTTGAAGGACTTGCCCGAGGTATGAAAGTAGAGAATACAGGCGCACCATTAAAAGCACCTGTTGGTAGAGCGATACTTTCTCGTATGTTTAACGTATTTGGTCTGCCGATTGACCGATTGCCACCCCCAGCCGAAATAGATTGGCGTTCCGTTCATCAGCCTGCACCGCCATTGGAAAGGCGTTCAACAAAAACAGAAATATTCGAAACTGGTATTAAGATTATTGATGTGTTGATGCCCTTAGAACGAGGAGGTAAAGCTGGACTTTTTGGTGGCGCAGGCGTTGGAAAAACGGTATTACTCACCGAGATGATTCATAATATGATGGGAAAACACGAGGGCGTTAGTATCTTTTGTGGTATTGGAGAACGCTGTCGAGAAGGAGAAGAATTGTATCGAGAAATGAAAGAGGCAGGCGTTTTAAAAGACATGGTATTAATCTTTGGACAAATGGACCAACTCCCAGGCAATCGCTTTCGAGTTGGACATACCGCTTTAACCATGGCAGAATATTTTAGGGATGAGGAACACCGAGATGTCCTTTTACTCATTGACAATATTTTTCGGTTCATTCAAGCGGGTATGGAGGTATCGGGATTGATGGGGCAAATGCCTTCTCGTTTGGGGTATCAGCCTACCTTGGGTACCGAATTATCTACTTTGGAAGAACGAATTGCTAATACGGATACGGGGGCTATTACGTCCATACAAGCAGTTTATGTACCTGCGGATGATATGACGGATCCTGCAGCAGTTCATACATTTTCCCATTTGTCGGCGTCCATTGTATTATCTCGTAAGCGAGCAAGCGAAGGTTTTTATCCAGCGGTTGACCCCTTACAATCTAATTCTAAAATGGCAACAACGGGTATCATTGAAGAGCGGCATTTTCAGATTGCCCAAGAGGTCAGAAAAACGCTAGCTAAATATGAAGAACTAAAGGATATTATCGCCATGCTTGGCATTGAACAATTGTCCACTAAGGATAGAAAAATTGTGAAACGAGCTAGACGACTCGAACGCTTTTTTACCCAACCATTTTTTACCACTAAACAATTTACTAATATGGAAGGGGCTTATGTTCCTTTAGGGGATGCACTAGAGGGTTGTGAAAGTATTCTACGAGATGAAAATGAGGCGTTTCCCGAAAGTGCTTTTTATATGGTTGGTAATTTAAGTCAGGTAACTCAAAAAGCAGCATTAATTGCGGAGCAGGAACGACAGGAAGAAGGGCAATTGAGTTAAGTGTGTCTAAAGTAATCGCCAAATTTATTTGGCTGATTCAAAATAATCGAAATATTGTTCTAAGACGTTTCAAATTAGATAGAACTAGCCAAATAAATTTGGCTGTTACGAATAACCTTGATCTCTTTTATAAAATCAGCATCATGGAACTAGCATTCATGCATTTAAAAATATTATTGCCCTTCGGTATTTATACAGAACAGCCGCAGGTAAAGCGGATTGTGGCAGAAACGAAACAAGGCTATTTTGGTTTGTTACCGAACCGTTTGGATTGTGTAGGCGCTTTAGTACCAGGAATTTTTACTTATGAAACATCAATGGGGGAAGAAATTAACCTAGCCATAGATAAGGGAATATTGGTAAAGGCTGGTGCAGAGGTATTGGTTTCTGTCCGAAATGCCATTGGCGGAATGGAACTTGGAAAATTACACGAGGCAGTACGCAAAGAATTTCTACTATTGAATGAACAGGAACAAGAGGTGCGGACTGTCCTAATGAAGTTAGAAACTGGATTTATTCGACAATTTCAAAAATTACAACGAGAATAATGGAATCAAAAAATGGTCGAAACGAATTCCAAAAGAACATTGGCGAAAAAGAGCAGCGCAAGCTAAAATATAAACGCCAAGAAAAGCAGAGTGTCTGGAAGGGTTTTGAAGTATTTGGCATTATTGGATGGTCAGTAGCTGTTCCAACAGTTGTATTAACCCTACTAGGTATGTGGTTGGACAAACGATTTCCGGGAGAACATTCCTATACCCTAGCCTTGCTAGTCGGAGGTATTTGTTTAGGTTGTTTGAATGCTTGGTACTGGATATCGAACAAGATGAAAGATATGGAAGAGGACGAGTAGGCAGTATTACAGTTGGCAATTGGCAGTATCTTAATACGAACTAAATTACCCGATTAATCAAAACGTATTCCTTAAAAATTTAATAGAAAATGGAAATACCTGAACTGATACCTATACTATTTTATTTTTTAGTCGGTGGACTATTAGGACTTCTTTTTTTTGGTGGTCTATGGCTCACTATTACAAAGGGAATGCTATCCAAAAATCCAGCGATTTGGTTTTTTGTTAGTATGCTTTTTAGAATTGGATTAGTAGTGATGGGTTTTTATTTTGTTACACGAGGACAGTTAGCACGCTTATTACCTTGTCTTGCTGGATTCATTGCCATCAGAATGGTAATGACCAAAAGATTGGAAGCCGCTAAAAAAGCTACTTTTATTTAATAAATAGCAATATGATTGATTTAGACCAGCAAATATTTTGGGAATATGGGTTTTTAAAACTGAACGCTACTATCCTTATTACTTGGATATTAATGGTCATCCTTGCGCTAGGTTCTTGGTTGATTACCCGAAAAATAACGCTTGATTCGGAGCGGTCTCGTTGGCAAAATGGGTTGGAAATTATCGTTATCAATATTAACAAACAAATTAAAGAAATTGGTATTCCAAAGCCTAATCTTTATTTGCCATTTTTGGGAACGCTATTTCTATTCATTGCTTTTGCAGGCTTATGTAGCATCATCCCAGGCTATGTGCCACCGACCAGTTCGCTTTCGACCACGGCAGCTTTGGCAATTTGTGTCTTTTTTGCCGTTCCTTTTTTTGGTATCTCCAATTCGGGCTTACTAGCGTATTTAAAAAACTATTTTCAACCAACGGTTATCATGTTGCCCTTCAATATTATCAGCGAACTTTCTCGCACCATCGCCTTAGCGATTCGGTTGTTTGGAAATATGATGAGTGGGGCAATGATAGTCAGTATTTTATTATCTATTTCTCCTTTCATTTTTCCTGTAGTGATGAATGCACTTGGTTTGCTGACGGGGATGGTACAGGCTTATATTTTTAGCATTTTGGCAGCTGTTTTTATTGCGGCAGCTATTCAAGAAAGTGGGAAAAATCAACATCTTAAAATAGAATAAATGATTTTTAGAGGTCAGCAGAAGTCAGACTGAAAATTATATCAAAAGCTTTCGGGACTGTCAGAAGTCAGATTTTAAATCAGAAGTAATTGATAATCAAAATTTTAAAAAGAAAGCCATCTGACTTCTGACAGTTTATGCAATAAACGGTCTGACATCTGACTTCTCTTTTTAATAAAAAATTAAAAAATATGGATAGTGCAACACTTATTGGAGTCGTCTCCATTATTACTTCTGGAGTCATTATGTTTATTGGTTGTATCGCACCCGCCATAGCAGAAGGGAGAGCAGTCGTTCAGGCTTTGACTGCTTTGGCGCAACAACCAGATGCGTCGAATACCATTACCAGGACCCTTTTTGTAGGTTTGGCGATGATTGAGTCTACCGCAATTTATTGTTTTGTGGTGGCGATGATTCTACTTTTTGCCAACCCTTTTTGGAATCACTTTATCTCCTAGGCTATGCTAATTGATTGGTTTACGGTTATCGCACAAGTATTAAATTTTTTGCTGCTGCTTTGGTTGCTGAAGCGGTTGCTCTTTACGCCTGTATTGACTGCTATAGACGAGCGAGAAAATAGCATTAAAACACAAATAGCAGAAGCCGAGCAAAAAATGACCTTGGCAGCAGCCGAAAAAAATACATATCACCAAAAGAATAAAGATTTTGAGGTAGAACGAGATACCTTACTTACGGAGGCAACTAATACGGCGAATACCAAGCATAAAGCTTTATTAGAAGCTGCCAGAATAGAAGCGGAAGCATTAAGGGTACATTTGGAACAATCGCTAAAAAATGACCAGCAAAATATAAGTCGGGAAATCAGAGAACGGACACAACAAGAAGTCATCGCTATTTCCCGAAAAGTGTTAGCTGATTTGGCATCCACTAGTTTGGAAGAACAAATAGTAGCTGTATTTATTCGCCGATTGGCACAAATTAAAGGAGAAGAAAAAGAGCGACTCATCGAATCCTTGACTAAAGCAGCTAAGGAGATTATCATCAAAAGCGCCTTTGAGTTATCCCTCGACCAGCAAGCAGCCATTGAAAAAGCAATTCTCCCGCTTACCAGCGACCCAATTCGATGCCGATTTGATATTTCGTCCAAGACAATTAGTGGCATCGAACTTAATGTGGATGGCTATAAAATGGCTTGGAGTGTGGCAGATTACCTCGATTCGCTGGAAAAAGTTTTAGCTGAAATGCTCAATGGGCATCCAGATTTTCAAGCAACTTCAAAACCAACTAAAAATGAACCTACCGTTTGATAATTTAAGCGCCGTCTTTGACCGCACTTTTGAAGACCTTCGCAAGGTTCGGGAATCCTTTGCCCCTCAACTTACTCCACGGGAAATCGGCGTAACAACAACGGTCTCTACAGGTATTGCGAAAGTAACGGGACTTCCAAGAGCTGGATATGGAGAACTCTTGAAATTTTCGAATGACCTTTACGGCATTGCTTTTAATATTGAAGAGAAGGAAATAGGCGTTGTACTATTGGGGGAACATACGGAATTACATGCTGGTGACGAGGTGGAACGAACAGGGCGAGTGGTTGACGTTCCTGTAGGAGAAAGACTATTAGGCCGAGTTATTTATCCTCTAGGAAATCCAATTGACGGCAAAGGGCCTATTATTGCGACTAAACGATTGCCCATCAATCGAACTGCACCTGAAATTTTGGATAGAGCCCCCGTCAGTACACCTTTGCAAACAGGCATAAAAGTGATTGATGCTTTAGTGCCGATTGGTCGAGGTCAACGAGAATTGATTTTGGGTGACCGACAAATTGGAAAAACAGCCATTGCCGTTGATACGATTATAAATCAACGTAACCAAGATGTAATCTGTGTCTATTGTGCTATCGGACAAAGAGCAGCTACTGTTGCCAAGGTAATCGCTACCCTACGAGCTGCAGGAGCGATGAAATATACAACGGTGGTCGTTACAGAAGGAGATGACCCACCGGGGCTAACGTATATTGCCCCTTATGCAGCGACCAGTATTGCGGAGTATTTTATGGAAAAGGGGAAAGATGTGCTTATCATTTACGATGATTTGACGCACCATGCTTGGGCATATCGAGAAATATCTTTGTTGTTGCGTCGCCCAACTGGTCGAGAAGCATTTCCTGGGGATATTTTTTATATCCACTCCAGACTATTGGAACGAGCTACGCATTTAAATAAAGAATTGGGTGGAGGGTCTTTAACTGCCTTGCCAATTATAGAAACAGAGGAAGGAAATATCTCCGCCTATATTCCCACCAACTTGATTTCTATTACAGATGGTCAAATTTATTTGTCCCCCAAATTATTTCAATTGGGTGTATTGCCAGCCGTAGATATTGGGAAATCTGTCTCTCGGGTAGGAGGAAAAGCACAACGACCCGTTTATAGAAGTGTAACGGGCGACCTTAAATTGGCTTATGCCCAATTTGAAGAATTGGAAACTTTTGCTCGATTTGGTACGCACATGGACGAACATTCCAGAAAAGTCTTGGCACATGGAAGGCGCATTCGTGCTTGTTTGAATCAGGCACAATTTCAGCCGCTGCCGCTACATGAACAAATTATTGTGTTGCTTGCCCTAACCAATAATTTATTCGATAAGGTGCCGTTGGAAAACATGAAAAAAGCGGAGCAAGCGGTGCGCAGTATTCTACTCCTACTCCCAGAAACTATTCGCAATCGACTATTATCTTTTGAGAAACTGAGTAAAGAGGATAGTCAGGAAATTTTAGCAAAGGCACGCTTTGTGTTAGCATTTTACGAAGGATTAACGGACTCAAAAGAATAAGGATGAGTGGTAATACAGAAAATATGCGGCAGAGAATTGCAAGCACCAAAGACTTGGCATCAATTGTTCGAACAATGAAAGCATTGGCAGCCTCAAAAATTAGCCAATATGAAGACTCAGTTCGGTCGATGAAAGAGTATTATCGGACGATTATTCTTGGTTTATCGGTCTGTTTAAACCAACAAAAAACAATTACTACACCATTTAGAAAAACGGAATCAGAACAAATAATTGGAGCTGTAGTCTTTGGTAGCGACATGGGATTAGTTGGGCAATTCAATGAGATATTATCCAAATTTGTAGTCAAAACTCTTGCAAAACTCTCAGGAGCGCAAAAAATATGGGTTGTGGGCGAACGGGTTTATGCCCATTTATTAGAGGAAAACTTACCACTTGTAAAATTGTACCGAGTGCCAAATTCCATTAAAGCAGTTACTCCTTTGGTCGGACAAATATTGAGAGACAGCCAGACCTCTCCCTTTTATATTTTCCACAATCATTTAGTAACGGGTGCGACCTACGAACAGGTGGTAGAAAGAATGTTGCCATTAGATGAAGAATGGATACAAAAAATGAGTAGCCACCCATGGATAAGCCATAAATTGCCCGAAGTCCTCCCCCATTTTAATCAAACGCTGAGTGCTTTAATTCACGAATATCTTTTTGTCAGTCTGTTTAAAGCTTGCACGGAATCGTTAGCTGCCGAAAATGCCAGCCGATTGGCTGCTATGCAACGAGCAGAAAAAAATATCGGAGAGCTGCTGACGGACCTTCACCAAAATTATCATCGCCAACGACAGACATCTATTGATGAGGAGTTGTTTGATATTATTGCGGGATTTGAGGGCTTGGTATAATTATCTAATTTGCCATATATAGTGGGTTTAAAATATGCTAACTATCCTCTAATTACTAGAGCCCTGCAAAAATTCTGGAGGCGGCTTGGCAATTAGAAACTTGGGATGGCTATAGTACGCCATGTGAGCAGGGTATCTACACGCATCCACCTGTAAATGTTAAAGGAAAAGGCGCTAAAGACATTCAGAAAATTGTCAAAATGGGCGGTTTCCCTATTGCATTAGGAGGCGAACATTCGATTACTTACGGGGTCGTAAAAGGCTTATTGGATGCAGGCATAAAAGATATTGGGGTCATTCAAATTGATGCACATGCAAATTTGCGAGACACCTATTTGGGGGATAAATATAGTCATGCCTCGGTGATGAAACGAGTGGTAATTTATCCAATAAAGAAATTGCCCTTTTACGGAATACGACCACTAATTCTGCTAAAGTTTTTAGATATAGAATTCGTAAGAAATTAGGCTTGCAACCAGAAGAGGATATTATTACTTTTTTGCAGAATATCTAGAAATAGCTACTAAATAAGAAAAGCCGATTGATTTTATCAATCGGCTTTTCTATTAGCCCGGTGAAATTTCGTTATACTTTTTATATCAGTTGTCAATAAAGATATTGGTCCTATTAAAATAGTACTTATACAAAAGATAAAGTTACTAAATCAATCGATTTTTCACATCTCTTATAAGTTTATGGCTTGCTCAATGCAGCAGATGAAATGCCTTTATATTGTAGCAAACTCAGTTGCCGAGGTGTATTAAGACCTACTGATTTTGATACTTGTGTTCCATTGTGGGATAAAAAACTAAAGGCAGTCTTACCGCGATTTTCAACCGTCGAACAACCTCTATTATCTTTGATAGAACCAGGAATAATAGAAGTACTACTAGCTTATGGTTTAGGGGAAATACCTTATGAATCTGTGAGTCGCTTGAAATTTCAACAGTCGCTAGTTGTTTAATTCTGAACGGTACCAAAAAAAATGCCGAGCGGAATTGGGCATCGCTCGGCAAGGTGTGGAAGTAATATCTCTGAAACCAAGTTAATTTCGTAAATTTTTAATCCATCTTATTTCAGCGCAAAAATAGTAATTAATTCTGAAGAAAAACTGAATTTTTTAGTCAAAGGCAATTAGAAAATCTGGACTTTCAAATTCAAGAAGCTACGGAAACTACGGATAATAAAGGTGATAGGATAGATAATTCTTCCAATAGTGTTGCTATGGGGATATTACAGGCAATGGCTAATCGCCAAAGAAGATACGTTATGGATTTACAAAATGCACTTCAAAGAATTCATAATAAATCTTATGGTATTTGTAGTGTTACCGGTCAATTGATTGATAAAAGAAGGTTAATGGCAGTATTGACAACTACCAAGAGTCTAATTGAAAAAGTAGGAGGCAGTCAACCTAAGAAAAAAACAGCTGCTCGTCCTACACCAAGTACGCCTAAGATTATTAGTCGAGTGATTCGAAAAAAAATGGGCTATCTGCTATACCAATAATTTTTTAACCAAAACTTAAGGCTGCAAGCACAGTTATAATTTCAAACACTCATTACAATTAGCTTGCAGCCATTTTTACTATTAAAAATTCCAATCCGAATTAAGTATCATTTTTCCTAATAGTTAGCAGCTAGACGAGACTTCAAAAGAAGTTATTTTAGTTGCCTTTAATTGCATGACTTCGACTAAGTTGTTATAAAGAACGTCTCCTCTTTATTGGGGAGACGGTCTTATTTCATTTTGAAAATTACAAAAATGAAAAACATCCTTTTTCTAACAGATTACGCCGAACATACTAAATATATTTATCAATACGCTTTGCGCATTGGGCAACATTTTAATGCAATCATCCATTTTGGGCATATATTTCCATTGCCCAGCCCTTCGGTATTAGAAGATGACTATGGCTCAAATATCATACTCGACCCAGTACTAGATAATTACCTAGAGGCGCAATTTGATTTGCAAACAGAAAAATTGAAAGACTTTGCCAAAGCACAAACGCCTAAGTCTCATCAATATTTAATCGGTGATTTTTTTATAAGAACAGGCAACAAAACGCAAGAAATTCTAGACATCGCTAATGGTGAAAAAACATTGGGTAACCTTTTGTCCAGTTTCTTTATAGTAAATGAGAAAATATGAAAAACGTTTTAGATGGTAATGCCATCGTGGGAAATTATTATCCCAAAATATCAATTTAATGATTGTAGCTGCTCCTAATTACAAAATGAATATCGAGCAACAATTAGGGCGAGTATTGGCCACTTTCGGAATGACAGCAATTCCTGATTTTACTACCCTTTCCAAAGATTTTAATTTAGCCAATGCCATCTCTCCAATTCTAAATGGGGTGCGAAACTTGGCACAAAATGCCCTTTTGGTTTTGATATACGTAGTCTTTATGCTTTTTGAACAAAAGTTTTTCGCTAAAACGTATTAGGCATTCAGGTTGCTATCGGTAGTTTTCTCGAACCTCGTTTATTGGGGAATACATTAAATATTGGCCCTTTAGTGGTCATACTATCTCTTGCCCTCTGGGGAATCTTATGGGGCATAGTTGGTATGTTACTTTGTGTACCCATCACCATTATTTTGATTATCATTTTTGCTCAGTTTCCCAATACACGACCTATTGCGGTGTTTTTGTCTAAAAATGGGGAGGTAGGGACATAGAAATTATTTAGGTGACCAAATTCTAAAAAGTAGTCTTCTTCTTGAATAAGTTTAGAAAGCTAGATGAATAGTAGATTTTTTTCATGACTTAAAAAAACTTCATCAAAAAATTAAAATCATCTTAGAATTACTAGGATAAGCTTACTTTTGGAGAAATCGCATTTAATTAATTTTTATATCAAAAAACATTTTTGAAAAAACGCATCAAGAAAATTTTAATTGGCAGAAAAGATATTGTAGACTTTCCACAATTAGATTTATGGGGTATTGAAATTAAGATAGATTCTGGTGCCTGTACTTCCAGTTTTCATTGTCATAATATTAAAGAAGAAAAAGGAGTATTAAGATGTCAATTTTTAGACCCTGACCACGAAAAGACTGAAATTACGGTACCTAATAAAGAAAAACCAGCTATTATTATTAAAAATTCCAAATGGCTTAGAGCTAAACATTCGGGTATCTATCGGTCTTATGTAAGTGCAGGACAGCGTGTAGAAAAAGGGGCACAATTGGGAAGTATTTCTGACCCTTTCGGCAATTTTGAAGAGTTTTTTAAAAACCCTCAAGCAGGGTATGTTTTAAATTCTAATCATACCCCTGTTGTTAATCAAGGAGATGCGCTTTTTCATATTGGGTTTGAATAAGCTAAGCGCTTAAAAAGGAAATCCAATAACCAAATTAGAGCGACCATCTAAGTCGCTGCACTTGATGCTATTGTGCCTACCTATATGTATAATAACGCATTATTCGATTTTTCCGCCCATACAAATATATTGGCTTATACCCTATCTTTCTGCTATGTCCGCTGCTGCTAAGGAAATTGCTGCATACAAAGGTGCGAAAGGGTCTCTCCATTTTCAATTTGACCAACCGCCAGATTAGACTTAATTTCAGTTATCGCTAAATATAGCGATAGCAGATAATCTGGAAAAAGCTAAAAAAAGAAGTGACCAAATTTCAATAATAGGTCTTCCTAATAATAAATAACAACTTATTTTAAATATAGAAAGACTTGTTCTATTGTATTCCGTTTTTTATCAAAAAATTAAACGATGAAACATATTTTAGTAGGTATTAGTTATTCTGATTTGACTGCTGTTACCCTGAAGTATTCTCTAAAATTAGCACAATATTTTGGAGCTAAGTTAACGGTAGTTCATATTGCTGAGTATCCAAAAGCATTAGAGGGGAATGCCAAAAAAATTAAAGTACATCACGCAGCTAAAACAGAAGAATTAAAAACTGTTTTTGCCAATCATCATGGAAAGCAATTTCATAATGTTTCAGTTGACCTTAGAGTTGCTTTTGGTTCTCCTAGTGATGAATTAATACGGATAACTTCTGGATTGAAACCTGATTTATTGGTGATTGGTGTGCCAGAAAATCGGCATTGGAGGAAATTAAAATTCATTAACCGACCAATGGGGATTGCAGAATCGGTAAAGTGCCCGGTGTTACTAGTACCAATGGTGAAGACTTTTCAGCGTATTCAGCAAATTGTTTATACCACTAATTTCTCTTTGGAAGATGTGGGGGCTATGCTAGAATTTAGGGTTTGGATGGATATTTTTAAAGCAAAATTGCATTGTGTCCATATTTGTAAAACGAAAAAAGAACAACCCGATGCCGAACGAAGAATGAAACTCCTTCAAAAAGTACTGCCTTTCGAAGATTTTAAATTTAGCGTTTTGGTTGGTCAACCAGAAAAGGAATTGGAAAAGGTTTTAGTGGCAGATAAAGCAAATTTGGTGGCGATGCTCAAAAGGCATAAAACTTTATGGTATGATACTATAAAGCCTAGTTTGACGGAAAAGATTGTGGAGGAGACTTGGATTCCTTTATTGATTTATAATCAGCAATAGTTAATCATGGAAGATAAAAATATAAAACCCAAAAGGAAACTAAGAGGACTAAGAATCTTCATCAATTCTATCCTATTAATTTTTAGACCTAAAAAAGCAGGTATGCTTAATGGAATGGTCAATTTTAAAAAGTGGTCAGTTAAATAGTGGGCTGCAACAGCAAAAGTGGGAATAAATATCAAATCCCACTTGATAATTTTTAACCAATAGGCTAATGGGATTCTTTTATCTAAAATCATTAAATTTTAATTTTAAAACCAACGTTTTCGTTTAAACCATAAAACCAAACCTGCGGCTACTAAAAACATCACTCCTAACAAAACAAAATACCCATATCTAAAATGTAATTCAGGCATATGCTCAAAGTTCATCCCATACAAACCTGCCAAAAAAGATAGCGGTACAAAAATGGTCGTAATGATGGTCAAAACCTGCATCACTTGATTCATCCTAAAGCTAATTTCGGAGATGTATAAATCTTGTAAGCCATTAAGGACATCCCGAAAATTATCTACCGAGTCCATGATTTGGATAGTGTGGTCATATAAATCTCGGATATAACTAACCGAGCTTTCTTTAATTAACGCATTATCCGATTTACTAAAACGGCTAATGGCCTCTCGAAGAGGAGCAATAGATTTGCGTACTCGAATGATTTCTTTTTTAAGCTGGTGAATTTTGCCTTTGGAGCTACTATCTGGATTTTCTAGTAAATCGTCTTCTAATAGCTCTATTTGCTCTTCTATGGCATCTAAGACGACGTAATAATGGTCCACTAAATTATCTGCTAATGCATAAGCTAAATAATCGGCCCCTTTTTGGCGAACTTTACCCTTTCCGCTATAAATACGCTTACGGACAGGCTCAAAAAGGTCGGTATGGTCTTCTTGAAAAGTTAGGACTAATCCTTCGCGGAAAAATAAGGCTATTTGTTCTCTATCAATCGCTTGTTTTTCTTGGTCAAAATTTAATGCTTTCAAGATAAGAAAAATACCATTCTCATATTCTTCAAATTTTGGTCGCTGCTGTGTATCTACCACATCGGCTAAAATTAAGGGGTGGAGTTGAAACGTATTTCCAATAGTTTGAATTAACTCTGTATCATGGATGCCTCGAACGTCATACCAATCCACCAATTCTTCTTTGGATTCATGCAGGGTCAAGGCAGTATGGTTGTCTTGGGTAGTTTCTTCAAATTGGTTGGCATTATATTTCAGATAGTGAATTTGCACCTTTTCCACTTTCTGATTTCCTGTAAAGATGACCGAACCTGGAGGTGTACCAATTTTTTTTCTAGTTTTTCTCATCGTTATTTATCTTTTGGTGGTCCATTTTTGTAAACAAGCGTTCTGTACGGAAATGGAATTTCAACGCCTTCCTTATCAAATCGTTTTTTAATACTTTCATAGACATCACAACTCAACACAAAGGCATCGGGACTATCTTTTGCCCAAGCCCAAGCTCGTAAATTGACCGAATATTCGCCCAAAGATATAACTCTAACCATGACCTCTGGGTCTCCTGCATCTATTTGTTCTTGACTACGATTATCCAAATGTAAGGGATGTTGTAAGACTTCCTCCTTCATTATTTGTTTGGCTTTATCAATATCACTATCGTAGCTGATGCCAATTTCAATCCATTTACAAATTTTGTCATTCGCAAAATCAGAGTTAATAACTACCTCGTCACTAATAATGGAGTTAGGGATAATAATTCGCTTATTTTCAAAATTCCGAATGACGGTATGCCGCAATGTAATATCTTCCACAACTCCTGTTAAAGTACCTCGAATCGTTAAGCGATCATTGACTTTAAAAGGTTTAAAAAGCACTATGAAAAAACCGCTTATGATATTACTCATGGCTTGTTGAGCAGCAAAACCAACGGCGATGGCTAATATCCCTGCACCAGCCAATAAAGAACTTGCAACCGCTTTTAAGCCTGGTACTGAATAAATAGCCGCACTAAACCCCAATAAAAAAACAATGGCTCTGATAGCATGTCTTAAAAACTGATAATTCGTAGGGTCATTTTGCAATACGTCCGTAGAGTGTTGTATCAATCGGTTAAAAAAGCGATTTACTAAAAAAGCAATCAGAAAAGTGATTGCTATAAGTAAACTAAATGTAAGGATATATTCTAGGTTCGTAAAAATTTGTTCCTTCAATTTGAGGTTATTTTATGGTCTTATGAATAATTCAATTCCTTAAAAAGGTTTAAAGATAAGTGATTCCAACCATTTAAAATCGACTATTCTCTACTGATAAATTTGGATAATAAGGTTGAGTTGTTTTAATCATCTTTAAACTGGGACTCTGAGCGTAAGTAGCGGAAAAATATTTTTTGATAACGGTAGTTGGCACTATCCAATCTACTAGGGTACGTTCTAATAATTCCTTAAGATTTAAATCAAAATTACCAGTTGTAAAAACCCGTTCTGTTTTCACATTAGGTATAGATTGCCAGTTGTTATGATTCGTTTGATAATCACCATTTAATCCCAATAAATGAAAATAAGCTTTATCCTTAAGTGTAGGACTTAAATCAGGCAGGCAAGTAAAAAAAATCACTTTTGCTTGCATTTGCTGTGCCATGTCCATTGTTTTGGCGTAAGCAGCTTTATTGTCTTGTTCAATATTAAAAGGGAATAAAATGGTTTTCATATTTTCTAATTTTGGTAATCCTATGAATAGCCAAATTTGAATGGCTATAAAGAAGACTGTTTTTAGAAAATAGGTCACTCAGTTTATAACAAAAAAAATCCGAAGTCTCAGGAGATACTTCGGAAAGGGTGGTTAGAAAGTTTGATTTGGTTAGGACATCGCCACCCTTGGACGTGAGTTATATAGTTCAGCAATCTTACTTCGGCCTCTTTTTAAGCGCATTTTTACAGCACTTGGGCCTAAGTTTAACTGAGACTGCAACTCTTTTACAGATTTTCCTTCTAAATATTTTAATCGTAGAATAGCAGCTGATTCTTCCCCTAATTCTTCCATCATTTGCTCCATACCATCCAATAAATCTTCTTTGAGTAAGATTGCCTCCATATCTATTTCTTCTGCTACCATATCAAATCGGTCGTCGATGCTTTCTGTTTGAAAGCGCTTTCGTTTTTTATATTGGTCTGCACAGTAATTGGAAGTGACTCGGTGTATCCAAAGTCCTAATAAATGTCCATGTTCTAATGCAGGTAATTTGTCCATCATTTTTACCATCACATCTTGTACTAAATCAAAAGCAGTATCTCTACTTTTGGTATAGCCCAAACAGGTATGATAAACCTTTTGGTAGTATCGGTTATAGATTTCACCAAAGATGGCATTATCTCTAGTTTGCTTAAATTCAGTTACTAATTGCTCGTCAGTCAGATTCTTTAAATTTAGCATCTGCATCTTAATTAATTTTTTAATTTAGATTAATAGGATGATGCAAAGTTGGCGGTATTTAAAGGCTATTTTAAGCGTAGAAAAGCGTATTTTTAAAAATGAGTGAATCGCTTAGGGAGTAGGTAAATTGCGTAGTTTATTCCACAATCCCATGCTTTATAGCGTATCGGACCAACCCAGCCGTATTTTTAGCCTGTAATTTTTCCAATAAATTACGCCGATGCGTATCGACTGTCCGAATGCTAATAAAGAGTTCTTTAGCAATTTCTGGATTAGAGTATTCATTAGCAATGAGCCTTAAAACTTCTACCTCTCGCTTAGTTAAGGGCACACCGCCTTTATCTGCCTTAGGTTTGTTTGGATTCGTCAAATGTTGGACGATAATGGAAGACACTTGCTGACTATAATAAGTATTGCCTTTGGCGACTACACGAATGGCATTTTCCATTTCTTCTTTACCTGCATCTTTGAGTAGATAACCTGATGCGCCAGCCTCTAACATTTTTACAATATAGCCACTTTCAGAGTGCATCGAAAGTGCCAATATTTTAATGTTCGGATAGGCTGCTTTGACCAATTTGGTGGTATCAATTCCATTGGTGTCACCCATCGTAATATCCATAAGGATGATTTCGGGTTGAACTTCTTTAAGGCGTTCCAATACTTCTCGCCCATCAGCTGCCTCGGCAATCACGGTAATATCTTCCACATCTTCTAAAATAGAAATAATGCCTTCTCTAAAAACCTTGTGGTCGTCTGCGATTAATATGTTTATCATAGTTTTTTTTTAGAAGTCAGAGGTCAGACCGTAAATTAAAATTTACTGTCAGAGGTCAGATTTATGACGTTGAAAACGAGACAAATCTGACAACGAAGTGGTTTGACAGTTATCGAAGATAACGGTCTGACTTCTCGCCTCTTTTTAAATAGGTATTTCAATAGTCGTCATAACTCCCTGCCCTAATTGTGTTTCAATGTTAACTGTACCACCCAATGTTTGGGTTCTAGTTTGGATGTTTTGTAAGCCAATTCCTTTATCTACTAGCTCCTTTAATTTTTCAGGTGCAAAGCCTACCCCATCATCTTCAACTGTTAGCATAATGGAATCTTTATGTTGAATCAGTTGCACATGAATAGTTTTTGCTTGGGCATATTTGAAGGCATTATTTAAGAGTTCTTGTGTAATTCTAAATAAGCCTAACGCCATATTTGGTTGGAGGCGTTCCTTGACACCAGAATGATAAAATTCAACGCTCGTTTCACCTATTTCATTGGCTTTCATACAAAGATTCTGTAAAGCCGTTACCAATCCGAAATCTATTAAGGCACTTGGCATTAAGGCATGAGAAATACTTCGTAAGTCAGTAGCTACCGTTTGCACTAATTCCTCCATAGCAGCTATCTTTTTAGCAGCTTTAGGTAATTTATCGCTTAATTCTGTTTTGACACCATCAAGGTTAAGTTTGATGGTGGACATTAAGGGGCCAATTCCATCGTGTAATTCTTTCGCCAACCGTCGCCTTTCTGTTTCTTGTCCTTCTAACATGGAGGTTAGATTGGCCATCTCCATTTCTTTTGCTTTGGTAACGTCTTCTGTAGAAATTATCATTCCATTCAGAACGGGGCGTCCTTTGATATTCAGGTACCTATTATTAGGAGAGAGGGCAGAAAGATTAAATGGTTTACGCCCTTTGTCAAGGCATTTTAACAATATTTCGGGTAGTTCCGGAATAGCTGAAATATAATTTAATAACTCTTTTTCAATAAAGCCATTAACAGTTTTGTCAATATTCAAATGGGTTAATGCTAATTCATTGCACATCGTCACTTCTCCATCTAAATCTAATGCAATGATGCCAAAAGGTACACTTCCGATAATAGCGACCAAAAAATCATACGTTTCTGTAAAATTATCCATAGCTTGGTTGGTATTTGACGACTAAAACGGTAGCATCTCCATAGACCCGATGATATTGATTAAAAATAGTCGTTGCTAAATTTTGTGCGGAATAGTTTTCATCTATTCCTTCTAAGTTTACTTGTGTTTTTATACCGTCCGTACACAGCATAAAAATATCATTAGCAGCTAATGGATATTCCCTAACTTTTAAACTTCTCATTTGTCGCCCCCCTACTCTACCTTCAAAGTTGGGCAGCAAATTTAATACCTCATTTTGAAGATAAGCATGGGTGTCATCAATACCTAAATAGCTTAATTTATTTTGTTCAATGAGTGCTACGCTCATGGCGATTCCTCCCTCTGGTGAGGCAACTTTAATATATTGGTCACAGCGTTTGATTAAATCAATTAAGGGTAAGTCGAAATTGTTATTTAGGATTTCTTTGACTCCAACGGCCATTTTATGAGCGGCATAACCTTGTCCTAATCCATCAATCACACTAAGCAATACTTTATCTCCATCAAAGGTTCGAATTAGAACCTGGTCTCCATTAAATTCATTTCCTTCTTCCGGAACAGAAACATAGCCGAATTCTAAAAAAGTCTCAGGTAAAGGCAAATGCTTTTCTAAAATAATCTTTGTGCCTTTATGGATATTCGATTCAATATGGAATTTATCCATGGTTCTTTTGGCAACCTCCAAACCGATGCCTAAGCTCGTTGAAATAGTTGAAAAACCTTCTTGCATGGCGGCTGAAATATCAGGAATGCCAACCCCGTCATCTTCCACTATGATTCGAAGTATTTTGTCGCCATTATGCGTGCTAATTGTTGCTACACCATCACTAGCATGTCGAACTGCATTTTGGCATATTTCAGATACACCCAAAGCAACTTCCGATTGTGCTAGGTCATCAAAGCCCATTGCTGTCGCTACTGCTTTTGCCTCATCTCTAGCCAAAGCAACATCTTTTTCAATTTTCAATGGTATAACTAGACAATTTTCTAATTCCATACACTATCCCTTTTTGATAGAAACTAATTCTATTCCCTGTCTTCGATAAACTTCCTTTAATGCCCGACGCAGGTTTTTGGCAACATAAATATTATCTAAAATTACACCTGCGGAAACCATGGACTGCGCAACGATTGGTTTAATACCACAAAAAATAGTATCCATGCCTACCAGTTGCAATGTTTTATTCAACTTCACTAGTTGCATCGCAATTGCGCTATCAATTACGTCTACATTAGATAAGTCAATAATTATCAAATCATTATCTGAGTTAGCAGCCAAAGATAATACACCGTCCATTACTCTCTTCATTCGGGCAGAATCCATCGTTCCGAAAAAACCAGAATAGAGACATCGGTCGGTTATTTCATTGGTTACAATCGGTGCCTCGCCCATAATTTTGCGGCGACTGATTGCTACTTGCTGTTGTTTTTTGTCTTTACTTTCTTCAGCCATATCGTTAGTTTAGTGATAAAAATCAAAGATAGTAAATCTATTAGAAGACTGGTAATATGGAATAGGTCACATTTTTGTTTTAGGGTAAAGGTAGGTCTTCGGAAAACGAATTACTTTAAAAGTAATTCGTTTTCCTTATGTGTAATAAAATTAAAAAGAAAAATAAATAGTATCATTTGAGTGCAGAGGATTTTAGAAGAGCCTTAAATTCTTAAAAGCATTTCTTCAAATTTTCAGGTTTAGTGTTTTTTAAAAAAAAGTAATTTATGTTATTTAAATTATTTTAAAAATACCTCGGCTAATGCAAAAATTAGGATATAAAGTCTATTGTTTCCTCATGTTGGTTAAAGTCCTATCAACCTGAATCAACAAGTATTTGTTGAGGTAACTGCTAGTATTACTTAGTCTTTTATGTAAAAAATGTAATATAAATAACTTTTATTATCTTGATTTAATACTATGTAAATGGTTTATAATTTACACCAGCTTAAACCAAAGAATAGAGCTCTATTTTGAGCTTTCCGTTCGTCTTATTAAAAAAGATGGAATTTAAATTACTAGTATTTTTCAATTTTAAAGGTATTTAAGTGCATTTTAAGCGCATTAAAGTATGAATATTGTAAGTAGTGCCGAATTGAATTTTATCTCCCCAAAACGTCTTAAATTTAAGGGAATCTATATTTTGACTGCATCAATATTATTGGGAACAATAAAGTTATTTAAATAATTTAAGTGACTTTTATTCTGTTTTTCTATATTTCATTAGCCTTTGCTGGATTGCACCTCCTCAATTTAAGTAGAAGGTAACTAATTACAACAATCCTACAAATGTTTCTAAAACACTTTGAGAAAAGATACTAAAGCTATAAAAGAAATAAATCAAACAAGAGAACATAAAAGTTATTTAAATTACAGAAGTAATATAAATAACAAAGGTAAGCGGTAATTTAAGTTATATAAATAACATAAGTAACTTAAACAAAAGCAGACATTATTAATTAGCTGTTATTTAAATAATTTTTGTTACTTATATTATATATAGCAACTATAAAAGTAATTTAAATTACAAAAGTCACCTAAAATAAAGCGGATACTATTTATGTTATTTAAATAACTTTTGTTACTTATTTTATTCAAGCAGGAAATTTAAGTAATTTAAATGATATAAATAACAGAAGTAACTTAAACAAAAACAGACATTATCAATTAGCTGTTATTTAAATAATTTTTGTTACTTATATTATATATAGCAACTATAAAAGTAATTTAAATTACAAAAGTCACCTAAAATAAAGCGGATACTATTTATGTTATTTAAATAACTTTTGTTACTTATTTTATTCAAGCAGGAAATTTAAGTAATTTAAATGATATAAATAACAGAAGTAACTTAAACAAAAACAGACATTATCAATTAGCTGTTATTTAAATAATTTTTGTTACTTATATTATATATAGCAACTATAAAAGTAATTTAAATTACAAAAGTCACCTAAAATAAAAATACCTTTTACGTAATTTATATTACATAAAAGGTATTTTAAAAGTTATTTAAATAACATAAATAACTTTTTCTTTAGGAAAATCTATCTTTATTGTGATTTAAATAAATTAAATTACTCTAATTGCTTCAATCATAATAAAAGTAATTTTTATTATTTAAATAGCTTTTATTTGGCGCGTTCATATTCCCGTTGTATTAAATCATTCATATATTCAATTATCGTTACATCATTATTTGCAGCCATTTTCCGAGCTAGTTTATGAACGGATTCAAAAACTCTCAATACTTTTAGAGGTTCTTCTGAAACTCTGGGTCGTCCAACTTTTTTAGCGGGTTCAACAGGTACAGATTTGGTGTTTTTTTTAGTCGTTGAGGTTTTCGGCGCTATTTCTTTAATAGATGCTTTAGCCTTTTTCTCAATTGCTGTTGCGGATAAATCCCATGGGTCTCTTTTCTTAGCCATATCTATTATTTAATTTTAAGTTTTTTTAATACTTCATTAAAGAAAGGTTCAAATCGTCGTCGTCCTTCGGCAGTATCTAAAATAGATTCGTATAAAGAAGGGGTGGTAAATAATTTTAAGTCTTTCAGACTAGCATCTAACATAGGTAAACCTACTTTATTCACTAATACTTTTCTTGCTTGCTCATTGTCTTTTCGCTGATTGTCCCGATTAATGAATCCAAAATATCGGTAATCAAAATCTAAATTTTTCTTTTCCTCTGCTGCCTCCTTCACTAAAGATGCAAAATTATTAGTTGATAAAACATCTAATTGCGAACCAATTACAGGAATTAGTACAGAATCACACATATATAATAGCATAACAGTTGCTGAATCCTTAGAATTATCTGTCATTCGAGGAATATCAATGAAGATGACATCGTAATCATTCCCAAAACGTTTTAAAAAGTCCATTACTTTTCTGGGTTGATAGGATTCAACTTCGACCAAAGGTTCACCATCATATAGATTCCGTTCGGAGTCTAGCCAACTAGAAACAGATGCTTGAGAATCCGTATCTAAAATTAGTACCTTTTTTTTCTTTTGTTTTGCCAAGGCAGTAGCCAGCAGCATTGTGACAGTAGATTTGCCAACCCCACCTTTTTGGTTAGCAATTGAAATAACACGTGTAGTTGCCATAGTAATCAATAAATATTTTAAGTAATTTAAATTATTTTTTTTATTTAAAAAACTTTTGTGATTTAAATAACTTAATTACAAATTAAAGTAATTTAATTTACACAAACAATATTTTGACTAAATAAAGTGAAAGAAAAATTATAGGCTGTATTGAACAAGAAAAAGGGTAGGGGAGAAGTCTAAATTTTCATTTATATAGAACAAGTAAATGCATCAGTTGCTTTTGAAGCACTCAACTTTATTGATTAAAATGGCACAAAATTGATATAGAAGATTTCACAAAAATATTTTCCAAATAATACATTACAATGTCATCGCCAAAACAGGTAAGTTAAAGAAATAAAAATATGTAAAAAACG
>JAFMDF010000511.1 GCA_017857395.1 Bacteroidota bacterium | reverse complement strand
ACCGCAAAGTTACAATAAATACTATTTAGAACTTCATGCGTAAACCACTAGGGTATTCCCTTCTACACAAGTATTTGAACTATACCAATCAGGTTCGACGATAATGCTGTCTCTTTGTACTCCCGTTTCTACAATAAAATTGGTGATATGTCCATCATTTTCAGGGTGTTCTAATACGGTATGGTATAATAATGGAGATCGATCATTATCAGGTCCTTGATAAATGACCTTACCATCCATATTGAAGTCTCTCTGAGTATAGCCTTGACTAATATAATTGGTTAGGAAACGTGTATTCCCTTCATCCAATAAGATGAACATAAACATTTGAAAAATATCATTTTTGGGCCCTTGAAAAATAATTTGAGCATCCCCATTAACATCGCCCGACCACATGGCTCGTTTACCTCCAAATGTTATCCCAGGAACATCTCCCATAACAGGTGTAAAAGGATTAGTAAAATCTACATAAGGAATCAAAGATGGTCCAAATCTTTCAGGGTACAAAGAGTACATCGCCAGATGATTTCGGTGTTTGATAGATACATAGTAATCATCAACTGGAACGTTTTCAAAAATAATGATGCTATCCCCTTCGACATTGACAATATCTCCATCCCGCTGAATCAAGCAAGATTGGCTGGTAATGATGGTACTTGGATTAAATTTATCTCTTAATTCTAGCATCACCCAATCCACAATGGCATCTTCACCAGTAACCATTAATAGTAAAGGGTCTAATGTTTCGATTCCACCAGCACCAAAGTGACCAAATCCTTCTAAGTCGGTATAGGGTTCCCTCTGAGGTATTAGATTTTTTTCGCGTAAATCATCTCGCATCAAACCATTTTGTCCACCAATAGCTGCCCCTTGAAGAAAGGCTTTAGCTCTCAAGGCAACACCTGAACAGATAACGGATTGAACCAAGCTCGTTTCATTGCCACATTCATCAGTAGCAGAATAAGTACGGCTTACAATTTTATCTGTGCTAGTATAAGTGACTGTTTCATCAAAAACGATACTTATATTATTATCACAATTATCTATAGCTACAATATCAACACCTAAAACTAAACTATCTGTACCATTTATACAAACTTCTGAAATATCTAGTGGTAAGCTACCTTCTACAATCATCAAGGCAATTTTTCCTGTCATTGGTACATTGGTTTGGTAGTCCCAGCCTTTCAATTCTAACTCAAATGAATTACCTGATAAAACACGGACCCCCACCATAATTGGCTCGGTTTGGCTATTATTAATATAATTGGCAATAACTATTGGGTTATAATAGTAATTATTAGAGGAAATGACTACAATACCATTGGTCATATCCACTGAACCTACTTCTCCAATTATTGCTCCTTTATTATTGGTAAGATAAGTCAAACTATCTACTGCTAAATAACCTACTCTTTCGGGTGTGTGCTCTATTTCAGTATCTGCAGAAGTTTCCTCTTGAACCTTTAAGGATATACCCGCAGCACTTAAATTTTGGGTTCGAGTATTCGCAGGGTCACTTTCAAATACAGATTGGATGCTAGTAAAAAAGGCTGGTGGACCATCGTAAACATTCGCAAAGTTGACATTGACAAGAGCGTCCGAAACCAGTGCAGTCTCTACTTCTAAATTATAATCTGTTATATTGGCTCCAGCTTCGATGGCTATCCAGGCCACACTCCCTCCTTCTGCCTGTACATCATCATTAGCTTCTTCCTCTTGTAACCTTACTTCAAACTGCCCATTCGAAATATTTCTCAATCGAACTACAGCCGCAGAGGAATCATTAGTCACCAATTGAGTGAAAATTATTGGGGCAGTTGGAAATTCTAAAGGAAACTGTATACTTTTCCAACGATGGGTCACATTTTTCATTAATCCTGCTACCATTTTCTTACCATTTGGTAAAGTATAGATTCTATAAATACTAGGAGGTGTAATATCTTGAATTTCAATAATTTGTTCATCCCTTGCCGTATTCCCACAAGCATCGGTGGCAGTCCATGTTCGTGTAATCGCATAATCATAGAGGGCACAGCCATCTTCTCCTTGATTGCTGGTTTCTGTTTTATCAATAGAAATAAAAGGGCAATTATCAAATGCTGACACAAGCGGTGCTAATGGAATTTCTTCATCACAATTGATGGTCAAATCTGCGGGTACATTTCTTAAATCGGGAGCAAGGTTATCTTCAAAGTTTAAAGTAACTATAGCAGAAGCACAACAGCCAGTTGTGGTATTACACACCTGATAGACAAATTGGTCCGTCCCGCATTCATAAATACTCGGCGTATATTCAAATTCACCATTGGTAGCCATACTTGCAGTACCCTTTGTAGGATTAGCTAAAAGAGAATAAATTGTTCCATCGATATTTTCATCATTATAGGCAACATTACCCGTCAAGGCAAAGCCCGGGCAAGCATTTTGAATTTCATCATTGGTCGCAATAATATTATCAGGTTCCTCAAGAGTAATAAGCCCGTATACATTAGGACAGTCCACACTGCAATAGTTTAAAACAACATGATAAGTGTCTTGACTTAATCCTGTGAAGGTCAACTGTCCGTCAGGCTGGTAAGTCTGTCCACCATCTAAACTTATGCGAATACATAGTCCTCTTTCCCCAGTTGGTTCTACATCAATACTACCGTCGCTACCTCCACAAGTCGTTGGATTGGTAGATGTTACATTCGTACTAAATACCACTGGATGGATACTAAAAGAAGTCGAATCATAAGCTGTACAACCGTTATTATCTACTTTCAATATGATGCTATTAACTACAGCCAACGAATCAGTAGGAGTCAAATATTCAACCGTGTGAGGCCCTTTTCCAGTTTCGAATCTTGGGTTGGCATTCTCCCCAAAATCCCAAACATAACTGGCACTAGGTCCTTCATCGGCTGCTTCAAATTCATAAGCAGTAGCGCCACACAAATATCCATTTTGACCGCTTGGGGCGGTAATTATTGTCGCACTTGCCCCAACCATAATCGTTTTATTAACCGTATTCGACTCCATCCAGGTAGTAGAACATTTTGCTCGAATGGCTCTTCTTCGATAACTGGTGGTTATGATGATTGCAGGGGGGTCATAGTCTTTGGAGGTCGCCCCTAATATATCATTCCAAACCCCAGTCCCCTGAGGACGTTCTTGCCATTGATAATAAACTGGACCGCCTTCTCCTCCAGAGGCCTCTGTTAATGAGGTAATCACACCAGGATTAAATGGACTATCGCAACTAATTTCATCTCCAGTAATACTTCCTGGGTCGGTAATATCTAAACATCTTTCGGCTATGTAATGTCCATTAAATTCTGAAGTTTCATGGAAATCAGCACAGGTTCCATCAGTGCAAAGGGTATTGGTTAAAGTAATATACTCCCCTAGATTAGTTGTTACTACAGGAGTAAAGCTACCAAAGAATTGTTCTTTTCCACTTCCAGGGTGGTTAATATTTAAAGCGCCAATAAAGGTCTTTCCTTCACCGTGGTTGGTTGGGTCTGCGGCAGTATTTTTAAAGAATTCAATACGGTAATCTCCGGCAGGTACATCTAAAAAGAAATCATAATAAACATCTCCGCCAACAATGGCAATACCTGCCAGTTCTGGAAAGTTTAATAAGTTATTGGCACCTCCATCGGTATCCCCTGCATCGTTGGCTGTAACTGCATCTCCTCCAAGGTCAATGCCTAGGCCACCGTTATCGGTAATACTATTGGTTAAAAATGAATTTCTATAAGCGAATTGTAATAATTCTATTCCATCCCCGGTATTATAAGCTATGATATTAGATTCACTAGTGGTTGGGCTACCTACAACTGCGTCAAAACCATTTTCGATAGTAACACCATTCCCCCCATTTCCTCTATCCAATGTTCCTGTTAGGTCAGTGCCAATATAATTACCTCTTACCTGAATAGAATCTACTAAATTGATTGCTATACCATCATTACTAAAGTTATTAATCACTAAACCTTCGATAATACTACTATTAGCTCCAGTAGTGACATTGAAACCATTTACATTAGCCCCTGCTCCTGTTCCATCGATTTCTATTTTCAAAGTACCAAAACTAGCTCCTATTTGGGTTAAGCCCCCAATATAAACGCCCTCGGTGATATTTGGATAAGCACTTTGAGGACTGATGGTCCAATTGGTGCCATTATAGTTTGCATCCGTGGTTGGAATGTCAAAACAGATATTATTATAGCCCGCTAAAGCATTGGCCTCTTCGATGGCTGCTCTTAGCGTACAATCACAGTTGACCGTTAAACACTTTCCATCACCTGACAGTCTTCATTTAATTTGATGTTTAAAGTATTCGCCACTAACTTATCGTCTAATTCAATAGTGACATCTTCATCGCCTTCAATAGCCGTTAAATTTTTAGCGGTCACATAAGCGACTAATCTTTCTTTCGCCCCTCTTTTTCTGGAATTATAATTTCCTGTGCTGTAACTCTTCGTATCTATTTTTAAAGTATTGCCCTCTTTTTTTACAATAATGTAATCATGTAAATTTTCATTGGCTTCTATTTTTATACTTTCTGCCTGATCAGAGAATTTGATAAAGACCTCAAAATCTTCTCCTACTTCGATTTTGTCGAAGCCAGTAATATTTTTAGTCTCAGTCGTTATTTTATGAGATAGTTCTAGTTGATTGTCCCATTGCCCAAAAGTAGTTCCGATGGTTAATAGCGTTGCAAATAAAGTCAAAACGGGTAATTTCATATTGTGATTTTTTTTGATTACTGAAAATATTGTTTTGATTTTATAGACAGCAGAATGCAGAACAGGTTGCACAACAGATTTTTTTATGGATGTATTAATTATCCGTAGAAATCCTAAAATTAATATGTTAAATA
>JAFMDF010000510.1 GCA_017857395.1 Bacteroidota bacterium | reverse complement strand
ATATTATTTCGTGTAATTTATGTATTAATCAAAAATTTGAGCGAACCTAGCGCAATTAGAGAAAGGGTTAGCACAAATAAATTCCCTTGGAAGTTTTCCCGATTTAACGATGGTCTATAATTACATGAGTCAAATTTCTAGTATTGAAAAAGACTATATCGCAGCAGAAGATTATATCCATAAAGCGCTTGCCATAACCAATAAATCTTATAATAAAAGGCAAGAATTGAGTGCCAGATTAACTTTAATTAAATTAGAAGCCATCATTAAGCCTAAAAAAGATAACTTAAAAAATTTAAAACAGGTCTATCAATGGGCATTAGAAAATGAGGATAACATTTTATTAAAAGAATCTAGTAACCTTATATCGGTCTATTATAGTAATCGAGGAAATTTTAAAAAAGCATTGACTTATAACAAAATTTATATCAGTGCGTCTGAAGAAAAGTTTCAAAAAGATAGATTAAATGAAATTGCTTTAATTAAAGAAAAGAGTCAACATGCACAGGAAGTGAAAGAGCGAGAAATAAAGTCACAACAGTTACAAGCAGAATTATCTTTGAGTGAGGCAAATAGAAATAAGATGGTTATTAGTATCCTTTTTCTAGTATTGATGTCTTGCTTTTTACTTTATTTTTATTCTCAAAAACAAACTGCTTATTCTTTTTTAGAAATTAGCAATCAAGAACTTAAGAAGGCAGAACATAGAGTAGCTTGTAAAAACAAAGAATTAGAAAAATATATAGCTTCTAATTTACAGTTAGAAAATTTTGCTTACATCGCCTCTCATGACCTAAAATCACCGCTCCAAACAATTTCTAATTTTTCTCAATTATTAAAAAAGACGGCAAAAAACCACTTAAATGAAAATGAGTTACAATATTTAACCTTTATTATTCAGGGAACACAAGATATGAATTTGTTAGTGAAGGACTTATTAAATTTTTCTTTATTGCAGAAAAGTACGTTAACTAAAGAAGAAATTGATGTGCCTGAATTTGTTGATTATGTTTTACAATTAAACCAACCCTTGATTAAAGAGAAAAATGCAATGATATCTTTGGACTTAAAAACGCCCTTCATTTCTGGAGATCGCTCTAAATTATTGCAACTCCTCCAAAATCTGATTTCTAATGCTGTAAAATTTCATCGAAAGGAAGAACAATCAAAAATTGTCATATCCTCTCATGCTGAAAAAGATAACTGGATTTTTAACATTAAAGACAATGGAATAGGGATTGAACCTACTTATTTTAATAAAATATTCCTACTCTTCAAACGATTACATAGAAAAGAGGAATTTGAAGGAACAGGTATTGGCTTGTCTATGTGTAAAAAAATTGTTGAAATGCACGGTGGAAAAATCTGGGTAAATTCTAGTATAGGAGAAGGGGCTACTTTTTCATTTTCGTTGCCGAAGTAGCGAGATGAAATTTTCAACCACCTTCGGCAAGTATTTGAAATTGATAATAAATTTGTCTTGTAAGTACTTTGATAAAATAAACAAACAGCTTTTAGATAACTGCTGGTTAGGACTTTTAGTCCTAACCAGCAAGCAACCTTTGTTTAGTTGTTAACTTACTTTGGTCTGACCACTTATTCACTTAATTTTAAACACTTCATAACACCGAATCCATTCCATTGATTGACCAACAGGAATATGTATCTTAAAAAATAATTCTGGGCTAATGACCTGTTTCCATCCCCAAAGGTTCACTTTATTAGTTTGAAAATCACCTTTTTCCCTAATGCCGATTTTATATTTAAGGTTAATTAACTCCCATGCCGCTGCTACTTGTTTATCCCCCGATAGATTACTAAAAAAGAATGGCTTTGTAGGCGTGCCATTAAATTGAATAGCCTTTTGCCCAATCATCACTTTTTGTTCTGGATTAACCGTTTCTTCAAATAAGGTAGGTTGGAGTGGAAAAGGAAAATTTAAACGATAATGATTACCGATTAAAGCTTGATTGATGGCGATAAAATTATGGACATATTCATCCGTAATAATAGCCTGGTTTCCTGTGTTTTCTAAATAATAGTGAATGGAAAAACTATTTTCGGCTAATTCGATAGTTTTTCTTAGTAGATAGCCATAGCCATTAATAATTGCTGATTGGCAGCTAATGATAAGTCTATTTGATTCTGTTAAGGTGTTAAAGATCGCTGGTTTAAGTTCATAATTTTTACCAAATCCATATTCCTCATCCGTCTTTTTTAATAAGCCGATGCCTATTTTATGAAACCAACCACCGATTTCCGCCGCTTCAAAACCTAAGGCAGTATCAATACCAAATTCATTATAAAATCCTTCTCCTAAAGCCTGCGGATGCTGACCATCTGTTCTTTCTACACTTGATAATGGCATGTTTTGAAATTTTACAAACCTAATTTTTCCAGTCCAATCAAAGCGGGAAAAATTATAATTTTCAAATGGAAGGTCAATATGAATGGTTAGGTACTTGTTTTTAAGAATGTGTGGCATATACATATAGAGGTTGGGAAAGTTGCGATGTTGCGATGTTGCGATGTTGCCGTGTTGTGGTGTTGTCGATATAACATAGTAACATCGCAACATCGCAACTTTAAATTTTCGGAATCAATACAGGCGTATTCGCCTTATAAGCTTCATAATCCGCTTGACCGCCCCATTTTTTATTCGCTTTTGCCTCCAATCCAGGTACACCACTAATTTTGGTAAGTAATAAGATTACAAAAATAGGGGAAAGTATAGCGACCCATTGCCAACCTTTTAGAACAGGAATAGCAATAATAAAAACGCCCACCCAAAGCATAATTTCTCCAAAATAATTAGGATGCCGAGACTTTGACCATAAGCCCGATTGAATAAATTGCCCTTTATTAGCGGGATTTTTACGAAATTGTCGTTTTTGGTAATCCGCTACTACTTCAAAAAGAAAACCGATGACCCATACGGCTAAACCAATACCAGCAAATATGCCTAATTCCACTCGTTCCGTTGAGGTGATGGCAATAATTGCCGCAGCAGCAGTTAAGGTGACCCACAAAGCTTGGAGTGTCCAGACATTGAAGAACCGAAGAAAATTGGGTTTGATTTTATCAAAACGGTCATCCTTCCCATCTTGCAAAATTCGATTAAATAAAAAAGTACCCAATCGGACTGCCCAAATAATGACTAAACTAGCTAATAACATCGACCGATTATCAATGTTCTCACTGAGGTTGAAGGCAATCACCGTCACTAATATATAAGTGAGGCTGCCTGTTAAATCGAAGAATTTTTCCGTTTGTAAAATATTGGCAGGAATAAAGGCTAACCAATTAATTAAAAAAGCCAAACCAACAACTATAGCAAAAATAGGCAGGCCATTATAGGTTTGACCAGTTTGGGCGCCAGCTAAGGCTACTAGCGCAGCGATTAATGGGCCAAGAATTAAACTTATGAGTACTTGTTGGTTCTTCATTTTATTGATGTTTTGTAATGTAAAAAATGAATCCACTAAATTATGTGCTGACCTCCAAAAGTCTTTTAGACCTTGGAATGTCTCAATAATGGAGCTATTTTTTTACGTACTTAATTAATAGACACGAATGTTATAAAATTTCACAACTAGTTAATAAGAATTTGTGCAATTTGTTTTTTAAATATAGTCCAAATCATTCAAATCTTATACCTTTTGTTGTAATTCCATGTCTTTACTAAGTTTTTTCATCAATTCTACGAAGTAATCCTAAAAAAGGTAAGGAGTACAAAGTATCAGGTTCGACGTATTTGCATCGTACCTGACACCTTATATCTGCTACTTAAAACCTGAAATTATTAAAATTAAGCTTCTGCTAACACCAGTGCAAATTGATTACTAGTATTTTTAGCCCCACCAGCCTTTAATGCCTTGTCGCCAGCGAAGAAAGTTTTGTGGTCATCTCCTAAGTCTGAACCAGACATTCGTTGATGCTTGACACAAGCTACGCCTTTACGGATTTCTTGCCGTTGAATGTCTTGAACGTAAGCCAACATTCCCATTTCTCCAAAGTAACCTTTTGTCAGATTATTCATCTGCAATGCGGTGGTGTGATAAGTCGGCAAGGTGATTAAATGATGGAAAACCCCTGCATCTCTAGCTGCATCAACTTGGAAAGTCCGAATCATTTCATCTGCTCGATTGGATAATAGCGTACCGTCGTATTTGGCATCCATTAAAGCGGCACGATTATAGGCAGTTACATCTTCTCCTGCTTTTAGCATTGTGTCATACGCTTGCTGACGGAAATTAAGCGTCCAGTTGAAAGAAGGAGAATTATTATAAACTAATTTGGCATTTGGTACTTGTTTTTTTACTCGATTGACCATGTGCGCAATCTGACCAACATGTGGGGTAGGAGTTTCAATCCAAAGTAAATCTGCTCCGTTTTGTAAGCTCGTTACACAATCCAGCACCACTCGGTCAATATTCGTACCTTCTCTAAATTTATATAAGCCATTTGGCATCCGAACAGGACGAACCAATTTTCCATTTCTCTTTAATAAGACCTCATTATCATGAACTTCGTGGATGGAGACTTCTTCCGCTTCCACAAAATCTAAGTATTTAGAGGCTAAATCACCTTTTTCCTTAGAAACAGGCAATTTTTGGGTCAAACCAGCACCTTCTGAGTCCGTCCGAGCGACAATGACACCATCTTCAACCCCTAATTCTAAAAAGGCATACCGTAAGGCATTTAACTTAGCGATGAAATCTTCATGTGGAACGGTCACTTTACCATCTTGGTGACCACATTGTTTCGCATCAGAAACTTGGTTCTCAATTTGCAAAGCACAAGCACCTGCTTCAATCATCTTCTTCGCTAATAAATAAGTCGCTTCCTCGTTACCAAAACCAGCATCAATATCTGCAATAATAG
>JAFMDF010000509.1 GCA_017857395.1 Bacteroidota bacterium | reverse complement strand
GTCAAAGAACTATGCTTTTTAAAAAGATGTGGGGTGTCGTTAGACTTTTAAAGTATCCCCCACCATTAACTTACACCTGTCAACCATTTTAATACATCACCTAATTTTCAATAAGTCAATAATCCAATTCCCGACCAAAAGAAAAAAACTGGGGGGTCAGGAATTTTATCTCATTCCCTAAACTATTAAATGAAATAAAAAATTATATATAATTTAATTAAAAACTGTTTTTGTCTATTATTAGCGATTTCCTCTAAAATATTTCCAAAGCAGTTGCACCATAAAAGTATGAGACACAAAAATCAATGGAATAAAAGTCGTTAATACGGCAAATAAACGAGCATCCAAAGTCGTCACATTCGCCACAAATTGTGGCACATCCCATAGCGTTGCAATTAATAAATCTAATAAGCCGACAACATTTAATAAAACCACAAAAGTCATCCCTCCTTTCCATTTCTTATGTAAAAAAAAGAGCGACAACATACTCAAAATAGAACAAGTCACATCAAATAAAGTCAATCTCAGTACATCGCTAAAAGGTAAAATTTCTCCAATGGACGTTAATCCCGGAATCATTAAAGAAATAGAAATATATCGAAATAAATGAATGCAAATAAAAGGCATAATCAATTTCTCAATAGGCCAGTCCTTGAAGTTTTCTAAAAAAACAGTGGCAATTAAAAACCGCCAACTAATCGTACCGAAGATAAAAGAAAGTGGTACGAGCATCCCATAGTTAAAATCCATAATTAATTTTCAATTTTCAATTTTCAGTTAACAATTTTCAGGTTCTCTGATAACTCAAACTTAAAATGGTTCCTTATCTTTTTATGATTTAAAATCATAATTTATACTTTTTTAGTATTTTTATACTAAAAAAAGATAAACAGCTGCAAAATTATAATTATTTTCGCCATCCATATCAATTTATTCAATTAAAAAAGGATTTTTATCATCCTAAATTTTATAATTAAAAACTTAGTTTAATGAGATTAAAAGATAGAATAGCCATTGTCACAGGAGGTTCAAGAGGTATCGGAGAAGCAATCAGTCATCTTTTTGCTAAAGAAGGCGCTACTGTTTATATATGGGATTTACTAGAAGAAGGCGCTATCGTAGCCGAACAAATTCAGGAAAAAGGAGGTAAAGCAAGTTTTACTAAAATATCAATTACGGACCAACCTGCCATTGAAGCAGAAATGGCTAAAATCCATGCGGAACATGGCAGAATTGACATTTTAATTAATAATGCAGGGATTACGAAAGATAAAACGTTGACGAAGATGAGCAATGACGATTGGGATGCAGTCATCAATGTAAATTTAAAAGGCGTCTTTTTATGTACTCGTGCGGTTGCACCTTATATGAAAGCACAGAATTACGGCAGAATTGTTTGCGCCGCTTCCAATGTTGGTATTAGAGGTAATTTTGGACAAACCAATTATGTGGCTACTAAAGCAGGCGTTATTGGCATGTGTAAAACTTGGGCTTTAGAATTAGGAAAATACGGTATTACCGCAAATAGTATTGCCCCAGGTTATACGGTTACGCCAATGACCGAAAAAATTCCTGATGCGCTTGCCGATCAAGCCGTGAAATTTATTCCGCTTCGATTTAAAGCAGACCCAATTGATATTGCTTATGGGTATTTATACTTGGCATCAGATGAAGCTAGATATGTAACGGGGGTTTGTTTGCCAATTGATGGTGGAACGTCTCGATAGAAAAGAGGTCAGAAGTCAGACCGTAAATTAAAATTTACTGTCAGAAGTCAGATTGTCAATATGCAGATACCTGATAGTCAGAAATTTACTACTTTGTTATCTGACTTCTGACAGTTTATGTAATAAACGGTCTGACTTCTGACTTCTATTTAAATAATCAATCAACCAATAATTATGGAATTTGAAAATTTAGCCGCATTAAAAGCGCATAAAGGAAAATCATTAGGTACTTCAGAATGGATGACGGTTACTCAAGAAATGGTGAATGATTTTGCGAAAGCAACTTTAGACTTTCAATGGATACATATTGATGTAGAAAAAGCCAAAAAAGAATCTCCATTCGGCGGACCAATTGCCCACGGTTTTATGTCTTTGTCTTTATTGCCTAGGCTTTTAGAAGATGTTTCTACGGTAAAAAGCGCAAAAATGGGCGTGAATTATGGCTTAAATAAGGTTCGATTTGCCCACCCTGTTCCTTGTGGAGCTAGAGTTAGAGCACATGTCACTTTAGCAGATTGTGAAGACTACGGAGATAATGGGGTCAAATCTACTTGGCAAGCAACTATTGAAATTGAAGGCGTAGAAAAACCTGCTTGTATAGCGGAGTTTTTGTCTTTAGCTTTTGAATAAAGATAACACAAGGCGGCTGTTTCCCACAGCCGATTTGTTTGAAGTTAATTTAGATTAAAAATAGAGCGGCTGTGGGAAACAGCCGCCCTATCCTACCTACTACTATCTTAACAAAACGACTAAACCATCACATCATGTCTAGAACTGTAAAAATTGCACTAGCAGCCATCGCCATTTTAGCCATCATCGGCTTTTTTGGGTACCGCTCTCTTTTCCCAAAAATGATTATGGATGAAGTACCCAATCCAGTTAGAGACAGGGCGACTTTATCGAAGGATTTAGACCTATCAGGTATTTCGACCAATCCGAATAAAAATTTGTATTGGGGAGATTTACATGTCCACACTACCCTATCTTTTGATGCTTATATTGGAGGGAATCGAGCGACGCCAAGTGATGCTTATCGTTTTGCTAAAGGAGAAACCATTGATATTTTAGAACGACAAGTTAAAATTGATCGTCCCTTAGATTTTGCAGCCATCACCGATCACGCAGAATTTTTAGGCGAACTTTATTCCATTCATACACCCGAAGCACCTGGACATAATGCTTTTATCGCTAGGTATTTTAGAAGTGTTGGCTTGGATACAGTCAAACAACGAGCATTATTTTTACGGTCTTTAGAAAACGTTTCTTCTACGCCGCAACATATGCCGTTTTTCCAAGGTTTTGAAACGACTAAAAAGGCTTGGGATATAGAATTAGAAGCTGCCGAAAAGCATTATCAGCCTGGTAAATTCACCACTTTTGCTGCCTACGAATGGACCAACGGAGCTGCGGAATCTCATATCCACCGAAATGTCATCTTTAGAGATATGGTTGTACCTGATTATCCGATTAGTGCCTTGGAAGCTAGAGATGGTGAAAGTATACTAGGTTTTCTAGACCAAATAACCCAGCAAGGTGCAACGGTTATGGCAATTCCACACAATACCAATCTTTCTTTAGGCGCAGGTTTTGCCGAAAAAACGAAGGAATATGCTATTTTAAGAAGCAAATATGAACCCTTAGTAGAAGTGCATCAAGCCAAAGGAAATTCAGAAGTGCATGCTTCTTTTTGGCAAAATGATGAATATGCCAATTATGAAAATTATGCTTATGACCCACCGACCGAAAATAATTATGTTCGGTACGCCTTAAAAGAAGGCTTGCGACAAAAAGAAAAATATGGCGTAAATCCGCACAAATATGGCATGATTGGTAGCACCGATACCCATAATAGTGTACCAGGAAACACAGATGAATGGAGTGAGTTTTTAGGCAATCATTCGCTGCTTGATAGAGATGCAGAATTGAGAGCTAAAAGAGATTGGGTGTTAGAATTTGGTAGTGGCAAGAAAGTAGAAGATGCTGTCAATCCTGGTGGCTTGGTAGCGGTTTGGGCAGCAGCGAATACTCGTCCAGCTATCTATGATGCTTTGGCTAGAAGAGAAGCGTATGCGACCAGTGGTGGTCGAATTCAAGTTCGCTTTTTTGGTGGCTATGATTTTGGGGACAATTATGACAATTATGATGCGTTAGTAGCAGCTGGTTATGCCAAAGGGGTCGCAATGGGTAGTGATTTAGCCAAAGCAGATAAAGCGCCTTCCTTTTTAATTTGGGCAGGAAAAGACCCCGAAGGTGCTAATTTAGATAGAATTCAAGTGATAAAAGGTTGGTATAAAGATGGACAATTAGCAGAAAAAATTTATACGGTGGCGCTTTCTGATAATCGAACTATTAATGAAGATGGTACTATTCCTTCTAATAAGGCGACAGTTAATATGGAAACGGGTGCTTGGGATACTTCCAAAGGTGCGACGACTTTACAAACGGTTTGGACTGATCCAGATTTTGACCCTGCCGCTGATGCTTTTTATTATTTACGCGTTATTGAAAATCCGACGGCTCGATATACGCTTTGGGATAAAATTCGGTATGGGGTTACTTATAAAGCGACTACGCCTTTGACTACGCAGGAACGGGCTTGGTCTTCGCCTATTTGGTATGTGCAATAGGTTGTTTCCCTCAAAAACTATTTGAGTAATAGCAGGATCTTTTTATTAAAAATCTAAGCCTCCTTTCACCTCTTCATAGGTGTTTTTCTCTTTTTTAACGGTCTCGTATATGTGGCGTGACCAGCTTTTGCTGAGCATGAACATCAGATACAATATTAGCAGCTCGCTTTTCTACTTACGCTGTTCAATTAATTCATATTTCATTTTTTCATCCAATTGATATTTTATTTAAGATTCAAATATTTAGCAGCCTAACTTTCTGGATAATTACTACTTCTTAGTATTTCCACTTACTGAAAGTTTAATCTATTATTATTAAATTTTGAGGTTAAGTAAAGTTGTTGGTACACTTATAATGTCCTCACCATTGGTATAAAGGAATTGGCTTTCATTATTTATAAAACAGGCATTCCAACCATAAGGAAGCGTGGTTATTTTTTCAGGGGAAGACCATTCGGGTGAATTGAAATTAGCCAAATTGTAACTTATAACGCTAGGTTCGCCCAAAATTAGTTAATAAAATAAAATATTATCAAAAT
>JAFMDF010000136.1 GCA_017857395.1 Bacteroidota bacterium | reverse complement strand
CTAGTGGGCATTTCATCTATAAAAACAGATTCCAAAGAAGGAGGAGGCAAACTGTCCGTAGAAAATAGGTTCAGTACATATTCTTCAAAACCTGCAGAATGGGTCATTAAATGCTTTAAAGTAATGGGCTGTTCGTAAGTAGCTGGAACTTTAAAATGGGTTAAATATTGGTTGATATCAGCATCTAAATCTAATTTTCCTTGCGCTGCTAATTGCATGACCGCTGTCCAGACAAATAATTTGGAAACGGAGCCGATTCTAAAGAAAGAAGCGTCAGGATTTACTTTTGTTCTTTCTTCCACATTCGATAAACCATAACCTTTAGAAAAGTATAATTGATTGTTTTTAACTACGGAAACGGTCACCCCTGCAATATGTCGAGCGTCCATATTGCCTTCAATAATACCATCTAGAAAAGCTTCTAAATCGGTGGAATCTCTAATGCCAATTTGGGCTGATAGGCTACTGGTAGGTAGTAAATAAATTAGCGAAATTAAACTATTTAAAATTAGGGTTTTGAAGTTCATATTTAAGGAGAATGAGTTTTTTATTAATAGTCTTGTTATTGGAAAGGTAGGGAAATTAAATTGGTTCAGCAAATTTTCACTATTAACACCGAATATACTCCACCAGCTCCTCCTAATTCTAAATGAACTAGTTGACTGAAAGAAAATTGAGGAAGCAAGTTTAGGACAAGTAGTAGGAATAAAATTTTAAAATTTTTCATAGGTCATTTTAATTCAAAATAGTTGGCTGAAACCTACTGATTTTTTTGCCTTTCACTTGACTAGCAGTTATACCGATTGTTAATCCTATGCTACCAGTAATAAGGATAGCTTTTACAATTTTCGGTTTACAAGCTTGAGGTTCTTGCTGTATTAAAGGAGTAACAAGCGCTTCAATTGTTTGGCAAAAAGCAGAACCAGTCGTACTGAGGGAAGTTCCTAATAATGAACCTACTAAAAAACCAGCTATGGAGTGTTTTAATAATGTTTTTCTTTTTCTTTTGGGCAATCCTTTTTTCCAATCGGCATATTCTGGATATTTTGCAGTCATCAGCGCATGGTATAAGGAATCAAATTGTTGCTGTGTAATGGTATTTGGTACAGCTGATTGTTGTTGATTTTTTTGTGCATTTACTCCGTAAAAAAAGACAAGGAAGAGAAAAGTCAAGAAGAATTGATTCGATTTAGTCATGGTCTTTGTTATTTTGGTTAAGGCGAATGTTATTATCGCACCTTTTTCTTGCAAAATATCACCTTTGATAGTGATGAAGAAGATACAATGGAATTTGTGGCTTTTTCATTCGAGGAATTTATTAATGGACTGAAAATGGAAGAAGAATTAGAAAATTAATTTGTAATCGCTAACGAAAAAAGCTAGTATTCAAGACACAAGGTAAGTTATATTTTTCCTACTCCCTTGTTATCAACCAATCCTATCAAACATCCAATAAGCCGCCAATATACCCACACAATAAATCGCTACTTTCAATCCTATCGAAAGTAGTTGCTTTTTGGTCGATGCTGTCAACAATTTACGGCTAATCTTACCAATAATCATAGCAACTAAAAACAAGGCAATTATAAAAATAACTTGTCCAATTTCTACCCCAACATTAAAAAATAATAAAGCTTCCGTCGCATGATTTCTAGGAAGTCCAATCTCCCCTAAAACCGCCGCAAAACCCAATCCATGTAATAAGCCAAATGAAGAAGCGACCAAAATGGGATGCCGATAAGTCAAGGATTGTTTGGTGGTATGATGGTGAATAATTTCATAACATAAAAAGACAATACTCAAAGCGATGGTTGCTTCAATGGGCGGAATCGGTAACTGAATAATTTTAAGGGCGGACAAAATAAGGGTGATAGAATGGGCAATCGTAAATCCCGTAATCGTAATAAATAGTTTGCGACTAAAACCCGTAATAATGACAAGGCAAATCAAAAATAATAAATGGTCAATACCTGCCCAAATATGTTCCATACCTAAAATACTATACTGTTTTCGAACTTCTAAGCTATTCGCTTCTTTAGGAATAATAGTTTCTTTTTCATTGGGTGGAATGACTAATATTTGCTCTGATTTATCCAAATAAGTAATCGCAATAATCGTCGATAAAACGGGATTGAAAAGCGGATAGTCTATTTTTATTGTTGCCCCTTTAAGGTTTAGTTCAGTTTTTGCTTGTTGCCACTTTTGTCGATAACCTGCGGTTAATACGCGCCATTTTTGTTGGTCATTAATCGCTATATTATCTAAAAAAACAACAGGTGCATTTCGTTCATTAACGGTATTTGGTAAGTTTAATTCAAAAGCAATATTTTGGGTGGTTTCGGTTATTTTTAAATAGAGGGGGCGGCTTTCGTGTGCGAAAGAAAAGGTGACTTGGAATGTAAAGAGGAAATATAAGATTAAGTGTTTTTTCATAGCTATTAGTAAGAACTGTATGGAGTCAAAATATTTGTTTCTTGCGACAAATTGGACAAACTGTCTACTACAAACCAGTTTTTTTAAAGTTTAATATACCTACACGGTTTTCTCTGTGAAGCTCTGTGTTTTTCTCTGCGAAACTCTGTGTAATAACTCACTTATCTTAGTTGTTCCACAGAGGTACTCGGAGCTTTCACAGAGTTTCTCAGAGGTTAATAAAGAGCTGATTACAAATCAATCGAAACCCTATAATCCTTAATCAATCGTTCAATTTGTGCTTGTTTATGTTGCTGCTTTAAATAACCCAAATAATCTGCTCTTACAGTCGATTGAATAGCGGATAATTCAGAAAAAGCAGGAGTTGATTGATGGGTTAATTTTATCCAATGCCAACCGTGGTCAGAAGCAATCGGCCCTTGCCATTTGGTGCCGGTAGCTTCCATTTTTGCGAGCGCTTGCGTAAAGGAAGTCCCAAATTGACTTTCTAAAAAATTACTTGTTTTTTCTGCATAATTTCGATGGTACAAAAAGCGGTCGCCAAAAGGTAAACTTTCGGTTGTCGATAAATTTTGATGTTTAGCGGATTGCATAAAAGCGGTCGCTCTTTTTAAACCAGCTTCGTTTGTCCCCTTTTTAAAAAAGATATGCGCAAAGGTATATTGTGCGGGTTGAAAGTATCGCTGTTGATGTTGTTGATAATAGGCTTGTAGGCTATCTTGAGAAATGGTCACTAGCGATTCATCAAAATCATCTAAAATAAATTCCATTTTTTGGACAATTCTCCGCTTAATCACAAAATCATTTTGGTCTAAGCCTAATTTTACGGCTTCTCGGTAAAGTGCTTCTTCTTGAATGTAATTCTTTAACAACTGCTGTTTCTCTGTTTCCGAAAATTGCTCAAACTTAGCATCAAAAACATCTTTATTAAAAGCTTTTGATTGAAATTGCATAAAATTCAACAAGGTTTCTTTATTGATAGTGATGGTGTTTTCCAAACCACTATCACGTCCAGAAATTTTAAAATAGACGAATAATAAAAAGCCCGCTAGTAGAAAATGGACTAAGGGTTCTTTTGTAATCTTTTTGAGCATATTATCTTAGACTCGATGAATTAAGTCTCCAGACTTGATTCGAATATCTCGTCGTCTCCAGACGACGGTTAATATTAGTTTCGGTCGTCAGGATACGACGAGATGGTGATTTCCAGTCTGGAGACTGAAAATATCGGTTGTGTTACTTCGGTGAATACCAAATAGGTGAAGAATAAGCTCGTTCCTGAACGGTTTGAGGCACTTCATCAGGCAAAGTTAAATCATGTCGAGCCGCATCATAAGTACTCCACCTAGGCGTCGGAATTTCTAAGACTCTGACATAATAAAAAGTTCGGATGGCAGGGTCAAAATCTGGGTCTGTCCAAACCGTTGTCAATTCTGCCGAACCGATTGAATTTTCGTAAGTAGCCCCTTTTACATCCACCGAATTTCCTACAGTAGGTAATTTACCATTAGCAGCTATTTTCCGGTCGCCAGACCAACTCACATCATATATCTTTTCAAAAGTTTTACCGTCTTTCGTCCAACCTTTTATCACTTGCACTCTGTCAAGATTAGCGCCTTCGCTATCTTTAGTCGCCGCAATCATAAAAGTAGGCGCTTTTTTAGCTTCATTTTTTAATAAATCAGACCCCATAGGAACGCCTTTTTGATATCCGATAGTCACGTAATCAGCGGCATCGACGTCTGTTGCTTGAAAATCCCAACCACCGAAGAAACGCAATTGGATACGTGGACCAGTTGTACCATAAACTTCCTTTCTTTTCATGGCATCCCAAAGGGCTGCTCTAGTATTATTTTCTGCCCAAACTGCGGCATAACCAGAGGCTAAATATTGCCAACTATATCGCTTTTTAGCATCTTCAGCCCCGTTGGCAATGCCAATCTCTTCGACCTTTAACGCTCGATTTTTATCATTCACCATATTCGTGAATTTTCCAGTATAGTTATCGCTATCCGCAGTTGCCAAAGCAGTATGAGAATCGGTCGAACCAATCAGCCCAAAATCATAAGGGTTAATCCCTAATTGTTCCTCTAAAAGTAAGCCATTTTTTAAAGCCTCTCTAGAATATTCATATTGGAACATCTCGTTTTCTTTCTTACCAGATAAATTTAAATTACCTAAATCCCAACCTGCTACACCATAACTGGCAAATTCATCATTCGGCGATAAAAAAGGATGAGATTCGCTATCTCCTTTAATTTGTGTTGTTTCTACCAACGGTTCCCATCTTGACCGCAAAGCGGCATATTCTCTGGTCATCGGATTGCCCATAAAATCAGTTAGGGTAAACATCAATCCATTGGAAGCGTTGCCATTATGCGGAATGGCCAATACTTTTCCGCCTGTTTTATCTTCATAGCTTTGTAAGGCTTTCCATAAATCTTCGGGATTGCTACTGATGGAACTAGAATAAGGGATAGACTGGATAGCCTTTTCTTTTCCATCCTTATAAATCACAATACGGTGTAAATTATTTCCTTGCGGTAAAGAAGACCATTCGTAACCTACAAAAGCGGTAAATTTTCCTGGCTCATTATGTTGTTCGGTTGTCGTCAAATAATCTGACCAAATTTTGGTAACTACTTTTCCTAAAACCGCTCGGTCTGTTAAGACTTTTGGCAATTTGCCCGACGCAAAACTATTAATTAAGTCTCGACCTGTTTGTGCGGCTGATTCACCACCTGCTTGCAATTGGGTTGCCCATCTTTTAAGCTGGTCATCTTTCATCAACAAAGGATTTTCTTTCATGATTTCATTAATCATTCCTAATCCTTCCGCATGGTCTGCCACCACTAAAAAATCTAATGGTCTGGATAATTGAATGTCCAATCCTTCGCTCTCTATGGTTTGTCCTTTGGCAAATCTTAAGGCATCATCAGGGGTTAATCTTGCCCCAAAAGAGAAAGCATCGGGAGAGTTGGTGGTATGTAGATGCGTATCGCCCCAGTATAAGTTTTTATTGGGGTTTTCTGCGGGGACAGCAATGGTCTTCTTTTCCGTAGTTGATTGATTGGTGGTTTCTTTTTGTTCTTTTTCTGGAGCGCAAGCTATCAAAAGACTGAAGGCGCATAGGAAAGAAAAATACTTAGTTAATGTCATTCTATTATTTTATTAAAGTAGTTAGGGGACAGATAATTAGTTATTGAAGTTGATTATTTCTATGCTACTTTTAAAATCCGTTGTCCTTTAATTATCCGTTTTAGAAAAATCACTATACAACAGATAATTAAAGGACAACGGATTATTTCGTTCGATTGATTTAAAATCTGACATCTGACAGGAAATTTTAGCAGCCCGTCCCTTCGGGGTCGGAATTATCATTCCTCATGGTCTGACTTCTGACTTCTATTTTACAGGCGTATACCAAATAGGCGAAGAATAAGCCCGTTCTTGAATAACAGGTTCAGCGCCAGCCCAAGGGTCACGCCCTAATTTAGCCGAAGCAATAGTAGAATATCGAGGCGTTGGAATCTCTAATACTCGCACATAATAAACAGCACGCTGGGCAGCATCAAAATCTGGGTCTTCCCAAACTTTTGCCAATTCTACCTCCCCAACCGTATTTGTATAAGTCGCATTTTTTACATCCACGGTACTTTCGAGTGGTGCTAATTTACCTGCTTTATCTAGTGCTCTATCTCCAGCCCAAGCGACATTATATATTTTTTCTTGGGTTTTGCCATCGACTAACCAAGACTTGACGACTTGTATTCTATCTAAATTACCACCTTCGGCATCTTTAGCCGCATGAATCATCAATCTTAATTTTTTGCCCGCTGCATTATTTAAATCACTTCCCATTGGCACACCTTTTTGATAACCTGTCGTTACAAAGTCTGCTTGTTCCACATCTTTTTGTTCAAAATCCCAGCCACCAAAAACTCTCAATTGAATTCTAGAACCCGTTGTACCATAAACCTCTTTCCGAATAAAAGCATCATAAATATCTCGTCTAGTATTACTTTCTGCCCAAACAGCGGCATAACCCGAAGAAGAAAAATCTAAATTTTTAACATCATTAATCCAAGGGGTCGATTTATCGACTGCACCGCCATCAATTAAATTTTTTCCTGTAAAATTATCTTCCTCTACCGAAGAAAGTGCCGTATGGGTATCAGAAGACCCAATCATCCCAAATTTATAAGGATTGGTACCCAATGACTCTTCTAATTTCAACCCATCTTGTAACGCATATCGAACAAAATCCGCTCTACGTGGCGTAGTCCTAGCCGCTGTATTTCCACCCGTTGATTTTAGCAAAATATCCCATAATTCAAAAGCGGCAAATTCATCGTTGGGTGATAAAGCGGGATGTGCTTCCGACGTCCCTTTTATCTGCGTCATTTCTACAATAGGTTCCCATTTAGCTCTCGTTTTAGCATAAGAAACGTCTATTTGGTTGCCTTTTGAATCCTTTTCGTCAGGAAACATTAAGCCACCACTTACATTGGAATTATGCGGAATAGACACTAAATCTACCTCATATTTTTTAGTGGTTTCTTCCAACCAATTCCATAAGTCTTCAGGATTAGAGCTATGCGTAGCAGAATAGGGTTGGAATTGATTGGCTGCTTTTGCCCCTTGTGGCGTAAATAAAACTCGGTGAAGATTATTGCCATTTAAAGTAGACGTCCATTCCCAACCAATAAAAGCAGAGAACTTTCCTGGCTGATTATGGTCATCGGCATATTGGTTATGTTCTTCCCATATCGTTTGCATGACTTTTCCTGTATCTATTTCAGTCAAGCCTGTTTCTCCAAGATTTTTGGCCCTTAGCCATTTTAAAAACATCGGAATACCGGGTTTACCTTCCACAATTTTTGCCAATCTTCTACCAGCTTCCGTTGCCATCAAGAAAGATGCTTTATCTCTTGCTTTAAGCATCGTCCCTAATCCTTCTGCATGGTCTGTTACTACTAAAAAATCTAAGGGTCGATTGATTTTAATTTTTTCCCCTGTAGGTGGGTAAGTCATGACCTCGCCTTTGGCAAAGCGAAAAGCATCATCTGGCGTTGCCATAATAGTCCCAAACAAAAAGGCATCACTCGAAAAATTAGTATGAATATGGGTATCGCCCCAATAGAGATTTTTATTCGGATTCTTAGTGACCGCTGCTTTGGCTTCTTTTGCCGAGGTTGTCGGATCTTCGACTGGAGTAGTAATGGTTTTATCTGTACTACAACTAAAAAGGAGGATGCTTATAAAAAGGCAATAAAATAGTTGGTTTTGCATATCGTTTTGATGTAAAAATTGATTTTGTTTGGATGAAAGGTATTCAAGGATAAAAGTATTAAAAAAGCCCATAAGTTTTATCCTTATGGGCTTTTTTAATTTTAAATATATACGAAAAATTAAATTTGTTTATTTTAAGATTTCTTTCGATTAAAGATTTTGAATTTTTCTAGTGGTAATTTAAATCCTTTGACGATTTCTTCGCCATCTAAAAAAGTATTGTCAAACCCTTTTACTTCTTCGGGCTTCTCTTCACCTTCTCGATAGATATAGGCTTTTTGTTTATACGGGTCAATTAACCAAGCCAAACGGACACCATTTTTAATCCAAGAATCAGCCATTTTCTTTTTTAATTTCCTAAGACTATCCGATTTTGATTTAACTTCTACGATAAAATCAGGTGCAACTTTTAGAAAATTATCTTCCTCATTTTCTACAGGATTTAGGGCAAGTCTTTCTTCGCTTATCCAACCAGCATCAGGGCATTTGACAGAGGTGTCTTTTAATTGTATGGCGGTCGAAGGACTAAAAAGTTCACCAATTTCATCATTGGCTATCCACCAGCTACCGAGATAGACGCTGACTCTAATTTCTCGTTTGCCCGTACCGAAATTTACAGGTGACATAATTGTTGTTTTCCCATTTTTATCTCTTTCCATTCTAAGGTTAGGAAAGTTGACGGCAAGTGCTTTGAAACTTTCTAAAGAAAGCTTCTTACTTAAAATAATAGAATCAACGTCCAATATTTCTTTAATTGGAAGTCCAGATTTTATTTGTAAATTTTTATATGCTGCCATTTTTATATGCTAATCTTTCTTACAAATATAACCTTTTTAAGGAAGAACCCCAATTTTTTATCCTTTGCTTCCTTCTGTCCGCCAAACCTTAAACTGGTTAATCAACCCATTCGTACTCCCATCGTGCCCATCAATAGGCGCATCATCCGTCAATTTAGGTAAAATCTGCTTTGCCAATAATTTACCCAACTGCACGCCCCATTGGTCAAAACTAAAGATATTCCAAATAACGCCTTGCACAAAAATCTTATGCTCGTACATAGCAATTAAACGACCTAAACTTTGTGGGGTAATCTTTTTAATGAGGATAGAATTGGTTGGTCTATTGCCTTCAAAAACTTTAAAAGGCGCTAATTCCATAATTTCCTCGGCAGATTTGCCCGATTTTTCTAAATCTTCAACAACTGTTTCCATGTCCATGCCCATCATTAAAGCCTCGGTTTGGGCAAAGAAATTGGACAATAGAATATTATGGTGGTCGCCAATTGGATTTTGACTTATCACAGGCGCAATAAAATCACAAGGGATTAATTTAGTGCCTTGGTGAATCAATTGATAGAAAGCATGTTGCCCATTTGTGCCAGGTTCACCCCAAAGAATAGGGCCCGTTTGGTAGGTGACTTTTTCGCCACGTCTATCGACATTTTTTCCATTACTTTCCATATTTACTTGCTGGAAATGCGCAGCAAATCGGTGTAAGTATTGGTCATAAGGCAAAATAGCTTCCGTTTCTGTTTCAAAAAAATTATTATACCAAACACCAATTAAGGCTAATAAAACAGGCAAGTTTTCTTCAAAAGGCGCAGTTTTAAAATGGTTGTCCATTGAATGCAAACCTTCCAATAAGCCTTCAAAGTTTTTATAGCCAATCGTACAAGCGATAGACAAACCAATCGCCGATGAAAGCGAATACCGACCGCCGACCCAATCCCAAAAAGTAAAGATGTTTTCTGGAGCAATCCCAAATTTGGTAACCGCTTCGATATTGGTGGAAACCGCCACAAAGTGCTCTGCCACAGAACTTTCATTAAAGGCATATTCCAAAAACCAAGCTTTAGCAGACCGTGCATTGGTCATCGTTTCTTGGGTCGTAAAAGACTTAGAAGCAATAATGAAAAGCGTTGTTTCTTGGGATAACTCTTTTAGTGTTTCTGCAATATGCGAGCCATCCACATTAGACACATAATGGACTTTAATATTTGGATGCCAATAAGGTTTTAGCGCCTCAGTCGTCATCACCAAGCCTAAGTCCGACCCACCAATTCCAATATTCACCACATCCGTAATCGGACTACCCGTATATCCTCTTAACCGTCCAGATAATAAATCCGTCGAGAAATTTCTAATTTGATTTAAAACGCCCTTCACTTCTGGCATCACATCTTTACCATCCACTTCAATCGCCTCTTCCGATTGATTCCGCAAAGCGACATGTAAGACCGCTCGATTTTCTGTTTCATTGATGATTTGCCCACTATACATTTGGGCAATGGCATCTTTTAAATCTACTTCCTCTGCTAATTGGAGCAATAAATCTAGCGTTTCTTGGGTGATTCTATTTTTGGAGTAATCCACCAATATATCCTCGAAAGTGGTTGAAAACTGCTTGAAACGTCCTTCTTTTTGTGCAAATAAATCCTTCATTTGCACATTTTCCATTGTTTGAAAATGGCTTTCTAATGCTTTCCACGCTGCTGTTTCGGTCGGATTGATTCTTTTTAACATATTAGTGATTAGTGATTGGTTATTAGTGATTGATTGAATCACAATCGAAACCAATTTTTAGAATTATTTCAAATAAAGTTAGTTCTAACGGTAAATAATTTGGTATTACTGCAACAAAAAGTGATTTTCTGCGCAATCTATGTCAGGATTTTCTACTATTTAAACTGGTAGCAAAGCCTTCAGGCTTTCCCGTCAAAGGCCTTTAAGCCTGAATGTATATGGGTAGTTTAACATTTTAAATAGCATACACCGACCTGAAGGTCGGTGACAGGAAAGCCTGAAGACTTTACTACCAGTATGCAATTTTGACTAAATATTCGTTTTCAGAAAAGCCAAATAACAGGTTAATAAGAGGTTAACCTATATCACAAGCATTTACAAGATGTTATTCTTTTCTTACATTTGCGGTGCATTTGCCTTTCTACACATAAATTTGAAGGCGCAAAGAAAATAAAAATTAAGGATATTTTGAATGTAATACACTTTAATGATTTATTAAATAAGTTAGTTTTGCGAATAATTACTATTTTAATAAGTCTTCAAAAGAATTATGTTTTGTAGTTAATTGAATTCTTTGATGATTGTATGGTTACTTGTTTAGGTTTTGTTGCTAATACTTTCATCGGGTCTATTATACATCAGTTTCAATTGTCCATTTAATAGTAGAATAGCTGAACGGTCCGAGTAATCATAACGAATGACCAATGACTATTGACTAGTAATCTAATGACTAAAAAATATGAAATCTCTTAGAAAACCGGAAACGCTAGCAGGCTGGCTCGTCTTTTTAATCGCTTTTGTCGTATATGCGATGACTGCGGAAAGAACGGGTAGTTTGTGGGATTGTGGTGAATTTATCACAGGTGCCTATAAATTAGAAGTGGTTCACCCGCCAGGTGCGCCTTTATTTATGATTGTAGGTCGAATGTTTACTTGGGTAGCCGAGTTAATCTCTAATGATCCAGCGGATATTGCTTTTGCTGTTAACTTAATGTCGGGTATGGCGTCAGCTTTTGCTGCCATGTTTGTCTGTTGGTCAACCATTACTTTAGGCCGATTGGCATTGGTAGGTAGAGACCGTGAACCAGATACGGCGGAATCTTATGCTTTAGCAGGTTCAGGATTAGTAGCAGGTTTGGCATCGGCATTTTGTATTTCAATTTGGTTCTCAGCAGTAGAAGGTGAGGTATATGCGATGTCGACTATGTTTACAGCCATGACGCTTTGGGCAGTAGTAAAGTGGTATGGCTTGCCAGATGAACCAGATACGGATAGGTGGTTGGTATTAGCAATTTTTACAGCTGGATTATCTGCGGGAGTTCACTTATTAAGTTTATTGACTTTCCCAGCCTTGGCTTTATTCTACTATTTCAAAAAATACAAAAAGATTAATCTTTTAGGGATGGCAATCGCCTCTGTAATAGGATTATTATTTATTGTGTTTATACAAAATGTCATCATTTCAGGGATTCCAACCTTATGGGCATTGATGGAACGAGTAGCCGTCAATGGTTTAGGAATGCCGTTCCATAGTGGATTATTATTTGTCTTACTAATTATCGGCGGATTGATTTATGGTGGCTTAAAATATGCACATAAAAACCAAAATGGCTTAGCTCAGAAATTAATTGTAGCAGCTAGTTTGGTCGTTATTAGTTTCTCTATTTTTGGGGTCATTGTGATTCGAGCAGATGCGAATACACCGATTAATATGAATAATCCTGATGATGCGATGCGTTTATTGCCGTATCTAAATCGGGAACAATACGGAGAAAGAGCTTTATTAAGCGGACCAAACTTTACGGCGTCTCCACAAAAAGTAGAAGAAGAAGACCGTTATGGTCGAGTAGGGGATTCGTATGAAATTGTAGATAAAAAAATCTCTTACTCTTATGCAGATAAGGATAAAGTACTTTTTCCTAGAATGAGTGACGGTACACAAGGGCGACCTAACTTATATCGACAATGGACAGGGAAACAACAAGGAGAACCAACATTTGCAGATAATATGAAATTTATGTTTTCCTACCAATTTGGTTGGATGTATTTCCGTTATTTTATGTGGAATTTTGCAGGGAAACAAAATGCAGAACAAGGGTTTTATTCTTGGGATAAGAAGAGTGGGCATTGGATGTCAGGCATTAAGCCATTAGATGAAGCACGTTTATATAATATGGATGCTTTGCCTACTTCTATGAAGCGACATCAAGGAACAAATAAATATTATTTATTGCCTTTATTATTTGGCTTACTAGGGTTGCTCTTCCATGCTAAAAAAAGAGGAAAAGACTTTATGGGCTTATTGGCATTATTTATTATAACAGGATTAGGTATTATTGTTTATTCCAACCAGCCTCCGAATGAACCCAGAGAACGGGATTACGTTTTGGTCGGTTCTTTCTTCACTTTTTCGATGTGGATTGGGATGGCAGTATTGGCTTTATTTGAAATTTATCGGGAGCGAGTAAAAAGCAATTTACCTGTAGGTGCAATAGCCGCAAGTGCCATTGTTTTGATAGCGCCATTTTTGATGGGTTTCCAAAATTTCGATGATATGAGTCGAAGACATCATACGGGTTCTAGAGATTATGCGAATAATTTCCTGCAATCTTGTGATGAAAATGCGATTATCTTTACTTATGGAGATAATGATACCTATCCATTATGGTATGCGCAAGAAGTAGAAAATATACGTCGAGATGTGCGCGTGGTGAATTTAAGTTTGATTGCCGTAGATTGGTATATCAACCAGTTGAACCGAAAAGTCAACGATTCTCCTCCGATTAAATTGACCTTGACCCCAGATGCCATTCGAGGATATAAACGAAACCAAGTATTCGTAGATCCTTATAAAAATGGGCCGAGAATGAATGTGAAGGATGCGATTAAGTTTGTGAATGAAGATCATCCTGTGCCAGTCAGTAGCGGTCGAACCTTAGAAAGTTATTTGCCAACAGCTAAATTTTCTATTCCTGTCAATCGAAATCTAATAAAGCAGAATAACGTTGTCAAAGACTTAGGAAATGTAGTAGATGCTATTAATTTTGACCTTAATAAAAGTTATGTTTTAAAAGGTGATTTAGCAGTAATGGACATCATTGCAAATAATGCTTGGGAGCGACCGATTTATTTTGCGGTAACGGTCAGGCAAGAATCGTTATTAGGCTTAGATGAATATTTACAGATGGAAGGCTTGGGCTTAAAATTAATTCCTGTGAAGGCAGGAAAAGATCCATTAGTGCCAGGTGTCTTAGGAAAAGGACGAGTAGATGCGGATAAAGTATACGATAATGTAATGAATAAATTCATGTGGGGAAATTTTGACAAATACGAATTATTTGTCGATAAGAGTTACGCCCCAAGTGTTCAGAGTCATCGATATATGATGTTAAGAGCCGTCCAAGAATTTATTAGAAGAGGGGAAAATGCCAAGGCAGTGGAATTATGCGATAAATATTTTGAAGCATTTCCTAATATGAATTTTCCGTATGATTATAACTCTTTTTATTTCATACAATCTTATATGACGGCAGGTGCACCAGATAAAGCTAAAACGCATGCCTTAATACTGGCACAAGAATCAGCGGAATATTTGAATTTCTATCAATCTATAGATCCAGCTGATTTAGCAGCAGGCTTTTCTAGAGACCAGAATTTAGCACAAAATGCTAAAGGAAGTTTAGATAGAATGGCTAAAGATTTGGGTGATCAAGCATTTACAGATCAAATTAATCAGATTTTTGCCAATGCAGGGAAACCTGTGTTGAATTAAACGGGTTACGAGTTGCGGGTTGCGAGTTTTATAGGAGCAATAATTTGACTATTAGAAATTCAAAATTCAACTTATTGTTACTAAAATAAAGCAAAATTGTATACAACCCGCAACCCGCAACTCGAAACCCGCAACAATTTTCAAAAATAACCGACATAAATATTTTTTTTCCATTATATTTGTGTCCTGAAAGATAAAGTTTACTTTATTTTTTCAACTCTCAAGGCGAATAAAATCTTAATTTTAAGATATATAGGAACCTAGTAGGGCTTAATTGCGCTACTAGGTTCTACTTTTATTAACAATAAAGAGTAGAGATTAGAGAGTAGAGATTAGAGACTAAACTCAAAGTAGTTGACGTATCTCTACTCTCTCTTCTCTACTCTCTCTTCTCAAATTAAAATTATGGAAGCATTAGATCAATATTATGTTGACAAGCTGAATGAAATTGCAGAAGAAATCCAAGCTTCGGAGGAGTTAGTAACCTATTTAGAGGAAGAAGAGGAGTCGGATTATAAATTGATGCAAGAAATGTTTGAGCCAAAAATTGGAGCGATTTACGAATCCGTTTCGGCTTATTATCCTTTACAATTAATTGCGCTGGAAAAATATTTATTAGATGAGCGATTTGAAGGACTGTATTTACCAAAAATCATTGGTTTTACGGTTTTAAGAGGAGAAATAAATGACCGTTATAAATACATTTTACCACAAGATCACTTTAAGGATGTATTGATGGCAATTTGTAATTCTGCTAATTTTGACATCATTCGTCAGCGGATTGGGCAGAGTGTGCAAATGGGATTTGCTTTAAGTAGCGATATTTGGATTACCAACTTATTGAATGAGGTAACCAACAAGAAAATTAACTACTTTTTGCGCAGTATGAAAAAAGATGATTACCGCATTCTAAAAGAAAGAATTGCGGGTTATAATCGGTATAAGCGACAATTTAAAGATGCTAAATATTTATCGACCGTTTTTCCAACAAACATGTCGGAATTAAAGATTTTATTTACTTCTTTAAAATCTTTTTTACTACACCGATTAGAGCTAAAAGCGAATAACGAAAGTTTGATTTCGCCAATAGCTACTTTTTTGAGTAATGAAGATTTTCAAAAGACCGATGAAATCGTAGAAATCTTATGTCTATATGCTAATTTCTGGGACTTAGACAAAGAGTATATGGCGCACCTAAATGGGGTCTTTAATAAAGTAAGAACAGAAATTCCTAATTTCCCTGAGAAATATTTGACTTATTTGATGTTCTTGCAGAATAGCCCATTAGATGTGGATGCAGCTGCTGAAAATAGAGTGTCAGCGATTGTTTCTAGAGATATTCAAGATGAATTAACAGAATACTATAACTTAGTAGAAACGATTCACACCAAAGGTTATTTAGAAGAAGCGACCATCGAAGAGGTAAATACTTTCTATAATAACCACGAAGGTCGATCTTTAATCAATGAATGTGTTAGAAAAGTCATTTATGGCTATTATACTCGATTGATCAATAACTTAGAAGAAAGAGATTATAATGAATTGATTAACCTAGCTAGAAAGAGTTACCCAGTTTACATGAAGATTTTTGGTAACCAACAATTCAATCAAGATGTAGAAGATTCTAGCATGATTTACATCAAGAAATTATTGAAAAGATATACCGATAAGCGGGGTAAAGATTACCAAGATATTAAAAAATTCGTTGCTTCTACTTTTATAGAATTAGGGTTTATGAAAAAGAAAGAAGTTGTGGAGTTATTTAAGACTCGACGGAAGAAGAAGAAGCCTACGCCTACAGCGAAGGAGACTTTTTAATTGACTTGATTTAATTAGCTGAAAAATGGCTTACAAGCGAGTGTTTGTAAGCCATTTTTGTTTTTTGGTTTTAAATTTTTACTTTCGTTGGTAAAAAACGATTAAATCAACAAAATGAGCGAAAGAACCAATTTTCCCCAATTTGAAAAAATGCACGAGGAACAGCTTCCTGTTCCCAAACACAAACTCCACGATTGGACGCATTTCGCAGGATTATATGCCGCCGAACACGTTGCCGCTACAGAATTTGTTATTGGTGCTACCTTTGTGGCTTTGGGGGCAAAGACCATGGATATTATTTTGGGATTGCTCATTGGAAATATACTGGCGGTACTGAGTTGGACATTGATTACGACGCCAATAGCCGTAGAAACTCGCCTAAGTCTCTATACTTACCTCAACAAGATTGCGGGGAATTCCATGTCAAAACTGTATAATTGGGCGAATGTTCTCATTTTTACGGTTATTTCTGCCGCTATGGTGACGGTGTCTGCCTCGGCGGTTCGCTTTGCTTTTGACATCCCTGCCCAATTGAATTGGTATCCGACGAATATTTGGTTTGTACTGATTGTATTGCTAGTTGGTTCATTTGTAGTATTTGTTGCGATTTATGGCTTCAATGCCGTTGCTGAATTTTCGGGTATTTGTGCGCCTTGGTTATTTGTGATGTTTACAAGTGGCGCTTTGGTATTGTTACCAGCCTTGTCTTTAGATGTGTTAGGCAAAACATTGCCAAGTGATTGGGCAGATTTTCTAAGTATTGGGGATCAGTCTATCTGGACGGGCGTGAATAGTAGCGGTGAACCTGGGATTGGACTGCTGGAGGTCATCGGCTTTGGTTGGGCAGCCAATTCGATTACGCACTTTGGATTGATAGATATGGCATTACTTCGGTTTGCCAAAAAGAAATCTTATGGATTGGCGACCAGTACGGGCATGTTATTCGGGCATTATATCGCATGGATTGCTGCTGGAATTATGGGCGCAGGAGCAGCAGTAATTCTAGGAAAATCAATTGCGGAGCTAGATCCTGGCGATGTTGCTTTTTACGCCTTAGGTTGGTCTGGATTTGTCATCGTCATTGTGGCAGGCTGGACGACGGCTATTACCAATCTTTATAGAGCAGGTCTGGCAGCACAAGCTATTTTTAGTGATAGATCTCGAAGAGAAACCACGACAGTAGTCGGGATTGCAATGGTGATTATTGGCTGTTTCCCTTTTGTGTTTACGCAATTTCTGCCCTTATTGACCTATGCTGGTTTAATCGTCGTACCTGTTGGGGCGATTGTTTTTGCAGAGCATCAAATTTTCCCAAAAATTGGCTATACCAGATATTGGTCTAAATTTCAGAACTACGCCCAAAGTTTGCCAGCCGTACTGAGTTGGGGCTTAGGGCTGGCATTTGGTTTTGGTCTGAATTTTTTGGATGTGATGTCTTTTTATTATCTCTTTATTCCAACCTGGTTTTTTACCATTATTGTGTACACTTTATTGGCGGGTAAGTATGGAGCAAAAGAAGCCTATCCAGAAGCAATAGCTGCGGAACAAACCCTCAACGAAAATATTGAATTGTATCAACAAAAAATGGCGAATGCCGAGCCTGTGTTTATTAAAGATACCTCCGTATTTTCTAAAGTATTAAGCGGCATTGCTTTAACCGCTTTGGGCGTAACCTTAATTTTAGCGGGTAATGTATTGTTCGGAAGTGCAGATGAAGGTGCTTATGTCATTAATCGGGAAACCTTTTATTTCTATGGATTCATTTGTACCATTCTGTATTTTATTACTGCTTATTGGGTGATGAAAAGAGGAAAAATGACAACTGTTTGAGTAAATTAGGAGCAGTAGTTTCTAATGTAATATACTTCTCTGCGAAACTTTGTGTTTTTTCTCTGCGAACCTCTGTGGAATAACTCTAAGTAGATTGTGTCACAGAGTTTCTCAGAGTTTTCACAGAGTTTCTCCGAGGAAATATTTAATAGACAATTTTTATAAAAGAAGTATGGAATTGATTCAATTAAACCAAGTTAATCTTACCGAAATTGCTAAACAGATTCCTTGCCCAACTTATAATAGAAAAGCAGTAAAAACAGGAATAGTTCACGTTGGGGTCGGTGGGTTTCATCGTGCGCATCAAGCGTATTATATGCATCAATTGCTGGGGAAAGACAATGCTTTGGATTGGGGTATTTGTGGCGTAGGACTGCGAGAAGGCGACCGAAAAATGTATAATATTCTCAAAAAGCAAGATTACCTGTACACGCTTATTGTACAACATCCCAACGGAACCGTTAAAAGTGAAGTAATAGGCGCAATAAAGGATTTTTTATTAGCAGTAGATACGCCTAACTTGGTGATTGATAGAATGGCGCATCAGGAGACTAAAATCGTTTCCCTAACCATTACAGAAGGCGGTTATAATTTCAATCCAAGCACAGGAGATTTTAATTTTGAAAATCCAGCTGTGCAACAAGAACTCAAAGATCCGAATCAGCCGAAAACTATCTTTGGATTTCTAACGGCTGCCTTGAAAAAACGTCGAGCAAACGGATTGCCTCCTTTCAGTATTTTGTCTTGCGACAATATTCAACATAACGGTGATGTCGCTCGTAAAATGGTATTGGCTTTTGCTCAAAAACAAGATGCCGAACTCGCCAATTGGATAGCCCAAAACGTCCATTTTCCAAATACGATGGTAGACCGAATCACGCCTGTAACAACGCTCGAAGCGATTACTTATTTACAAGATACCCATCATCTAAAAGACGAATGGCCAGTTGTTTGTGAGCCATTTATTCAATGGGTGATAGAAGATAAAATTTCTAATGGCAGACCGCCGCTGGAAAAATTAGGCGTGCAATTTGTGCCAGATGTAAGTCCTTATGAAAAGATGAAAATTCGGTTGTTAAATGCGGGGCATTCGGTGCTAGGTATTCCAGGCGCTATTCACGGACATCCAACGATTAATGCTTGTATGGAGGATGCTGTTTTTGCCCAATTTATGCGCCAATTTATGGACAAGGAAGTAAGCCTTGTTTTAGGAATGATCGAAGGCGTGGATATAGAACAATACAAAGACAGTTTGGAAGAACGATTTGCCAATCCCAACATAAAAGATAGTGTCAGTCGGATTTGTTCGGAAAGTTCTGCGAAGTTGCCTAAGTTTTTAATCCCTACGCTGCAAGAGAATTTAGCGACAGATGGCAGTATCGACTATGCCACCTTGATTTTGGCGGCATGGTGCTATTATAGTGATAAAGGAATCAATGAAAATAACGAGCCATTGGAGATTATTGATGCGCTGAAAGTTGAGTTGTATCAGGCGGCACAGCAGACTACTGATGATAAATTGGGTTTTATTCGGCAGCCTGAACTGTTTGGTGATCTTGTTGAGAATGAGCGGTTTGTGGAGAAATATGTGGGGTTTGTTGAGTTGATTTATCGAGGGGAAGGGATTAGAGGTTTGATGGAGGAATTAATTTGATGGTGTTATAGTTTTTGGAAATATATTGTCAATTTTTCAAGGTAAGGTAATTGATTTATTTGAAAATGGCTTGCAGACTATAGTTTGTAAGCCATTTTTTGTAATTTTATAAAGAATAGTTGACTGTTATTGATTTTTAAGAAAAAGTAGTCGATCAGCATTTTCCAAGAAGTCATCATTCAATTTTAGTAAAACAAAGAAAATGACTAAAACCATTAATGTAAAAGTAGAAGACCTTAGTGCAAAATGGATTGAACAAATCAAAGAAACACATAAGCATGCTACTTTGGAAATAAAAGTGCAGGAAGCAGTTGATGAAACTTTGATGACAGATGCTGCTTTTTGGGCAATTATTGATTTGTTGGACTGGAAAAAGGGAAAAGACACAGCGGCTATTTTAGCGCCTGCTATTAAGCGTTTAATGAGTTTTGAGGTAGCATTAATTTATAAATTTCAAGACCTTTTAGCGACTAAATTGTACGCTTTAGATCAACAAGTTTTTGCGGAGAATATAGGTAGTCGTCGGTATGGAGGCACTAAAAATTTTTCAGTAGATGTTTTTTTATATGCTCGGGCAGCAGTTGTTGCCAACGGTCAAAAATTCTATGAATTAGTCCTAAAAGACCCAACAAAAATGCCAAAGGAATTCACTTTTGAAGCACTCTTATCTTTAGCGCCTACTGCTTTTCAGCAAAAGACAGGTCAAGAGTGGGATTATTTACCTACCCCCAGTTATGAGACTTATACGAATTCCAAAGGATGGAATGGGAAAAGTTGGATGGAGTTTTAATGTACTCAAAATTGAGTAGATTAAAATTTCTGATACAGAATTGTATTAAAAGTGTATCATCATTTGCTAAAATCTTACTTTCTTCCATGTTCTTTTATTACTAGATTCAATGAGTTATGATACATTTCTCGTGGAGTTCTGTATTATTTTTAGGGCAAGTTCCATCAAAGTATAAATTTAGATATATTTTTTAATATCTCTCCAGAGCGGTTAAAGTTTTACTACCAAGTTTACCATCTACTGATACATTTAAAAGCCGTTGTAGTTTCTTAATTGCATCAATTGTACTACTTGTAAAAACTCCATCAACCTTGCCACTAAATAATCCATTTGTATTTAATAATTCTTCAATATATAGTCTGTCATTGAATGAATATTTATTATGATATTTAATACATTTTTCTTCAAATGTATTTGAGTCATAACTGAAATCAAATTCGTATGAAATTACATTATCTAGGCTAGGGGTATATTCATCAATAATTATATTATCTACATTTGGAGTACCTCTTGCTTTAAGTTTTTTTCTTGTTTCCTCAATTTTTTTATTTTCTTCTATTTCTCTTAGAAATGAATTAATTTTCTCCTTTTCTTCTATTTCTTTCCAAATTGCATAATTCCTTTCTGTTTCCTTAATCAAGATTTCTCCTTCTCTAAGGAGTTCTTGTGCCGTCAATTCATTAGATTGATAAGTTGGGTAAGAATAATCAATTGGTTCAACTTTGCCTAGTTCTCCAATGTCAATATGATTTTTGTCGGGTTTGACATAACCTACCTTTCCAGTAAAAGGGTTAACGTTTGGTTTGGTAGTGTAATTATCTCTGTTTGTATGATTTGGATTAGTTCTTTTGTGTGATTGAACACGAGTTCCATCCTTTCGAGTGTATTTTTTCACATCATGGTAGTTTGGATTTACTTGACCAAAAGCACTAAAAATAAGAAATAAGAATAATACTGATAATAAAGTTTTCATGTTTATATAATTTATAGTTCTTTAATGAAGTGGGTCGTGGTCATTAAAATTTGAAGGAATATTTTTATCCTTTAGGAAATTTTTTAAATCTTGAACAGTATCAAAATTTTTATTTTCTAAATAAAATTTTCCATTTAAAAAACATCCAGTAACATCATTCAATGAATAAATATTTTTTGAATAAATATTTCCTTCTTCGTTTTGAAGTAGTCCTTTATCAAAACCAAAACCAAATTCATTCATTAAAATTTCATGGGTTATATTTCTAATATCATTTTTCATAAATTAATCTTTTATATCAATTAAAGGAAATCACTAATAAACTCCCTTTGAAACTTTGATGGTGACATATTATTGTCTTCTATAAATTGCTTGATAGAATCAGGTATTTCGTCACCTCAAATCTGTGATTTGAAGGTATTTGCTCTCTTTTGTTTTATTTCTGTCCAATCCGTAATATCTTCTATTTTGTTTGTTGGTAAAGAAACTTGATAGGGTAAATGACTTGCTCTTTGTCTATTAAACCGTTCAGTTGCTATTCTTTCTGCTTCTTCTTCATCACTACAATTAATAAAAAATACATCAGAAGGAATTTCTGGTAAAAAAATTTCTACTCTGAAAGTTCTCATAATTATTTTTAGTCCTAATTTCTTGTTCTGTAATAAAACTATCATGTAAAACATATTACTTATTTTTTTAAAATTCCAGTTTTACGTGATTTTTTCTAGTAGAAACTTCATCTTGTGGTTGTTTGTCTATTAAAACAGACTAAGTTAGTAAATTAACATTAGAATCTAACAAATTTCTATGGTATAAAGTCCTAACTGTAGAATAAAGATAAGCCTTTCCATTAGTTGTAATAAATCCATTTTGGTTTAATTCATCAGCAATTTTTTCATAACTCATTCCCTCATTTCTGCATCTAATAATAAGACTTAAAGCTCTTTTATTATTAGGATTATTCCTTGCTCTTTCTGCTGTCTTTTGACCGCCTAGTTTTCTCCCTTCAGTTGAGAAGTTTTTAACCATTCCAAGTTTAGTCCCTCTTTTCTTTTTAGCTTTCAAAGCTGATTTAGTTCTAATAGAAATTAACTCCCTTTCTCTTTGTGCTATTCCTGCAAAAATGGATAAGGTTAAACTATCGGTATTAGGTAGGTCACAACTAATAAAGAGCTTGCCCAGTTTTTTCTTTAGCTGGAAAATATGTTCTACGTCTCTAGATAGCCTATCGAGTTTTGCCACTATCAGAAAACAATTGTTATTTAAACAAAAATTAATAGCTTGCTGTAATTCTGGTCTATTAATAATTTCTTTGCCGCTTTCTGCTTCGATGTATTCTTTTACAATGATTGCTTGGTCTATTTCTGCAAAATGTTCGACAATAGCTTTTTGAGATTCCAGACCTAAACCACTTCTTTTTTGTTTCTTAGTACTCACTCTGTAATAGGGTACATATTTTTTCATAGTAGAAATTGAAGAGTTGATTTAAAGTGAATAGATTAAGAATTTGCACGAAGCTATCTCCCCCGCTGGCGGGGGCTGGGGGGTGGACAAATAGCATTTTCATCAATCCACTTTCCAATCATTATAGAAACATCCGTTATCCTATTCAATATTTCCCAATCAGAAAACCGTAAAACGGTAAATCCAATTTCTTCTAAATGTGCGGTTCGCTTTTTATCTTTTATTTGTGCTTCGGCATCGTCATGAGTTATTCCATCTACTTCGATTATTAGCAATAATTCTCTACACATGAAATCAGCAATATAATTTAAAACAGGTCTTTGTCTACGGAATTGATAGCCTCTCATTTGTTTTTTACCTAACACATATTTCCAAAGACAGGCTTCGCCTTTGGTCATGTTTTTTCGTAGTTGATTGGCATAAACTTGTAAGTTTTTGTTGTAATGGTAATTGTTTTGTGGTGATGCTTTCGTCATAGTTTTTTGTTTAAATTTGAAGATTTTGATTATCCACCCCCCGACCCCCGCCAGCGGGGGAGAACATCCTGCAAATTAAAAACCTTTTCGTTGAATAATTAATTTGTAATAATTTACACCTCAAAACTGTATGTTGAAGATAGTTCTTTGCTGTAAAGATACAACCGACAAAGGCTAGAACCAACGTTCTAGTGGTTTACGCATGAAGTTCTAAATAGTATTTATTGTAACTTTGCGGTT
>JAFMDF010000135.1 GCA_017857395.1 Bacteroidota bacterium | reverse complement strand
AATCTGTTATAAAGGAAAAAGTATACGGTTTTTAAAAAGTGTATAGGTGTGAAATTAATTCTATTATTTCCATTTATTCATTTTGGTCAAATAGAATCAATTGAATATCATCCTAATCAAGTAAGAAAAGAAGTCCGTAAGATAGTTGAAAAGATAGCTATAGGTGGTATTGATACAGAGGCAATAGGTTATGGAGGAGAAAGAACAGACCAGTATAGTAGATTTATTAGGTTGAAAGAAAAAGTAAACATTGAAGAATTAGTTGCATTAATGAACCATCCAGCTCCATCCGTTCGGGGTTACTCATTCTGGGGATTAGCAAAACTTCATTATGATAATTTAGAAACTATTTTTATAAAACATGCTAATGACAATGCGATTATTTTTTTTATGGATGGTTGTTCTCCAATGGATATTCCTGTAATCGAATTTATGGAACAAGTGGTCCAGTCGAATGTTTTAGATGTAGATTGCAAAAAACTTAGTAAGTCAGTAATTAATAAGATGAGGTTAGAAAGAAAGACTTTGCCGAAAAAAGAATCAACGTATTAATTTTTAGTTAAAAACCAGCATAGACAAATATTTTACCGATAAATAATTGTTCTATCAATACTTGAGTTTCCTATAGAATGGCTGTTCCGATTAACTGCGTACGGTCAACCATAAATAAAATCATCCATGAAAAAACTACTCTTCACATTACTATTAGGCATCACCATCGCATTTCAAGCGTCTGCTTCGATGATGTTGATACCAATGGATACCGAACAAAAAGACCATTTAAAAGCTTACGGCATTACTTATTGGGTGTTAAACCAAGAAGTAGAAGCTTGGTGGTTATTAAATTATAGAGGGGGCAGTTTTGCTTTTCCTTATACCAAGATTTTTGAAAAAGAATGCCTAACAAGAGGTGTGTCTTTTGAAATCATTCCTGATGGAGCCTACGACCAAATCGTGTCTCAAATTGCGAATCCAGAAGCGAATATGGATGTGATGAAATTGGAGGTAGCCCCAAAGATTGCGGTGTATACGCCCGCATTTAATGCCCGACATGGCAGACGGGTGCAGCCTTGGGATGATGCGGTAACTTTGGTGTTGACTTATGCAGAAATTCCTTACGAAACCGTTTATGACCGAGAGGTGATTACCGATAAATTAGCGGAATACGATTGGCTGCATTTGCACCATGAAGATTTTACGGGACAATATGGTAAATTTTATCGGTCTTTTGGGACAACGCCTTGGTACAAAGAGAATAAGCGAAAAATGGAAGAATTGGCAACTAGTTTAGGTTATGCCAAAGTCTCTCAGTTAAAATTAAATGTTGTCAAGAAAATTAGTGATTATGTTGCTGGTGGCGGCTTTATGTTTGCCATGTGTTCAGCGACAGATACTTACGATATTGCATTAGCAGCAGAAGGTTTAGACATCTGTGCGAATATGTACGATGGGGACGGGGCAGACCCTAATGCACAGGAAAAATTGGATTTTTCTAAAACCTTTGCATTCAAGGATTTTCAACTGATTACCAATCCATTACAATACGAATATGCTACGATAGACCGTCCACAAGGAAAGCCCTTAGCGCCAGAAGTTGATTATTTTACGCTCTTCGATTTTTCGGCAAAATGGGACCCTGTACCAACTATGTTGACCCAATGTCATACTAGAACAGTGAAAGGTTTTATGGGACAAACGACTGCTTATCAAAAGAATCAAATTAAATCGGATGTGCTGATATTAGGAGATAATAAATCAGCGACCGAAACCCGCTATATGCATGGAAAAAGAGGGAAAGGATTTTGGACTTTTTATGGTGGTCATGACCCTGAAGATTATAGACATTATGTGAATGACCCGGAGACAGATTTAAATTTGCATCCGAATTCTCCAGGCTACCGACTGATATTAAATAATATTTTGTTTCCTGCGGCAAAGAAGAAAAAGCGGAAGACATAAAAAGGTACAGAGGTTGAAGGGTTGAAAGGTAAAAAGGTATAGTGGTGTGAAACCGCTATACCTTTTTTCATTATCAACTCACCTGTTTCAAAAACACATTCCGAATAGTAGAAATCGTATTCGCATATTCAGGTAAACCTACAATCCGTTTCCAATCTGGATGGTTTAGGAAATTTTGCCAGCCTTGACCACTTGCTTCCATGTCTTTAGTATAAATCATATACGTCAAACAAGGGCGATAAGGACCCGCTATCATTTCACCAAAAAAGACAGGCAATAGTCCTGCATCTCTAAAAATAGGCACTTCTTCATCGTTGAACATTTTTATCTTTCGTCTAAGCGCATCGTCATTTCCGCTTTCATAAGTACGCATTTCAAAAACAACATCAGCTGGAGCCGCTTCCATTTTTGGAAATCCATCAAAAGCATTTAATAACCAAGATTCATAGCGATTATAGATGGCTTTTGTATGGGCATTATAAGTAGCGGAGGCAGTTACATAAGCGGCATCGCCATTCAAATTTTGTGCTTGTAAATAAATGGCAGCCGTAGGGTAACTAATAAGTGTATATATTTTCTTAGGCCCTCCTTTGGCAACTTCTTCTAAAATCATAAAATGATTCGCACCCGCTCGCATCATGGCAGGTTTTAATGCATCCTTCAGATAATCGATTAATAATTGTTGGTTGCCTCGGAATTTAATTTCGTAGGTACGGATTTCGTACAATTCTTTTTCTGCGGTTGGTTGATTATTGGCTAATGCTTGACTACCTGCTACACAACTTAAGGGTAGGGCAGAAGCTGCTACTGCTGTTGTGATGAATTTTCGTCTTTCCATAATATAATTTGTTTTACCATAGCTAAGACCTCTGGTCTGAGCAAAGAAGTGGATAAAACGGAAAGATAAAAAAATGTCAGCACTAATTGGTAAAGGAGACGTATTAAAAAATGGTATTATTTTTATGGAGACAGTTTTAATAGTCGTTATCCAATATAACTAAGAAAAGAAACAATTTAACCTCAAAGAATAATTTATGAACTTATTAGCTTCGAAAGTATTTAAAAATGGATTGGACCTCCATTAATAACGACTGTATGTTTGATGATTTTGTTTTTTGTTGGACTTATTGGAAGTATAGGAGTTATCAATCTTTTATTTGACGTTCTAGCTTCCATTGCCGTTAAATAAGTGTCATTTTTAACGATTTATTCTTAATAGACCGAAATTATGTTAAAACGGCACTTTTACCCATTTTTTATTGTTCACTTATTCGTATTTTTGCAAATCTTTTTCAATTTCTCCGTAATCTGTTTGAAAATTGAAAATTTAAATTGAAAATTGAAAATTACAAACCATGTTTCCAAAGTACGATGTGATAGTAGTAGGCGCAGGCCATGCAGGTTGCGAGGCAGCAGTAGCAGCAGCTAATATGGGGTCAAAAGTGATGTTGGCAACTATGAATATGCAGACCATTGCCCAAATGTCTTGTAATCCAGCAATGGGTGGCGTGGCAAAAGGGCAAATTGTTCGAGAAATAGATGCGATGGGTGGTTATTCAGGAATTGTAACGGATCATACCATGATGCAATTTCGGATGTTGAACTTATCAAAAGGGCCTGCCATGTGGAGTCCTAGAGCGCAAAGTGACCGTCGATTATTTGCTAGAAAGTGGCGAATTATGTTAGAAAGTCATCCAAATGTTGATTTTTGGCAAGAGATGGTGACTGGAATTATTGTAAAAGATGGTCGGGCAGTAGGCGTTCACACAGGCATGGGCGTAGAGATTGAAAGTGAGTCTGTTATTTTGACGAATGGTACTTTCTTAAATGGCTTAATTCATATTGGTGATAAGCAATTTGGCGGCGGTAGAGCAGGGGAGCGAGCCTCCACAGGTATTACCGCTCAACTAGAGGGCTTAGGGTTTGAAACTGGTCGGATGAAAACAGGAACACCACCTAGAGTTGATGGTCGTTCTTTGGATTGGAGCGCCATGGAACTACAACCAGGAGACGAAAATCCTTCTAAGTTTTCTTATACAGATACGCCAAAATTAGAAAAACAAGCACCTTGTCATATTACCTATACCAGCAAGGAAGTACATGATATTCTAAAAACGGGTTTTGATCGTTCGCCTTTATTTAATGGACAAATTAGAGGTCAAGGTCCTCGATATTGTCCTTCTATAGAAGATAAGATTGACCGTTTTTCTCAACGAGATCGACATCAATTATTTGTAGAGCCAGAGGGCTGGGATACTTGTGAAATTTATGTGAATGGATTTTCTTCTTCTTTGCCAGAAGAAGTGCAATATAAGGCAATGCGGAAGATTAGAGGATTTGAAAATGCCAAAATGTTCCGTCCAGGGTATGCGATAGAATACGACTTTTTTCAACCAACTCAGTTAAGAGCTTCTTTGGAAACTCGATTGGTGAAAAATCTATTTTTTGCAGGACAAATCAATGGAACAACAGGTTATGAAGAAGCAGCAAGTCAAGGTTTGATGGCTGGGATTAACGCCCATTTAGCGGTGAAAGAAGAAGACGCATTTACCTTAAAAAGATCAGAAGCATATATTGGGGTACTAATCGACGATTTAATTACTAAAGGTACCGAAGAACCTTATCGGATGTTTACCTCCAGGGCAGAATATCGGATTTTATTAAGACAAGATAATTCAGATATTCGATTAACCCCTTTAGCAGATAAATTAGGCATTCGTGGAAGTGCGAAGCGAATGGAGAAAGTGGAAGAGAAAAAGATGGCGACGAAAGCCATTGATAAATTTTTCCGAAAGACGAGTATTTCTCCTGACTTAGTAAATGGTTATATGGTGGAAAAAGGTTCTGCACCTTTAAAGCAAAGTATGAAATTGCATAGTATTTTGACTAGACCACATGTACATGTTAATGAATTGAGAGCAGTTGTTCCTGAATTGGAGACCTTTTTGAGTCAATATCCTAAGGCATTTATAGAAACAGCGGAGGTAACGATGAAATATGAAGGCTATATCCGAAAAGAACAAGAAATGGTGGAAAAGATGAATCGGCTAGAAGCGGTTCGCCTACAAGAAAGTACGGACTATCATTCACTCGTCTCCTTATCTGCTGAAGCTAGAGAAAAATTGACGAAAATTAAGCCAGGAACAATAGGTCAAGCTAGTCGAATTAGTGGAGTTTCGCCTTCTGATATTTCGGTTTTGTTGGTGCATATGGGGAGATAGGTGTCGGGTATCAGGTTAGACGTGGACGCATCTAGCCTGACACCAGAAACCTGATACCCGACACCTCCTCTAAATCAAATCCCGCAACCGAAACCTAAAAACCATTCGTTTACCTTTTCGCAATACCACCATTTTTATTCGTTTTCCACTTCTTTTTTGAAACTTTTTGGTTACTCGCCTCAAATCATCTTTTCCTAAGGGAATTGAGTTGACACTAGTCACCAAATCTCCAATTTGTAAACCAGCTTCTGCTGCGGGAGAATCTTGAATTAATTCTTTGATCCGAAATTTATTTAATTTTTTACCTGAAGCAATAAGGGTAATTCCACTTCTGTCATATTTAAAATATTTATTGTATTTTTTAATAGGCTTTAAATATACTTTTGAGCGGGCGATGTCAAAAATGACATTAAATCGACTAAGGATTTCATTACCAAGGATTCCATTCCTACCAAAATTAACTCGATACTGAACATTTTCATTGACTTCTTGAAAATTGGTAATGACACTATTAAAATAGAACTCATCAAAAGATAAGCGATTAATCCGCCCAACAAACCCTTGAATAAAACCACCTAATCCGTTGCCTATTTTTCCTGGAATCATTTTTTCAGGCATCGTCAACTCTTTAGAACTATTATTATGTAAGAGCAAAGAAAGGCTAGCACCTGTATCAAGCAATAATTTTACTTTTGCAACGGTATCTTGTTTAATTTCTACTGTTGCCATTAGATAGGGTTTATTTCTATGAATTTGAACAGGTAGTAGTTTAAATTTTTTAGAAGGAACGACGAATTTTTCTACTCGATGTAAGATTAAATTTTGTTTTTTATAATCAATTTGGATCGTAAAAGTCTTGAATAAATCCATTCCTAAAATACCATGAATTTTAAGCCCTGTATATTCTTCAAATTTAAAATAGTCATCTTTTAATACCAATAAGTCTAAACCTTGCCCTGGCAAATTGGGCAAATCCATATTGATATTTCTTACCAAGTAAGCGACTAATTCTTGCTCAAAATCTGCACCGAGTACTTTAAATTTTCGATCATAGGAGATATTCAAAATATCCGTAAATTCCTTTTTTACTAAAATAGTATTTTCACTACCTGTATCAAAAATAAATTTAAGGGGAAAAACATCATCAAAAATTAAATTGACGATAATGAAATTATTGTGAAACTCGAAGGGTATGGTTACCTTATCTTGACCTTTTGGAAGTTTAAATCCCATTAGTTGGGCATTGCTAGGAATAGCAAATAAAAACGTCAAAATAAAGAAAAAGAATCTCATCAAAAATTAGTCGGTTTTAACTAGTGAAAAGTAAAGTATTGGTTAATTTACAGGCATAAGGTAATAAAAAAATCGACTATTAAAAAATAGAAATACATATAATCAACACAATTAAATAGCTGATTGTTAAGCAGAAAAGGAAACAAAAAGGGGTTTTGTCTTATATAAAATATTTTTTTTAGTATTTATTTAACATTATTGAGAAAGTATATATTATATTTGCACCCTAGTTTCTAATAAACTTCCCTTCTAAAAAACAAACAAAAGTTGTATTTGATATGAAATAACAATAGAACTTTTGGTAAAAAATCATTTTATAATTTTTTTGGTATATTCAAAGATATTTTTACCTTTATGACTGCTTAGTGTAAAGTGAACACTATTGTTATGAAGACATGTGTGAAAATTTAATATTTAATTGAATGATGTTTTATAGTAAATCTGCTTGTAGAAAAAGGGACAAACTATTTAAAGATGCATTCTTATTTATAACTAGTTTTAATTTATTAACTAAATCTGAATATTGTATGAAACTAAAAGTTGACTTATTGTCCAGAGGTCTGCTTACGCTAATTTTAGCGATTGCAATCTCTAGTTTTACCTTTGCACAGCGTACTCTTACGGGTACGATTACTGATGCTAACGGGGGTGAAGCGCTCATTAGTGCTACAGTTGTAGTAGCAGGTACCGCAATAGGTACGATTACTGACTTTGATGGAAAGTATTCCCTTGAAGTTCCTGCCGACGCTACTCAATTAGAAGTGTCTTACACGGGGTACGCTACCCAAACTGTTGATATTGGCAATTTATCTATTGTAGATGTTGCTTTATCTGCGGGTGCTATTTTAGATGAAATTGTGGTAACTGGTTACGGTACACAAAAATCTAAAGAGGTAACAGGCTCTATTACTTCTGTGAAAGCAGAGGATTTTAACCAAGGTAACGTAAACGACGCCAGTCAATTATTACAAGGTAAGGTGGCAGGTTTAGTTATTGCGAGACCAGGTGCCAATCCTAATGGTGGATTTAATATCCGTTTGAGAGGATTATCTACTGTTGGTGCCTCTACGGAGCCATTAATTGTAATTGATGGGGTATTAGGTGGTGATTTGAATAGTGTTGAACCTCAAGATATTGCATCTATTGATGTATTGAAAGATGGTTCTGCTGCAGCTATCTATGGTACAAGAGGTGCCTCTGGTGTCATCTTAATTACAACTAAAAGAGGGGTTGCTGGTAGCTCTACTGTGACAGTAAACAGTCAGGTGACCTTTGAAGCAGTTGACCGAGTAGTAGATGTATTAAGTGCCGATGAATACCGAGCTTTCGGTGGAGGTAATGATAGAGGATCGAGTACAGACTGGTTTGATGAATTAACGGATACGGGTGTTTCTCAAATCCATAGCATCTCTTTGAGTGGTGGAAATAAGGGAACAACTTACCGTATTTCTGGTAACTACAGAGATGTAAAAGGTATTGCTAGAACGACTGGTTTTGATCGTTTGAACTTTAGAGCGAACTTAACGCAAAAAGCCTTAAATGACAAATTAACAGTTACTGCAAATTTGGCTACTAGTAGAGCAGATGCAAGTAAAGGTTTTGATGATGCCTTTCGATATGCAACGATCCATAATCCAACATCTGCTATAAGAGATGTTAATAATCCTGAGTTCGATAAGTGGGATGGATACCAGCAAGAAGTATTATTTGATTATTTCAACCCAGTTGCAATTATTGAACAAAATACAAATACACAGCAAGATAAGACCATTGCAGCGAATATTCGTGGTGATTATGCTTTAACAGACGCTTTATCAGTTGGTGTTTTTTATTCTCAACAACGTTCTAATGAGGATGAAAGCTGGTATTATGATAAGAATAGTTTCTTTGTTGGACAGAATAGAAATGGTTTAGCTCGTAAGTTTAACAGAGAAGAAGAAGATCAGTTATTCCGTTTAGAGGCTAACTATAATACTAGTTTAGAAGGTAATATAGATTTAAAAGTATTAGCGGGTTATGAATATCAAGATTTCGCTTTTTCTGGCTTTAGTGTTCAGGGTGGAGATTTCTTATCTGATGCTTTCGGGGCGAATAACTTAGCAGCATCGAATGATTTTGCAAATGGTTTAGGACAGATATTTTCCTATAAGAACACGAATAAGTTGATCTCTTTCTTCGGTAGAGTTAACTTGAACTTTGATGATAAATTCTTTGCTACAGCATCTGTTAGAAGAGATGGTTCTTCTCGTTTTGGTGCAGACGAAAAGTGGGGCTTATTCCCTGCGGTATCTGTTGGTACTGATTTAGTAAAAGTTGCTGGTATTAGTGGCTTCGACCAATTGAAGCTAAGAGCTGGTTATGGGGTAACGGGAGCAAATGTAGGCGAATCTTACTTGTCTTTACAGCGTTTCCAGCCAGCGGGTAACTTCTTCTTTAATGGAGGTTTTGTCCCTAGTTATGGACCAGCATCTAACCCGAATCCAAACTTAAAGTGGGAAACAAAAGCTGACTTTAACGTAGGGGTTGACTTTGCGGTATTAGATTACAAATTGACAGGTTCTTTGGAATACTATAACTCTACTACGAATGATGGTATCTTCCAATTTAACGTACCTGTTCCTCCAAATCTATTCCCTTTGACTTTCTTTAATGTTGCGGAAGTCAACAATAGTGGTATTGAATTAGCCTTAAACTATAATGTTGATTTAGGAAGTGGTAATACTTGGCAAATTGGCTTATCTGGTAGCCGACAATTTGTACCAGAATTAGTTTCTTTAACGGATGAAGAAAGAGGTGTTTCTTTAGGTGGTTTCAGAGATGGCGCCAACTTAGGTTCTCCTGGTCAGAATGGTACCCCATTAGTAAGATTAGAAGAAGGTCAACCAATTGGTCAGTTATGGGGCTTGGTTGTTGATGAAAGAAATCCTGTAAAAGAAGATGGTACTTGGAATTTCTTAGATGTTGATGGTGACGGAACAGTAGATGACTTGAAAGACAGAGCGGTAATCGGAAATGGTTTTTCTAAATATAATTTTGGTTTAAATAATAGCTTTGCTATTGGAAACTTAGATATTAATGTTTTCTTTAGAGGGGTATTAGGTCATGATATGATTAATACGTTCCGTGCTTTCTATGAAGCTCCAGGAGCAATTGCTGCTTATAATATTTTAAGTACTTCTGCTGATATCTCTAATTTAGTCGATCAGCCTCAATTTTCTAGCTATCACGTAGAGGATGCATCTTTCGTGAAGTTGGATAACTTGACTATTGGTTATTCATTGCCTTCAGCTAATTTACCTTCAGGATTTTCGAAAGTTAGATTATATGTAACTGGACAAAACTTGTTCACTATTACAGGTTATTCTGGCGTTTCTCCAGAACCTAGATTAACGGATGAAGATTTTAGTAATTTTGGTTCTTTAGCACCGGGTATCGACAGAAGAAATACTTATTTCTCTGCTCGTGGATTTACTTTTGGTGTAAATTTAGGTTTCTAAAAAGTCAACAGATATTTAAAGCCATTCAGAAAAGCGTCAGTTCTATGACTTATGGTTTTAAAATCATAGACTTAATTAAGAAGTTTGACCCATTTATGACGATTTCAAAATCAATTTTTTGTTTTTTTGTAATGGTGTTGAACTAATTTTTTTAAAATGATAGTAGGCGAATAGATAATAAAAACTGGGGAATACCCTTTATTATCTTTCTCACAGACATTATTGTTGAAGCCTACTTTAAGCACATAAAAATGAAAAAATATTTAATTTCCTTTAAGGCTCTTATGCTGGCGTTCTGTATGATCGCCTTCATGCCGGCTTGTACGGATCTGGAAGAGGAACTTTTCAGTGAAGTTACTGCCGATAACTTCTTCCAAACGGAAGATGAATTAATTTCTGCCCTTGGAGCAGCTTATACTTCCCTTTATGGTTATATGGGAACGACCAATTATTGGGCTGCCCAAGAGGTTTCATCTGACGAAATGGTGGTACCTACCAGAGGACCAGACTGGGGTGATGGTGGTCACTGGGTAAGATTACACCAGCAATTATGGACTGCGGAAGATCCTACAACTGGCGGTACTTGGAACTTCTTATTTGGTGGGGTAAACTCTTGTAACCGTTTGATTTTCCAATTTGAAGAATTAGGCAACCCATTAACGGATCCTTTTATCGCAGAATTAAAGGCTTTAAGAGCTATTTACTATTTGTGGTTATTAGACGTTTATGGTAACGTACCAATTTCTACGGATTTCACAGATACGAATCCACCAGCTACTTCTTCTAGAGCTGAAGTTTATAATTTCGTTGAATCGGAATTGACTGCTAATTTAGCTGGTGTTAGTGCTAATGTTGATGGTACGACTTATGGTAGAGTTAACCAAATGGTAGTGCAAGCTGCTTTGGCTAATTTATACTTAAATGCTGAAGTGTATAAAGGCTCTCCAGAGTGGGCAAAAGCTGCTGCTGCTTGCCAAGCAATTATTACCTCAGGCAATTACTCTGTCGAAGGAGATTACTTTGCTAACTTTAATATTGGCAACGAAGGTTCTTCAGAATTTATCATGGCGATTCCTTACGATGCTGTATTTGCAGGCGGTTTGAATATTGTAATGCAGACGTTGTCTTACATTAATCAAGAAACGTATAATTTAGCTGCACAGCCATGGAATGGTTGGTGTACTTTAGAAGCATTTTATGATTCTTATGAAGATGGTGATTTAAGAAAAGGACAAGCAAATACTGAAGAAGGACCATCTCCTGTAAGAGGTAACTTCTTAGTTGGACCACAATGGGATGTTTCAGGTAAGGTAAGATTACAAGATGCAGGTACTGCTGCTTCTGGTACTGACCCTGATGGTGTTCCATTTACTTTCCGTTCAGAAATTAATGAATTATTCCCTGAAGCTTGGAGAGAAGCAGGTGCTCGTAACGTTAAGTTCGAAATCGAAGTGGGTGGTCAACCAGATATGAGTAATGATATGCCTATTTTCCGTTATTCTGACATCTTATTGATGAGAGCGGAAGCACTTTGGAGAATGAATCCAAATGATGCGGAAGCGTTGGATTTAGTGAACCAAATTAGAGATAGAGCAGGAGTCGCTCCTTTTGATGCATTGACTGCTGAAAACTTATTAGCGGAAAGAGGTAGAGAGATGTTCTCTGAATGTAAGCGTAGAACGGATTTAATTCGATTTGACAAGTTTACTGAAGAATGGTGGGGTAAGTCAGCTCAAGAAGACTGTAAAGAATTGTTCCCAATTCCTAAGTCTCAGTTAGATGCGAATTCTAATTTAGTACAAAATCCTTGTTATTAAAATTGACAGGTATGATTGTAAAGATTCTTTAGGATTTTCATAATCTAAAAAATAATGAAAAGCCGGAAATCCTATTTTGGATTTGCGGCTTTTCTAATTTGCATATTTAAAACCATACAGTTTTAAGAAAAGAGAAGCGAGAGTAGAGGATAGAGACTTATTATGCAGCTAAAACGAATGATTTTAACCAGAAACAGCAGATTTATTAATCTATTATTCGATTTTAATCTCTATTCTCACATCTCTGCTCTCCATTCTAAGTTTTAAAATTTGTGTAGATAAAATAATTATTCAATGAAGGCTAAAAATATTAATAAACTTAGTTTAGTTATTGTCCTTCTTTTGGGAATTTGTTGTTTTTTTGCTTGTAATTCTAAAAGCGAATATCATCAAACGGTAGAGCGAGAACTAGCCTCTGGTGTTCGCTATGATAGTCTTTTTTTTGGCTTCCATTTTGGGATGTCTTCTAAAGATTTTTATGACCATTGCTGGAAGATGAATAAAAAAGGTTCGTTTCGGCAAGGAGCTACGAATCATACGGTATGGGCTAAAATTGTAGAATTAGATTACCCAGCTGGTATGGATTTTTATCCTAATTTTTATGAAGATAAAATAGCGGGTATGCCTGTAACTTTTACTTACGATAGTTGGGCGCCATGGAATAAGCACTTAGGTGCGGATAGCCTTAAATTAGATGTAGTAGAATTGCTAGAAAAATGGTATGGAAAAGGATTTATTAAAATTAAAAACCCTGCTAAACTTAAATTGGCTGGAGATGCCTACGTAAAAGTAGATGGTAACCGCCGTATCACTGTTTATAATAAAGACGATACTAAGGTGATTGTGGATTATATTGATTTAACGAAAAAAGAGGAAATGGAAGCTTTATTGGCGGAAATAAAGAAGAAAAAATAGAGTAGAAATTACCTTATCAGCGTAATCGTTCCACTTAATACTTCTTCCGTTCCATCTGCAAAAGTTACTTGAGCGTACCAAATAAAAACACCGTTTTCTAACTGTTTCCCTTGTGAATCACCAGCCCATCCGTGGGCTAGATCGTTCACTTGCCCATTTTGGTTTTCAAAGGAAAGCGTTCCCCAACGGTCGAAGATACGGATGGTTTTTATGCGAGCATTTGTGCCTTGCAAATAAAAATAATCATTCCTGCCATCTCCATTTGGACTAAAGACAGTAGGAGCAAAAATGGCTTTGCTTTTATTAACCTCCACTAAGAGGTCATTTGATATTATACAACCTTGCTCATCTGTTATCTCTAGGCTAATGGTACTAGATGACAGGGTATTGATGATGGGATTGGCACAATTGGTACAACTAAAATTGACAAGATTATCGGCAGACCATTCATATTGAACAATGTTCCTTAAATTGGTTTCAAACGGTATAGAAAAGGTTGCTCCTTGATACACTTCAATAGTTGATCCCATCTCTAAAAAGTTGTCAGGTACGTTAAAATCTACTTCTATTTCGGCTTTATATATCTTACAGTCGGTTTCCATCTCCACTTGATAAATACCTGATTGGTCAACGGTTATGCTGGGAGTAGTATTACCATCACTCCAAAGGTAAGTGTTGGCATTCGGAATGGGAGCGACAATAATAGCTGTATTTTTATCACAATCAAAGACAATATTATCTTCAAATACGGGCGTTTCTGTATTGATTACTTCTATAAAATTAGGATCTGCTAGGGTGCTTGTTTCTATATTGTCTGAGGGTAAAGCGGAATTCAAAGCTAATGGTAAATTTTCCAAAATGGCTTGTGTGCTAAGCACGCCTTGTACCTCTGGATCTACTTCAGCCCTAACAGTTATTTTGTTCTTCCTGCCCAATAATATCTCAAGTCTAGATAAATCGACTAGATTCGTCCCAATCCCACTATTTATTCTTGCATTAAATTTATTGGATTCACTTTGAAAGGCTATACTAGTAATTGTTAGACCTACGGGTAATTCGTCCAAAAGCCTTAAAGCCGTTCGAGCAGAACCACTTGTATTAAAAAAGGTATATTCAATCGTCACCTCTTGACAAGGGAGTACTTCCTTTGGATATACTTTTTTATAAAACTCAAAAGTATAAGGACAAGAACAAGCATCCGTATCATTTCCGATTGGGCCATTTGTTAGCAGGGTAGCCATACCCGTTATTTTATCAATTGTAAAAAATTCTCTACTAGTACCTGGACCGCTTCCCCCTAAACCATATAGCTGGCCACTTTTATCAAAGAAAAGGGAGGTAAAATATGCTTGTATAGAAGGGAATTGATAATTGGAAACTTGACCAAGAGAGACCGTAATTATTTTTTGTTGCTGGGCATCATAACCATAGACTGTACCATCGATTGGGTTTCGGGCCATATCTTGAACCCGAACATCTCCGTCACTTACTAATGCTAAAGGCGTCGCTCTTAAATCAAAAATATCTATGGCGTAAAATGCAACATCTCTATTTTCTGCTTCCTCCTTTCCTATAAGAAAAAAATCTCTACCACCTGGAAATATATCCCCTGAATTATAGACTAAATTAGTATCTAAACCTTTGGGGACGCCCAAGTTAGTAATTTCGCCCAAAGCATTGATACGCAATAATTCATAAGTGTTATATTCAAGTGCATATATCATTTTATCGACAACACTATAGCCTAAACATCCTAGGTGGTACTGTTGATTATTGACAAATATTTCTTCTACATTGCTTATACCATTATCTACCTGTAACCGATATAAGCCAGAACCTGTAGAAATATGCGTGCTAATATAAACGGAGTTATCGCAATCTACTTCTTGACTAATTAATGTTATAGGCATTAATAGTAGTAAGTAAAGCAAATAGGTTTTAAAATTATTCAAGAAGTAGGAGTTCATTACAAAATTTGATTACTCCAAGTTAACAACAAAAGGCTTAAAGGGATGTCCTAAAAGTGATTTATTTTGAGAAAGTAATCAATAAGACACTTTTAGTATAGGTAATTCCTAGTTCAAGTAGTTGTCTAACGTTTTTAACTAACTTTGCGGGAACTAACCAACAGTTTTAACGCAGGACCTAAATTCTAAATTTCTTATTGGACTATTCATTACATTAAGTCGAATAACCTTACTAAATTTGTAGCTTTATAGTCTTTATGCTAAAATCTTTCGGGTGACAGCGGGTAAACTGTGTGGCTTGAACTGGGAGATGAATCAATAAAGACGATTGTATGAAACTAAAAATGTCGAAAGACACCTATAAATGAGGCTAATATTATTTCTTTCCCTGCTCTTGATAGTAGCTTGTACTGCTTCGCCTACAACGGAAGAAGCCAACCAACCCCAACTTTTTACTTTGTTAAATGCAGATTCATCTGGCATTGATTTTACCAATCAGCTCGATTATAATAAAGACTTTAATATTTATACCTACCGTAATTTTTATAACGGTGGCGGGGTGGCTATTGGAGACATTAACCAAGATGGTTTGATGGATGTTTATTTTACCGCAAATATGCATCCGAATAAATTATTTTTAAACAAAGGCAATTTCCAATTTGAGGACATTACCGAAGAAGCAGGAGTAGCAGGCACTCGTGCTTGGTCTACAGGCGTGACGATGTCTGATGTCAATGGAGATGGTTTAATGGATATCTATGTCTGTAATTCTGGGGATTTAGCAGGAGATAATAAACAAAATGAATTATTTATCAATCTTGGAGATGGCACTTTTGTGGAGGCCGCAACAAAATATGGTCTAGCCGATAAAGGGTATGGAACGCATGCGACTTTCTTTGATTATGATAAAGATGGGGATTTAGATGCCTATTTATTAAATAATTCTTACCGTTCTATTTTTGATTTTAACGAAAAGAAAGAGCAGCGGAATGAACGAGATGAATTGGGGGGAGATAAGTTTTTCCGAAATGATAATGGATTATTTGTGGATGTATCTGAGGAAGTGGGTGTATATGGTAGCGAAATTGGCTTTGGCTTAGGAGTGACGGCAGGAGATGTCAATAGAGATGGATGGGTGGACATGTATGTATCTAATGATTTTTTTGAACGAGATTATTTATATATGAACCAAGGAGATGGTACATTTAAGGAAGACTTAGAAAATCAAATTTTATCTTTAAGTGTAGCTTCTATGGGCGCCGATATGGCAGATATTAATAATGATGGCTATCCAGAAATTTTTGTTACCGAAATGTTGCCAGAGGGAGAAGACCGCTTTAAAACGAAAATGACTTTTGAAAATTGGGATCGCTATCAATTAAATATAAAAAATGGCTATTATCATCAATTTACCCGAAATGTGATGCAGTTGAATAATGGTAATGGAAGTTTTAGTGAAATTGGTCGATTAGCAGGAGTCGAGGCAACAGATTGGAGTTGGGGTGCTTTGATGGCAGATTATGATAATGATGGATTGAAAGACCTTTATGTATCTAATGGTTTACATAAAGATATTATTGATCAAGATTATATTCAATTCGTTTCCAACGAAGAAATAGTTCGCCAAATGGTGACTAAAGAAGGGGTCAATTATCAAAAATTAATTGATACCATTCCTTCTACTCGAATAGCCAATTACCTATATCAAAATACAGGCGATTTGAGTTTTAAAAATAGGGCAAAAGCATGGGGATTGGCCACGCCAAGCCATTCTAATGGGTCGGCTTATGCAGATTTTGACAATGATGGCGATTTGGATTTGGTGGTTAATAATGTTAACCAACCCGCCTTTCTTTACCGCAATGAAACGAATATACTTTTACCCAATCAAAATTATTTAAAAGTTATCCTAGCGGGAGAGGGTGCAAATCCTTTTGCTATCGGCGCCAAAGTAACCCTAAAAACAGACGACCAAATTTTTTATTTAGAAAATATACCCGTCAGAGGTTTTCAATCTTCGGTAGATTATAGACCTAATTTTGGTTTAGGGGCGATTCAGAAAATAGATTCCTTAATAGTAGAATGGCCGAACGATAAAAAGACAATTTTAGCCAATATTCCTACCAATCAAACAATTACGGTAAAAAGTATCGAATCAACCGACAACCGACAACCGATAACTGACAGCCGACAACCGACCCTACTCAAAGAAATAACCAATAGTCTAAATCTGTCTTTCCAACATCAAGAGAACCGCTTTATTGACTTTGATCGAGATCGTTTACTTTACCACATGATTTCGACCGAAGGCCCTAGAATGACCAAAGGAGATGTCAATGGAGACGGGCTAGAAGATTTCTATATTGGCGGTGCATCGGGTAATCCAGGGGCATTAATGGTACAACAAGTAGATGGTCGATTTATAGCAACCAATAAAAATCTTTTTGGATCTACCGCTGGAGGAGAAGATACAGATTGTCTATTTTTTGATGCAGATAATGATGGCGATTTAGACTTGTATGTAGCCCACGGAGGTAATGAGTTTTTGGGTTTTGATTCCCAAGCCTTAATAGACCAATTATATTTTAATGATGGGCAAGGGAATTTTAAAAAATCAGCTCAGTTTTTACCATCTTTTAATGGCCAGAGTAGTTCTTGTATAGCGGCGGCAGATTATGATAATGATGGGGATCAAGATTTGTTTGTAGGTATCCGACTCAAACCTGGTTATTATGGACTGCCTATGGATGGACATATTTTGAATAATGATGGACAGGGAAAATTTAAAAACATCACGAAAGAAATAGCGCCAGAAATGAGAAGGTTAGGCATGATGACGGATGCAATATGGATGGATACCGATGGTGACCAAGACCAAGATTTAATTGTTATCGGCGAATGGATGGAAGTGACTGTTTTTGAAAATAATGGAGGTAAATTTAAAAAAGCGACTAAAAAAGCGGGTCTAACTAATTCTAGTGGTTGGTGGAACTGTATAAAAGCAGGAGATTTTGATAAAGATGGAGATGTAGATTTAGTAGTTGGTAATCACGGGCTGAATAGCCGTTTTGCAGCAACACCAGACAAACCGCTTAAACTGTTCATGAATGATTTTGATCGGAATAAAACGCCCGAACCTATCATTACCCAATACAATGGTGCGGAAGATTATCCGATGGTACTTCGGCACGATTTGGTCATGCAATTACCGCATTTAAAGAAGAAATATTTAAAAAATGCTAATTATAAAAATCAACGCATCACCGATATTTTTACCAAAGAAGAATTAAAAGGTACGATTGCTAAAAAGGCGCACACCTTAGAAACTTCTCTTTTTATCAATAATGGTGATGGGACTTTTACACAAAAAGAATTGCCCAAAGCTGCTCAATTTTCTCCAACCTATGGACTTTTAGTCAAAGACTTAGATAAGGATGGAAACTTAGATATTTTAATGGGCGGAAATCTTTATGGGGTTAAGCCAGAAGTAGGACGGTATGATGCCAATTATGGATTATTGTTAAAAGGTAATGGTGATGCGACCTTTGAACCTATCTTATCTAAAGAGTCTGGTTTTTTTATGAAAGGGCAAGTTAGAGATTTAGCTACTATTAATGTAAAAGGTAAAGAATTGATTTTAGTAGCTAAGAATAATGAGGCCATGCAGGTTTTTGAAATTAAGAAAGGAGAGGAACTTTAGCAATTATTATTAAAATTTATGGATTATAACGTTTTGCGGTGAAGCTTATCCCCACGGAACAAAATATCGGTAGAAAAGCTTGTTAATTTTTAAAAATAGTATGTCGATACATCGAAAGCCATCGGTTTTGTAGCAGCGGAATTAGAATAATTTATTTTCATACTTATCGCCCAGTACCATTATTAAAAATAATTTCAGTTGCAGTAAGATTAAATTGATTAACTAACTCAGGAATATCAAAAAAGACAATTTTATTCGAATAGGAGAATGATTTTATCTTACCATAAATGGTATCTCTTTTCATGGAAACAATATAATCTTGTTTTTTTTTACCCTTGAAGGCTAGTAAATAGGAATAGGGTTAGATACAAGAGTAGGTGATATTTTATCATTTTTTGTTGATTAGGAATGGTAGATAAGAAGGGAAATGTTTCACCAATTGGTAACTTTAGTGAGGAATTGGTTAGGCCTAAATGATTTGTAGTCAAATATATAAGAATATTTCTTTAATACGAAGGCATTACTTATTTTTACGAATAAATTAACTATTGTATGAAACTTAAAATAAATGCGCTCTTGAGTGCGCTGTGCTTGTGTACTTTCCTTTCTTGTAAAGCACAAGAAGTCCCTCAAATTGATTGGGACGAATTACAAAAAACAAAACCTTGGACTGCTTCCGAACAATGGACACCTGTCCCACCTAAAGTGACGCCTGGTTTTTTTACCAGCCCTCCTTCCGATGCTACTATTTTATTTGACGGAACTGATTTATCAAACTGGCACCGACCAAAATATGATTACGGGGTCAATATGGAAACTGTAGTGGCAATTATCAAAGCCAAAACAGCTAACCCTTCGCATACGCCAGCAGAATGGGACGTTAAAGGCGGCGCCATGATTGTTAAACCCGGAGGAGGAGCGATTGAAACCAAACAAGCATTTGGGGATGTGCAATTGCATATTGAATGGGTAGCTCCAGTAGATGTAGGTAAAAAAGACCAAGGGTATAGTAATAGTGGGGTATTTTTTATGGGTTTATACGAAGTACAAATTCTTAATTCCTACGAAAATGAAACCTATGCCAATGGGCAAGCAGGTGCTTTGTATAAGCAGCATCCACCATTAGTGAATGCGACTCGCCCGCCAGGGGAATGGCAAGCTTATGATATTATTTTTTCTGCGCCCAAATTTAAAGGAAATGGCGATTTGGAAAAACCAGGCTATGTTACGGTTTTGCATAATGGGGTTTTAATCCAAAATCATGTAGAACTTAAAGGCCCTTGTATTTATATCGGAGAACCGAGTTATACACCTCATCCAGCTAAAATGCCTTTGTTATTACAAGACCATAGCGATAAGGTTCGATACAGAAATATTTGGATTCGAGAGTTGTAAGCTGGCGAATAATTTGGAAATAAGTAAGTACTCGGACAATATAAATGGTCACATAAAATATTTGTTGCGGGTTGCGAGTTGCGGGTTAAATTCAATCAAATACCTAATGATTCTAATTGAATAACCTAAAATAGGTCACTTAAATCCGATTTTAGATTCAGAATTCTATCTTTTTAACTCGCAACCCGCAACTCGTAACTATTTAATAAGTGTCGGCTAATTTTGTCTCACTACTTACTTAAGATTCACTTGACTGTTAAATAAAAAATAAAATGCGGATATTTTTAATAGCCTTATTGGCGTGTTGGAGTGTTGTTTTAGTAGGGCAAGACGAAACCATCAATAAGGTATCAGGAAATCACCAAAATGAATCGGTGGCAACAATTTTAAATTATTTAGATCAAAATTATTCGTTTGATTTTTATTATAAAAAAGAGTGGTTGCCTACGACGCCCATCACCTTGAAATACGAAGAAGAACCAATCACTAATGTCTTAGAAAAAATATTCCAAAACACCAATTTAGCCTTTAGTATTTTTGATAATTTTTCCTATATTTTGGCACCTAAAGAAGCTTTAGGAAAAGAATATTCTGCCGATTATTTTACCGCAAAATACCAAGTCGTAGCCGAAGATATCGAAGTAAATACCAACCAATTACCCATTATTATTGGTAGCCCAGAAAATGTAGCAACATCGGGCAAAGGAACGATTAGCGGATTAATAAAAGCGAGAAATGAACCCATAGTAGGGGCATTAATTTATGTAGAAAAAATTAATGTCAATACGGTTTCCGATGTAGATGGCCAATTTGAGCTATCCCTTCCAATTGGAAAACATGTATTAGAAGCACAAAATATCGGTTATGCCGATTTCCGAAGACAAGTTGATGTTTATAATTCAGGAGGTATGGATATTGAATTATCAGAGGAGGTTTATGAATTGGGTGAAATTGTAGTAGCTGGCAAAACTTCTGATAGTAATGTCCAATCTGCCCAAATCGGAGTAGCTAGGTTAACTCCTTTGGAAATCAAACAATTACCTTCTTTTTTAGGGGAAGCAGATGTGATTAAAAGTCTGCTTACGCTGCCCGGTGTAAGTACGGCGGGTGAAGGCGCTACAGGCTTTAATGTGCGAGGTGGAAATATAGACCAGAATCTAGTGACTCAAGATGGTGCCTTAGTATATAATTCTTCTCACGTTTTAGGTTTTTTTTCCATTTTTAATGCAGATGTTATCAAAGCGGTTACGCTTTATAAAGGAAATATTCCAGCTCAATATGGTGGTCGATTATCTTCTGTTTTAGAGGTGAATATAAAAGACGCCAGTAATGAAAAATTTAATATCAGAGGTGGTATAGGCATCGTTGCCAGTAGAATAACTGCCGAAATTCCTATTATAAAAGGAAAAACTTCCCTATTAGTTGGCGGGCGCTCTTCTTATTCAGATTGGATTTTAAGGCGAGCCAAAAATTTGGAATTGCAAAATAGTTCTGCCTATTTCTATGATTTCAATGCCAAATTGAGCCATCAGATGAAAAATGGATCTAACTTTTCTTTAGGCTATTATCAGAGCTACGATTATTTCCGCTATTATGATGAATTTGGTTACGATTGGGGAACCCAATTAGCCACCTTTAATTATAATCAACTTTTAGGCGAAAAATTTTCGGCATCCTTAGAAGTTGCTTATGGCAATTTGGAGAATTCCTTTTTTGATCCAGAAGGTTTTGATGCTTTTACTTTACAAAATGGCTTAGAACATATTAAAGCTAAACCAGATTTATTTATTACTGCTTTGGAAGGACATGAGATTCATGTAGGCGCTACCTATGTCAGATCAATTGGGGCCGCTGAAAATATAAATCCAAGAGGAGAAATTTCGGGCATAGAAAATAGAAGTGTGGATAAGGATAGGGGGCAAGAATTAGCTTTTTATATAAATGATGAATTTGATATAGGAGATGCGTTGTCCGTCTCCGCAGGATTGCGTTACAGTACGTACCAAAATCTTGGACCGAATGAATTATTTTTATATAATACAGAAAGCCAAGAACTTAGTAGGGGTAACACAGTAGGTTCAACGCTATTCGCTGATGGAGAAGTAATTAAGAATTACTCCGCTTTGGAGCCAAGAGTCTCCTTAAAGATTGGTGTTGGCTTAACTAATTCCGTAAAATTGAGTTATAACCGAATGGCACAATATATTCATTTAATTTCTAATACAACAGCCTCTACACCCATTGATATTTGGCAAGTCAGCACGCCTTATATTCCTCCTCAATTGGCGAATAATTATTCGATTGGTTATTTTCAAAATTTCGATAGAAACAAATGGGAAACTTCTTTTGAACTCTTTTATAAAGACATCGAACAATTAGTTGAATATAAGGACTTACCAGAATTATTATTGAATGAACAATTAGAAACGGAATTGTTGATTGGAGAAGGAAGAGCTTATGGAATTGAACTTTCTTTAAAGAAAAATACAGGTCGTTGGACAGGGCAATTATCCTATACGTATTCGAGGTCGGAGCGTTTGGTGCAAGGAGAAACACCCAATTCGACGATTAATAATGGAGATTGGTTTCCGTCTAATTTTGATAGCCCACATAATCTGAATTTGACCTATAAATTTCAAATTAATCGAAGGCATCTATTATCTGCTAATTTCACTTATCGACAAGGCAGACCCGTGACTGCCCCTGTGGCAGCTTATAAAATTGGGAATACCGAAATTCCTCATTTTTCACCTCGAAATCAGTTCCGAATTCCAAACTATCATCGCTTAGATTTATCTTATACGATTAATAGAAATGCGGTGCGAACGAGTCGATTTAAAGGAAGTTTGTCTTTTTCTATTTATAATATTTACTTTAGGAGAAATGCGTTTTCTGTATTTTTTAGAAGAGTATCGGGCACGCCTGCCAATACTTATCGTTTAGCTGTTTTGGGAACTGCTTTTCCTGCGGTGACTTATAATTTTGAATTTTAATTAAACATTAATATGATGCTATTAGAATTAAGAAAAAGAGAAAAATGGTTGGTGACCTTCGTCCTATTGGGCATTTTTTGCATGGTATCTAGTTGTATTGATCTTATTAATTTAACCCTAGAAGATGACCAAGAATTTTTAGTTGTAGATGGTGATTTTAGCAATCATGCAGGTAATTATCAACTCAAATTATATTATGCTACGGGACAAAAAGTAAAAGCCAGAAGAGAAGTCGAAGGAGCCGCCATCCAAATATTTGAAGAAGGTGTGGTAATTGGAGCCTATGAAGAAATTAAGGCAGGACTTTATCAAATTACAAATCCAACGCTTAAAGGGGAAACGGGGAAAGGTTACCATATTGAAATAGTTTTACCTAATGGAGAAACCTATCAGTCAACGCCAGAAATAATGCCCGAATTGATTGCAGGAGATAGCATATTTTTTGATTATTCTTTAATAGAAGTACCGACTGGGGAGGGTTTTATTAAGCGAAACTTTATAGAGGCATT
>JAFMDF010000508.1 GCA_017857395.1 Bacteroidota bacterium | reverse complement strand
TTCGTGTAATTTATGTATTAATCAAAAATTTGAGCGAACCTAGCGTTATAAAAAATCCTTGTTGAGAAATATTTCCTTCTAAATATCTCGTAAATATGATGAATCGTTTTTCCTTATCTACATAAGGACTGAACTCTGTACCTGATTCAGTATTTAAATTAGCTAAAGAATCTGTGATAGTTAACTTTTTACCTTCCAACTTACCTTGCACAATATTTCCATTTTTATTTGGAGTATGGAAAAACAAGTCCTTATCAGTTAGCCAATAAAAGTAACCGCCATCAATATTGGAACGCTCTGTTAAATTTAATGGCTCAGTCCAGTTGCCTTTATCTCTTTCTAATAGCCAAATCTGCTCAGCATTTTGTCTTTTAATGCAATAAATGATTTTATTGCCATCAGGTGAAATCGCCCCATTATAAATCGTATCTATGACGGCAAGAGGAATAGACGCTGTAAAAAGTCCATTTTCCTTAGTGGCAAGGAATCCAAATTGATTGTCCCAATCGGCAGTTCTTGTTTGAAAAATCAGATCCTGATTTTTTGTAAAGCTAAAGGAGTTTTCAGATAATTCACCTGTTGAGAGAATGCCTTGATAAAAAATACCATCAGCCGTAACAAAGCTACTATCATAGTAAATCTCTCGAATGTGAATTTCTCTAATGGTATCCTTCCTTATTTTTTTCCGCATGACCCAATCATCATGCATATTTACTGAATCGTATTCGAAAGTTCTGTCATTGTATATTTTTCCCTTTGTATTGGTAAAAAATATTCGTTTTTCAAATCCTTGATTATTATAAAAAGTGGAATCATATCCATGAATTTTATCGCCCTTGAATTCAGCTCTAAACGTTTTACCTTCTTGATTCAAATAATCTGTCATTGTATAATAAACCTTTCCAATCGAGTCTATCCATTCGGTAATTTGCATACTGTCATTTTCAAACCGCACTTTTTCTATACTATAGTTTGAATTACCATCCTCTCTGTATCTGGCTCCAATGTGAATACCGTCATCATCATATTCATAGATGTATTCTGTTGTTACTTTACCTATTGAATCCAATTCAATCCAACTTTGAGGTACTTCATTATTAAAATAATAGGTTAGCCGATACTTAAATGGGGCATCAGTAGAAATTTTAGGATGTCTGAAGTAATTGATTTTTTCAAATGTGATTACATGCTGATTTGGGCTAACGGTATTATCATAGCTACATGCTACTATTAAAAAGGCAAAAAAGAAATAGATTGTATTTTTCATTTCATTGCTTGCTGCTAACTTCTTCATATTACTATCCAAGTAGCACTGTACCCCTATTAAAAACTCCCAATTTAGATATAGACAAATATATTAACAATTCTTTACCAATTCTTTATAACAAAAAAGGTGCATCCATACCCAAAAAACAATACGTTAACCACTATTCCAGAAATAATTAAATTTGGAAAGAGAAAGAGATAAAACAAGGTAAGTGTTGTAGAAAAAGTTGTTTGAAGTCACTAAATTATTGGTTATAGGATTACATTAAGATTACAAGTATAATAAAAATCCTTTATTTATGATGGCTTTGGGGAGAATTTCTGTGAATTTGTTAGATTTTCGGCAAAAAATAAGTAGCTGTTCGTGTACTTCTTAAACCACATCAAAAGTAGGCAAGAACTCCGTAATACTACCAGCCCCCTTTTTATTAATTTTGAAAATAACATCTTTTGTGGTCGTAAATAAGAGAACAGAGGAGAAAGACTTTTTAAGATGTGATTGCAAGACCACAAATGCTTCTGCTAACGTAAGTTCGTCTTCCGTATCCTCGGTCTCTACAGACCTGTAGCGCAATTTAAGTAAGACCTTAAAGTCACCTTCAGCATAGACGGGTCTAACAAATATGTTTCTCAAGTTAGGCTTACCAATGGTCTTTGCCATCGTTAATTTGGCAAAGCTGCCTGCTTCTACACTTTCTATTACCTGTTTCCAAAAAAGGTCAAACACTTCTAAATAGGGCATACACTAAAGATTGATGAAAAAAGTATTTCGTTTTTCAAAAGTAAGGCTAATAATTTAAGTGAAATGCAATTTTCAATTTTCAAACTTCCTTCGTAGGGGATTTTGAATTTGATACTTGAATTTGAACTTAAAAATTATCGATTCCGAGTTGTATCGAAATTGGTTTCAAACGATTTTTAAACGCCTAATCTACCCATATTACGCTTCCTTATAATAGGCTTAACTTTGCAGACTTTTAAAAAAAGATAGAAGTATTCGGACATAAATAATCAAACAACTTTAAGAATAGTTGCGGGTTGCGAGTTACGGGTTAAAATTAATGAATTTTGTATCTAAAGAAGCGAAAATTAAATTAAACATTGGATAATAAAACTAATTGCTCTAAACCAACTCGTTCCGATTTAAATCGGAATAACTCGCAACAAATTAAATATTGTCAGTTTATTTTTCCTTTTAATTACTAGATCATTAGCAAGGACACTAAATACAATCAATGAATATTTACAAAGAAATTGAGGCAGCCATTCAAGCGGCGACTCACATCGTTATTACCGCACACAAATCTGCCGATGGAGACTCCGTTGGTTCTTCTTTAGGTTTATTGCATTTTATTGAAAAATTGGGTAAAAAAGCCGTTGTTTGTCACCCCGACAAAGCACCTGATTTTTTATATTGGTTAGATACTTCCGCTATTGTTTTGATGGAAGAAAATCCAGCCGCAGTAACAGCGCATATCAAAAAAGCAGATTTAATTTTCTGTTTAGACTACAATGCCACCAGTCGTGTAGGCCCAGCTATGCAAGCCTTGTTAGAAGCAGCTACTTGCAAGACAATTATGATAGATCATCATTTGAATCCCGAAGATTTTCCTACGCTAACGCTTTCGGAAACAACTGCTTCTTCTACTGCTCAATTAATCGTAGATTTAATAGAGCAGTCTGGACATCTAGCGGTATTAGATGAAAAAATTGGTACGCCCTTATATTTAGGTATTTTAACAGATACGGGTAGTTTTAAATTCAGCTCCGTCAAACCACGCACACATGAAGTGTTAGCTAAACTTTTAGCAGCAGGTGTCCCCCATCATTTAATTCATGAACAATTAAATGATACGAATACAGAAAGTCGGTTGCGGTTGCAAGGCTATGCCATGAGTGAAAAATTAGAGATTTTATACGCCCAAAATGTTGCTATTATCTCTTTGTCTAAAGAAGAACTCGCCCAATATAATTACCAAAAAGGAGATACAGATAGTTTGGCTAATTTGCTCTTGTCTATCAAAGGCATGAAGGCAGCCATTGTGTTTACGGAGCGAGATGGGATTATGAAAATTTCTTTCCGTTCTAAAGGCGCAGATAATCCAGTGAATGTTTTAGCAGCAGAACACTTTGACGGAGGTGGACATGCCAATGCTGCTGGTGGTATGAGTGATTTAACGGTCGGGAAAACATTAGACAAGTTAAAAGGGTTGATTCCTCAGTATTTTTAAAAATAGAATTGTGATGTTGCGGTGTTGCGGTGTTTCGATGTTGCCATGTCCCTATCGACAACAAGGCAACATCGCAACATCGCAACACCGCAACAAGGCATACCACTAGCTCATCAAATCCTTTATCCCCTATCTCCTAGCAGACAAAAGCTTATCCATCACCCTTATATTATCTTTCACAACACGCACGATGTCTGCCAATTCATTAGGCGCATACTCTCTTCTAATCGTCTCCATATCCCCTTCTATTAGCCCATCTCTTATCGACCAAATACCGATTAATTCATAATACGTCTCATTCGAGATACTATCATCATAGTTTAGTTCATCCAGTATATACTTAGCGGAATCCTCATTAGTGGCGTCAATATTTAGTTGCTGGGCAAGTTTTCTGATACTTCGTTCCAAGTGGCCAAACGCTGTTGTTAATTCTTTCTCAAACTTAGATTTAATAATATAATGCGCCACTTTTTTCGGTACGGGCACCAAAGAATCAAAGGAAGTGGCATACAAGTCTTCAAAGAATTTATTAGCATTGATGATAAAAATCATCTTTTCGTTTAAAGCAAATGTTTTATAAATATAATGTGCGTAAGGTGCTTTATTTGCTTGTAACCAATCTCCTTTTGCCACATCGAACGTAAGAAAAAGGACATCTTGATTCCTTTCGTAGGAATACTTTAGCATTTCATGGTATATAAAATAATCGCCGTAAGGAAATTTTGGTTTTTCTAGTATATCTCCCTTCCCTGGGAAAGATTTGTTTGGACTTTCCTCTTCTTCTTTACTCCTTTTTGGATGAAAGCTGCTGCTTAAAAAATCAAACTCCTTCTTTAGAAATTTTTTCTCGGAAGTAGATAGATTATCAAGTTGTTCAAAATTGGACAACAAGTCCAACAATTCCTCCTCCACGACTTTGGGATTCCCCTGATTTTCTGTTTCGGTTAACTCAAATAAGAGATTAGCTAATGCATCACTAGCATCCGTCAGTTGTGCGGCGGGTAGATTTGCATAAAGTTTCCTTACCTTTTTCTTATTTCTAATAAATTCTTGCTGTACTTGTTTTGTTAGGACAAGCTGATTTTTTCTATCTCCGAAGAATTTATTCAACAGTGCCCTTCGTTCCGGTGAAACGCTATAGCCTCTTAACAAGACATTGGTATCTAAAAAAACAGGGATATTTTCATTTAACGTGACCGCAGCTTGCAGGTGATTAGTATAATAAGTGATGGCGGTCTGGTGGTCGGGTAATCCAGCTTTGTCCTCAATCGTGTTAAAGCTGTATCCTTTTTCGATGACGCATTTTCTATCGAGCACGCTATTTCTTTTGGGTGATGCATTAAAATGGTTGACAGCTGCAAGTTAATGGTGGGGAATACCCTGAAAGTCTAACGACACCCCACATCTTTTTAAAAAGCATAGTTCTTTGACATAAA
>JAFMDF010000134.1 GCA_017857395.1 Bacteroidota bacterium | reverse complement strand
ATTACTGTGAATCCTGAGAATGATTCGCCTATGGCAATGGATGACCCCATTACAACCGACGAAGATATGCCCGTTTCTGGTTCGCTTTTACCGAATGATACGGATCCTGATGGGGATAATTTAGTCGTTAGCACTACACCTGTAGACGAACCTGATAATGGTACAGTCTCCATCAATCCTGATGGTACTTTTACTTATACGCCTGACCCGAATTTTGAAGGAACGGATACTTTTCAATATGAAGTTTGTGACGACGGTAACCCAGTCGCCTGTGATACCGCCACAGTGACTATTACTGTGAATCCTGAGAATGATTCGCCTATGGCAATGGATGACCCCATTACAACCGACGAAGATATGCCCGTTTCTGGTTCGCTTTTACCGAATGATACGGATCCTGATGGGGATAATTTAGTCGTTAGCACTACACCTGTAGACGAACCTGATAATGGTACAGTCTCCATCAATCCTGATGGTACTTTTACTTATACGCCTGACCCGAATTTTGAAGGAACGGATACTTTTCAATATGAAGTTTGTGACGACGGTAACCCAGTCGCCTGTGATACCGCCACAGTGACTATTACTGTGAATCCTGAGAATGATTCGCCTATGGCAATGGATGATAGTTATCCGTTGACAGAAGATACACCACTAACCGATAATTTAACAACGAATGATTCGGATCCAGAAAATGACAATTTAACCGTTACAACAACACCTGTAAATTCTCCCAATAATGGAACAGTAACACTGTCTACTGATGGCACTTTTACTTATACGCCAGACCCTTCCTTTAATGGTCGAGATACTTTCTTTTATGAAATTTGTGATGATGGAAACCCTATACTTTGCGATACGGCAAAAGTAATTCTAGCTATTGACCCAGAGAATGATCCTCCTGTTGCAATAGATGACATTGTCGTTACACCAATCAACAAACCAGCTCAAGGAGACTTACTAACCAATGACTTTGATCCAGAAAATGACGATATAACGGTTAATACAATACCTGTTGAAACACCAACGAATGGTCGTTTAACAATTAACCCTGATGGTTCTTATACTTATCAACCAGATTTTAATTTTGTAGGAGAAGATAGTTTTGACTATGAAATTTGTGATAATGGTATCCCTCAAGCCTGTGATACAGCTACGGTCGTTGTTTACATCATAGACGATAATGTAGGGGTCAATGACCCGCCTATTGCCATTAATGATAATTTTGTTACGAATGTGAATAAACCTATCATTGCGGTCAATTTATTAACCAATGATGTTGATCCTGATGGAGACGACTTAATCCTTAATACCACACCAATTAATCCCCCAACTAATGGTGTAGTGTTCATTTTGCCTAATGGGAATGCTACTTATACGCCTACGACGGATTTCATTGGAGCAGATGTATTTACTTATCGAATTTGTGATAACGGTATCCCTATTTTATGTGATACCGCTACAGTAAGCATTACCATTTTACCTGCTGCAAACACGACTAATAGTACTTATGCAAATGATGATGTAGGGCTGACCTACCAAGATGTGCCATTATTAGGTATTTTAAATGATAATGATAATGATCCCGAAGGAGATAATCAGTTTTTACAGCCTACGCCAATCACTTTACCTAGTAACGGAACGGTCACCATTAATAATAATGGCACTTTTGAATATGTACCTAATGCTGGATATGTAGGCGCAGATTTATTTACTTACCAAATTTGTGATGATGGTACACCTGTAGCTTGTGATTTAGCAACCGTTTACCTAACAGTATTAGTGAGAAATACGCCTCCTTATGCTATTGATAATATCAATGTTATTCCGATTAACGGAACGGCAAAAGGGGACTTACTTGCCAATGATTTTGATTTAGATGGAGACGATATTATTATAAAAATTGCTCCTATTGAAAATGTAAGCAACGGTATGGTTACTATCAATCCAGATGGTTCTTATGTTTATGTACCTAATACAGATTATGTTGGAGAAGATGTCTTTACCTATCAAATTTGTGATGACGGAACACCAGTATTATGTGATACAGCAACAGTTACCATTGAAATTATAGATAATTCAATGGGCAATGATCCACCCGTCGGCGTAAATGATGTATTTGTTACTTTAGTTAATACGAAAGTTAATAGTAATTTAATTACCAATGACTTTGACCCAGATGGAGATGTTATTAATATAGTTCCTACACCTGTTAACGAGCCAAGTAATGGTATGGTAACCATTAATGCAGATGGCACTTTCCAATATATGCCTGCGCTTAATTTCACAGGTGATGACTATTTTACTTATCGAGTTTGTGATAACCAAAACCCAAGCCTTTGTACGGAAGTAGTTGTGAGTATTACGATTATTCCAATATCAAACATCAATTTCACTTTTGCCAACGATGATGTAGCAAGCACTACGGAAGATACCCCAGTAAGTGGTACGTTACTAGCAAATGATACTGACCCAGAAGGACATGATCAAAATATTAATCCTACTCCAGTAATTGCCCCAGTAAATGGCCAAGTAAGCATTAATTTAGATGGCACGTATACTTATACACCAAATCCTAATTATTTTGGAGATGATCAATTTATGTATACGATCTGTGATAATGGCACTCCTTCCGCCTGCGATGAAGCAAGGGTATTCTTAATTATTACTGAAGTTAATGATGCACCAATAGCACTAGAAGATGTTAATAATACTATTCTAAATACACCGGTAGCAGGAAATGTATTAACCAATGATTTTGAATTAGATGGAGATAAGCTAGTTTTAAATACAACTATAGCAATTACGCCTACAAATGGTACGGTAACTTTAAAGGAGAATGGCAGTTATGTTTATCAGCCAAATCTAGGATTTATTGGAGAAGATAGATTTGAATATGAAGTATGCGATAACAAAATCCCAAGCGCTTGTGATACCACACATGTAATAATTGAGGTTTTAGTGGCTTATCCTGAAAGAAATAATCCGCCTAATGGTGTAGAAGATAATCTTCAAACAAATATAAATGTGCCTATTACTGGAAGTTTACTTTCCAATGATTCAGATATTGATGGAGATGTTTTACTTATTAATACTACCCCACTACTTTCAAATTTCACCATAAATAACAGCAATAGTAGAAATAATTCAGCCACTCAACACGGAGAAGTAACTATTAATGATGATGGTACTTTTTCATACACGCCTAATACAGGATATGTAGGAGAAGATAATTTCCAATACGAAATATGTGATGGCGGCACACCAAATCTATGTGATACGGTCTTAGTTACTATTGACATTATAGCGAATCCGTTTAATATCAATAGGATTTATGCGGCGGACGATGCAAAAGAGATTTGGGAAGACCAGTCTACTACTGGTCAACTCTTGGCAAATGACCATCACCCTAATGGTTTTCCGTTTTCAGTCAATACTACTCCGATACAATTACCTCAAAATGGCATAGTTGAAATATTATCTAATGGTACTTATACTTATGTGCCTTTTGGTAACTACTATGGTCCAGATAGGTTTTTATACGGTGTTTGTGATAATCAAAATCCATCGGTTTGCGATACGGCAACGGTTTATCTAACCATACAACCAATACAAGACCCTCCTATTGCCAAAGATGATATCAATGTAACTTTAGTCAATACAGCCGTTACTGGCTTTGTATTAACAAATGATAGAAATCCTGATGGAAGTGGTTTAGTTGTTACGGCAACTCCTCTTAAAAACCCTGAAAATGGAACGGTTGTGCTCGGTTCAGATGGCATTTACGATTACACACCAAACACCGATTTTAGTGGAAAAGATGCCTTTACTTATATTATTTGTGATGACCAAGCTACCACCCTATGTGATACTGCTATTGTTTCTATCAAAATAGTTGACCTTAATAATCCAGATAATAATCCACCAGTAGGTGGAGATGATGTTAATTTTGGTATAGTTAATCTATCTTTAATCGGTCATTTACTTGCGAATGATATTGATCCAGATGGAGATCCATTTAATATTACAACGACACCTATTAGTACTCCTACTAATGGCATAGTCGTGATTAATCCTGATGGAACTTATGAATACACGCCAAATCCAGATTTTATTGGGGAAGATATTTTTGAATATGAAATCTGTGATTTAGGAAATCCATCAAAATGTGATACCGTTCAGGTTCGCCTAGAAATATTCCCTCAATTGAGGAATACTATTTTTGCCAATGATGATGTGGTACTAGGTCAGGAAGACACACCCATTCTAGGAGCATTACTAGTTAATGATTTTGATCCACAAAATGATAATATCATTTTAGATTTGTCGCCAAAAAGAATGCCGCAACACGGTACGGTAACCTTAAATTCAGATGGTTCCTTCTCTTATTTTCCTGTAAAAGATTATAATGGTCCTGATCAGTTCGATTATGAAATTTGTGATGATAATAATCCGATTGCTTGTGATATTGCTACTGCATATTTAACTATTTTACCAGTTACGGATACTTTATGCAATGAAGCATTGCCAAGACCTACCCTATTAACCAGTAAAGCGGTTTGTTTTACAGAGGACATTCATTTATTTATCCAAGAAAACTATCCATTATTTACGCTAGAAAATACAAATCTTGATTTTGAATTTTCTTGGTTCAATAGTTTAGGAGATACCATTGCTACCACTACTGATCCAAATTTCACGATTGCTGCTACTGATCCAATGGCGCTTTCTCCTTTTACGGTAAAAGTAAAATTAGGAGACTGTAGTTCAGATTTTGCCAATCCGGTAACGGTAGCTATTGCCCAATTACCAACAATCATTGCGACTACAACAGATGGGTCACAAGGGGTCTGTTTAAATGGGTCTACCCAATTAATGGCAACAACTGTAGAAGGAGCTACTTATACTTGGCGAATTGCGGGAGATGCGACTATTATTGCGACGGAACAGAATCCTATCATTAATAATATAAATACAGCTACTACTTTCGAAGTACAAGTAAAGCCAGCACTTTGTGACGTATTCTCCACGGCTAGCGTAACGGTAACCGTTAATCCTGGCCCTACCATTAATCCACAACTGGCTTCTGGTGCTTTGGTTTGTTTAGGTAGTTCTTTTCAACTAGAAAGTAATGCGACTGGCTTAAATCCAATGATTTATCAATGGACAGGGCCTAATAACTTTACTTCCAATGCAGCAAATCCAGTTATTAGTAATGCAAGTTTTGACAATTCTGGTAGTTATACTTTAGAAGTCACTGATGCTGGTGGCTGCATCAATCGAGCTGATTTAATCGTTGATGCTATCTCCGCAGGTCTTGAAAAACCTGTCACTAATAATAATTCACCTGTCTGTATTGATGGTAGTATTGTGATTAATTTACAAACACAGTACAATGAAGTTAATATTTCTTATAATTGGATTAATGGATTAGGAAATACTGTTAGCACAGAGAGAAACCTCCATATCCCGGCAAATGACCCAGCGGCCGTTAGTCCTTTCTTTCTCCAAGTATCGGTCGGTGGTTGTCGTTCACCTAATTCTGATTTAGTAGAAATAGATATTCAAGACACCCCAATAGCTTTAGCTACGGCTACGACCACTTCTATTTGTACAGGAGGGGAAGTTCAACTGTTTGGGAATGAAATAAATGCCGCTACTTATGAATGGCGAGCTTTAGGAAACCCAACCATTCTCTCAACTTTAAGGAATCCAGTATTTAGAAATATTCAGCAAGATACCTCCTTTACTTTAAGGGTAATCGGTGGTGTTTGCCCTAATAAATTTGCTATAGATACGATTGCTATTAGCGTAAGTCCAGCTGTAGATTTTAGTCCTAGTCGAATTTATACTTTAAATCAAGATTGTTCCGTCTCTGACCTTCAATTAGAAGCGAATATTGAAATGGCGATCAATGGTTTATCCTTCCAATGGACAGGGCCAAATAATTATAGTTCTTCTGAACAAAATCCTACAATTGCTAATGTGAACGAAGCATTCAATGGTGCTTATACTTTAGAAGTGACCAATGAGAATGGTTGTAGTACTTCTAAAACAATTTTCGTAAATGATATTCAAGGAAATCTTCCAAAACCAATTATTTCTGCCTTAAATGCAGGCTGTTCTTCGGATAATATTATGTTAGAAGCGCCACAATATGAAGGATCTAGCGTAGTCTATAATTGGTTGAGAAATGGCGGATTAGTTGGCACAAATAGTCATCAATTATTTATTGACAATGCCCAAGTAGGTCAAAGTTACAGATTAGTCATCCAAGTCAATGGTTGTATTCTTGAATCGAATACTTTCCAACCACTTGTCTTCGACCAGCCTACTGTTGTAATTGAAGATAATTTACCAACAATTTGTACAAATGGCGTAGAAGATATTACTTTAAATGCAACCATTGAAGGTGGTCAAGCGCCTTATGACATTGTGTGGACAAGTACTACTGGATTCCAGTCCTTTAATGAAGACGCCGTCATTGTAAATGCAACAGAAACTTTATCTGGCACCTATTCTATCGAAATCATTGATCAAAATGGTTGTACTGCTAAAGCTTCTACCTCTGTGGATATTAAGGAAGCACCTACTCAGCCAGTTATCAATGTAGATAATACGGTCTGTGAAGGAGCTATTACTACGTTATCGGTTGCCAATTATGAAGGCGTTAATGTTGTTTTTAATTGGGAAGTACCTAATGCGGAGAACATCATTGGACTTACTTCTAATGAATTATTAATCTCTCCAATTCAAAAAGGATTACATCAAGGAACTTATTCGCTTTCTGTAGAAATAGATGGCTGTACAAGTACTGCTGAACCTGTTCAATTAGAAGTTATTGCTTTGCCTAGCATTCAACCTGCTGGTATTTATATCAATACACTTAATTGTGCAAACAATAATTTGAATCTAAGCGCAAATCTATCAGATAGTACAAGTCTACTAAACTTTGACTGGACAGGGCCAAATGGTTTTATGTCTACTGCCGAAAACCCAGTCATCGTCAATGCTTCACCTGCAAATAATGGACAATATTTCTTGAAAATCACTAATAATAATGGTTGTTCTATTAGTGCGGCTACGAATGTAATTGATAATATAAGAAATGGGATTACTCAACCTGTTATTCAAGGAACGACTTCCCTATGTGAAGGAGAAACGATTACTTTAACTGCACCAATTTATATGGGTTCGAGTGTAACCTATAGTTGGTTATTTAATGATGAAGTTATTCCAAATGCCAATGGCTTTGAATTAATCATCCCACAAGCAGATGCTGTTTTGCATCAAGGAGTGTATAATTTGTTGGTAGAAGTAGATAGTTGCCAAAGTTTAGCAACACCTGTTGCTGTAGATATTTTAGCGATTCCAAGTATTTCGCCTACGGCAATTTACAACTCGACTGCAAATTGTGCACCTGCTAATCTCGTATTAAATGCAAATTTAGCTAGTGAAAATAATGGGTTAACTTTTGCATGGACTGGACCAAATGGATTCAGCTCAACTGTAGAAAATCCAGTTATTGTCAATGCTACGCAATTGAATAACGGACAATATGTTCTGTTAGTAACCAATAATGCAGGCTGTACGATTAGTCAGGCCACCAATATTATTGATAATATTAAAGATGGTATCGCTCAACCTGTCATTCAAGGAACAACTACCCTTTGTGAAGGAGAAACAATTACCTTAACTGCCCCTATTTATTCAGGTACAACGGTAAAATATAGTTGGTTTCTTAATGACGTAATTATTCCAAATGCTAATAACTTTGAGCTAATTATCACACAATCCGTGGCTAGTGCTCACGAAGGTAATTATAAGGTATTAGTGGAAGTAGATGGATGCCAAAGTGAAGCAACACCAGTAAACGTTGATTTATTTGTCCAACCAACTATTAATCCAGAAGCAGTCTTTACCAGAACAGAAAATTGTACAGGATCTAATTTAGTTTTAAAAGCAAATCTACAAGGAAATAGTACAGGTTTAACTTTTGTATGGACTGGTCCTAATGGATTTAGTTCAACTGTAGAAAATCCCGTTATTATTAATGCCACTACTGAAAATAATGGGCAATATATCTTATTAGTTACCAATAATGCAGGTTGTTCCTATAACCAAGCAACGAATGTCATTGAGAATATTGCTCCTGTCCTACCTCAGCCTATCATTCAAACTTCTGAAGCAGTTTGCGAAGGTGGATTGATGACGCTTTCTGCACCAATTTATACTGGTGGGGACGTCAATTATGTTTGGCTTTTAAATGGTACTGCTATTGATGGAGAAAATGCTAACGAAATCACCATCGGTCCTTTAGTAGATAATGGAGATAGCTATCAATTGGAAGTTCAAGTCGATGAATGCACCCTATCTTCAGAGGTAATTATACCTAATATTTTACCGACGGTTTCCATTAACCCAACTTATGAATTATCCGCTTTTTGTGAAGGAAGTACGTTACAATTAAGCGCTAATCGAAGTGGTTCAATTGGAACTATTACTTATAATTGGGTAGGGCCAAATGGTTATACTTCTAACGCAGAAAATCCATTTATTGGAAATACCAATGAGACATTCAATGGTACTTACACCCTAACTATTAGTACATTAGCTGGTTGTGAAACAAGTAACAGTTTAACCGTTATGGAAATTATTAATGCACCAGAACAACCCGTAGTATTAACCAATGGTCCAGTTTGTAAAGATGGTATGATTGAGTTAGCTGCTCAGGAAACCAATATGGATGATCAGTCTATTTATATTTGGTCAAATGGTAATGGGGAAACTATCGGAAGAGAACGTGCTATTACTTTTCCTGCAAATGCTCCATTAGCAATTCCCCCCTATTCTCTAAAAGTTTCGATGGCTGATTGTGGAGCAATTTTCTCTGTTCCTACACAAGTTGAGGTAATTGAACTTCCACAAATTTCTATTTCGAATAGTGGCCCTGTTTGCCAAGGGTCGGATGTACAATTAATGGCAGTAACTATAGAAAATGCTACTTATACTTGGACAGATGCTCAAACAGGAACTATCGTTTCCACGCTGCAAAATCCAACTATTTTAAATATTGATACCGCCACTACTTTCAATTTAAAGGTAAGTTTACCAGGTTGTGAAAATAGTGTCAGTGTTAGCACCACTGTAGAAATTAATAAAAAACCAATCATTACTGGTTTGGCAGCTACCACTTCTTTATGTGAAGGACAAGACTTAGTTTTGACTGCAACTAATGGAAACCCCGATGGCAAAACAGTTACTTATACATGGACTGGTCCAAATGAATTTAATTTCACCAATGAATCTAGCGATAGTACCTTCCCTGTTACGATTCCTAATTTCTCTGCTTTACAAGTAGGTGCTTATCAACTAACAGTAGGAAATGCTGGGGGCTGTATTGGAGCAAGTCGCTCCATTGTAGTTGGATTAAACGAGGCATTAACTACGCCTAATTTAATGGCTGCAGCTAATTTAGTCTGTGGTGGATCATCTATTTCTCTTACTGCCAGTACTGAAAATGGTCAGGGCGTCCGATATGAATGGTATTTGCAAACAGTAGAAGGTGATTTGCTCCTAATAAGGGAAACAACTACACCTACGATGATAATTGGTAATGTTTCTTCCGCTAATTCTGGGGAATACATCGTAAGAATCCTAAAAGATGATTGTGTTTCTGGTTATTCCAATACAGCAGAAATTACTGTTTTGGATATTACTACCAATATTATAGCTAGTAATAATACAAGTAGTGAAGATAAATTATGTGAAGGAGGCGTCATTCAATTAGCAGTACCATTTTTTGAAGGCGCTACTTATAGCTGGTTTGGGCCAGCAGGCTATAGTTCTGATAAAGCGAACCCAATCATCAGTCCTGCAACACCTTTGGCAGCAGGTGATTATTTTGCTATTGTCTCTATAGATGGTTGTACGGGTATTATTTCTTCCAGAACTACGGTTTACATAAATCCAAAACCAGCAACGCCTACCATTATCAACGATGGTCCAGTTTGTTTAGGAGGAACGCTTACTTTAACAGTCAGTAGTCCGCTTTCATTTGAAGCAACGGATACGTTAAGTTACGAATGGTATGACGCCACCTCTAATGCCTTGATTAGAACGACGACGGAACCACAATTAATCCTTGCTAATGTTTCTGATAACCAAAGTGGTGGGTATTATTTAAGAATGATTGCTAATGGTTGCGAAGCCGAAGCGTCTAATGAAACGGTCGTCGAAATACTTAGTACCGCAAATTTGATGGCAAGTGCTGGAGATAATCAATTTTTATGTGCCGCCTCAACTGCTAATTTAATGGCAACTGAAGTTGTTAATGCTACGGGTATGTGGTCTTCTCCAACAGGAGCAATCATTATGGATACTACACTTGCGAGTACTACTGTCAGTAATTTACAAGTTGGCATCAATCAATTTGTTTGGACAGTTACTAGTAATCAATGCGCAGCTCAATCCATTGACACCGTGGAAATTGAAATAGAAATGGTTGTGGCAGATGTTGCTTTTGCTGGATTAGATAGAGATGTCTGCGAAACAGATGCCATTAATCTTGCCGCAACTCCACTAAAAAGCGCTGCTGGTGTTTGGACACAGTCGATTGAACAAACCGCACAAGGTGTTTTAATCATGGATCAAACAAACCCTACTTCGCTCATAGAAGGGCTTGAGCCTGGTAATAGTTATACTTTTATCTGGACTATTAGCGAAAACGAATGTCCTAATTTTGAAGCCGATACAGTTCAATTAAATATTAATGACATACCTTCGGATAATGCACTCGTCAGAGAAGAGACCATCGCCCTATGCGAAGAAGACCAACTTACTTTAAGTGCGGAAATACCAACCTTTAGTACAGGACAATGGTTATCCGAATCGGGGGCAACTATTGCTAATCCTATTAGCCCTACTACATTCGCAGAAAATTTAAGCCCAGGAGAAAATGTCTTTATTTGGGCATTAAGTAATGGCGCTTGTGTTAATTATTCTATGGATACGGTTACCGTCCATTCCGAAAGAACGCCAATTGTCAATGCTGATAATTATGAAATGAATTTAAATGATACGTTGGTTATGAATGTCCTTGAAAACGACATCATTACAGCTAATATGGACATTAGGTTTGTGATTACTAAATACCCAGATAACGGAGAATTGATTGAAGGAGAAAATGGCCTATTAACCTACAAACCACAAGGTAATTTCTTCGGTTTCGATAATTTCCGTTATAAAGTATGCAGTAATTTATGTGAATCGCTTTGTGATACAGCGATTGTGACTATTGGTGTGACAGGGGTAGAAGGTTCTGGAGACTGCATCATTCCAAACGTAATTTCTCCAAATGAAGATGGAAATAATGATTATTTCTTAGTCTCTTGTATAGACCTTTTCCCTGATAACTACTTAAGAATTTTTAACCGTTGGGGAGATAAAGTTTATGAAACGAGAAATTATCAAAATGATTGGGCAGGAACACATGATGAGCAGCCATTACCGTCTGGTACTTACTTTTATATGTTACAACTAGAAGAAGAAGGAAAACCACTTCAAGGGTTTATAACGATATTTAGATAACGAGTTATCGGTTTTCAGTTGTCGGTTGTCGGTTATCGGTTATCGGTTGTTTAGCATGACAACTGATAACCGATGACCGACAACCGACAACTGAAAACTGGCAACTGAAAACTCAGCAAATGCGAATAATTTTTTACACTTTATTCCTACTCTTTTTATTAAACAATCAGGCATGGTGTCAAAGTGACCGACTTTATACGATGTTCGTTTTTAATAAATTACAGTATAATCCAGCTTATGCAGGTAGTGCGGATGCTTTAAATGTAGGCGCACATTATCGGCATCAATGGCAAGGGTTGGAAGGCGCACCAAGGACTATAACTGCTTTTGCGCATACACCAATTATGAAAGGTCGAAGTGGCATTGGTTTGTCTATTGTCTCAGATGAAATTGGTATTTTTAATTCCACTTATACGAAGATGGATTATGCTTATAAAATCGGATTTAAAAATGACACTAAATTAAGTTTAGGTTTAAGCGCCCAATTTGACTTCACTAGATTTGATTGGACAAAAGCAGAGTTAATTGATAATATTGATACCGCCATCCCATTTGGTGCAGCAGCAAATAATACCTTTAATGTAGGGGCGGGTATCTATTACTCTGGTGAAAATTTCTATATAGGTGCCTCGGCTCCTACCTTAATAAGAAATTCTATTACGAGTACTGTTTATTCAGGGTTTGGGGCACTCAAAGATTTAAGAGCGCATTATTTGATGGGAGGTCTTATTTTTAAAATCAATCCGAAAATTCACATCAGACCGTCTTTATTAGTCAGTTATATTAAAAATGCACCCAATGAGATAGATTTTAACCTCAGTTTGCTATTTCTGGAATCATTTTGGATTGGTGCTAGTTATCGACTTGACGAATCAGTAGACGCTTTTGTGCAATTTCCTTTAACTCAACAATTAAAAGTTGCGATTGGGGTAGATTATGCCTTAACAGAGTTAAACAGTTTTACGAAAGGTAGTTTTGAAGTAATGGTCGAGTACCTATTTAAATATGATAATGGAAAAGTCAATAATATTCGCTTTTTCTAATTGAATTAGCGCAATTATTACCATAGTCTTTTTGGGGCTATTCATTAATCTATCCGTATTATTAAAATCGCAAAAGAAGACATTAAAAAAGTAGAGCAAATCATTAGGCCTAACAAAAATTAAACTAAAAAATCCTAACATTTAGATAAAGTGTTTTCTTATAAAAAATTGTTTTATCAATTTTCAATATGGGAGTTTTTCCATTTTTATAAGAAAACCCTAACATTTAAATACAAATCGGCATTTAAAATAGTGGTTTTGTATTTGTATTTGCTTAAATCCTTTTATTATGAAAAATCTAGTAGCCGCACTCCTATTATTAGTTTTTGTATCTCCGCTCTTGGGTCAAAAGAAGGGCAATAAAATATATGATAACCTTGGATATCTAACTGCTACAGATTATTACCAAAACTTAGATGATGATCAACAAACTTATGATGTTAAATTAAAGCTTGCGAATAGTTTTCGGTTGAATAGTCAGTATGAAGCCGCTGAATATTGGTATGCTCAAATTGTCAATGAAGTCCAAGAGGTGGAAACTATTCTGCATTATGCTCAAACTCTACAAGCCAATGGGAAATGTGAAGATGCAATCCGTTGGTATAATGATTATGAAAAACAAAGTAGTGATAAGACTCGTTCTTTCATCAAAGATTGTAAAGATATTGATAAGTTTGAAAACCACAAAAACATTAAGTTGTCCAACTTATCCGATTTAAATACAGAACATCACGATTTTAGTCCAATTCCTCATAAGGATGGTATTATTTTCACCTCCATGCGAGCAGGTAATAAAATGATTACTAGTAATACGGATAAATGGACAAAAGCTAATTTCTCTGATTTATTCTACGCCAAAAAAGACGGAGAAGCATTCAAGGAAATTAAGCCATTAAAAGGGGATGTCAATGGTGGTTTCCATGATGGTGTAGCCACTTTTAGCGCGCCTACCAAAGAAATGATTTTCACTAGAACAAGTAAGAAAAAAAGTGAAGAAGGAGATATTAAAAAATTAAAAATTTACTCTGCAAAAGGCGAAGGAGATACTTGGAATGAAACAGAAGAACTACCTTTCTGTGATAAAGAATATTCCACCTGCCATCCTACCCTATCTACAGACGGTCAACGCTTATACATTTCCTCTGACAGGGCAGGAGGTTTTGGCGGCATGGACATTTATGTCAGTCAAAAATTAGGTAGCAAATGGGGAGACCCTGTTAATTTAGGCCCTACAGTTAATACTGCTGGTAATGAAATTTTCCCATTTATTAGTCAAAAAGATAAATTATTTTTTGCCTCTAATGGTCATAAAGGAATGGGTGGTCTGGATATTTTTGTCGTAGAAAAATCTACAGACAGTGATGAAAATTCTTGGGCCGATCGTAAAAACGTAGGAAAACCTATCAATTCTAAAAAAGATGATTTTGGTTTCTATATAGATGCAGAAGAAGCAAAAGGATATGTCTCCTCTAATAGACCCGGTGGTGCTGGTCAGGATGATATTTATAGTTGGGAAATAACAGAAGAAGATTCAAATAAAAAAGATAAGAAAGACCCATTTGACCCAGACCCAAATAATCCCAATGAAATTGTTGGTGCAGGAAAATCAGGCATCTTCCAAATAGCCGTTTGTGACGCTAAAACAGGAGAAAGATTAGAAGATGCCAGAGTAGCACTTTTAAAGTCAGAAGATAATTGGATCGCTTATGAAAATGAAACGCAAATGCCCGCCAGTATTTTAACCAATAACATTGGCGGAGATTACGGTATTAAAGTTAAAGGCGGCGTAGTTCGGGCAGATGCTTCTTTCACAACCAATCCAAACGGAGTTTTTAATTATTTTCTAGAAGAAAATAAAACCTACTCTTTTTATGCCGAAAAAGATTATTATCGACCTAATCGTCAGCAATTATCTGGCGCACAATTGATGGAAAATACAGATTACTGTATTCCATTAGCCAAAAGAAATTGTGTTAAATTAAAAGGCGCAGTCAAAAACAAAAATTTCCCTAAATACATTCCAGGTGCAGAAGTTACTTTAATTGATAAATGTACAGGTGTGACCACTACTTTAGAAACAGACTTTGACGGAAAATTTGAAATGTGTATCGAATGTAACTGTGAATATGAAATTACTGGTAGAAAACTCAATTTTAGAGAAGGACACTCGACGGTTTCTACCTTGAATGTTCCTTGTAATACATCCATCGTGATGAATACCTTAATTGAATTAGAATTAGATAGATTAGACCCCAATGAAGGAGGTATTACCCCTGACTATGTAAATGAATACTTTACAGGTGACCCAGATGGTAATTATGTAGTAGGCCAAGAAATCACTTTAAATCATATTTATTATGACTTTGATGAACATTATATTCGGGCAGATGCGGCTAATGATTTAGATTATTTAACCATAGTAATGAACGAATATCCAAGTATGGAAATATCCTTAGCTTCTCACACAGATAGTCGAGGAGAAACAGACTATAATAGATGGTTATCTAGAAATCGTTCAAAATCTGCTAAAAAATACCTTATCGAGCAAGGTATTGATAAATATAGAATCAACAAAATAGTTGGATTTGGAGAAACTCAACATGTTAATGATTGCTATGACGGGGTTGAATGCAGTGAAGAGGAACATCAACGAAATCGTAGAACGGTTGTTACGATTACTAGATTAGATCAAAGTATACCTGTCAAAACCATTGCTAACCCAAGAGTAATTGATAGAAAACCTGGATTCTAAACTCCAATCAACTATATCAAATTAATAGGTTACAAAAAGAAAAAGGGCGACTTTAAAAATAGTCGCCCTTTTTCTTTTTGTAGCAACTTATATTATTCTACAATTTTAGCCCCTGCTGTTTTCGCAAAAACCGCATCGGCAAGCGCAGTTTCAGAGACCTTAATATCCACAAATTTCCTTGTATTTCGAGGTTCTATCAATTTACCTTCATCCACTTTAAACCAAGTTAAAGAATTTGGCAGCGATAAACCATTCATTGTTTTCCAATCATCATATCGAATCCAACTAATTTTTTTACTTTTCTCTCCTGAAAAATAAGTCACGGTATACCCCAACCAAGCCATTTCATAAGTAGTCTGATCATAATGAATAAAGTATTCGTCCTGTGAACTCACCCCTACCCCATCATTATAAGAAATCCGAATACCGGGGTAAGATTTGCCTTCATATTCAAGCGGTGCTGCATCTCCATAAATAATTCCGTCATCCGCTAAAACAAAAGGCATCGCATAAAAATAGAACATTAAATTATGATAAAATACAGGGTTTCCTTTATAAGAGGTATCTGCTTCTACCCAAAAGTTAGTACCATCATAGCCTGTCTTAAAGTTCGCTGCTTCAATTCTTTCTCTCCGATTATGCAAATCAATTGCTTGTTTTTCATTGCCACCTTCCTTCACAATTTCATAAGAAAGTGCTTTCATATTTTTCCAAGTCGCCAAAGAACCGTGTTTTCCAAATACTTTTTGCAGTGCCGCAGGGTATTTTGATAAATCAACAGTTGGTGCAGCAGCAACTTCAGTAGTAACTGAATTATTACAAGCTACCATCGTTATAGCCAATGCTAATAGGATGAATAAATTTTTCATACTTTTTTAGTTAGGTAAAATTTAGTGGTTTGTTAAAAAATGCACAAGATAGACATAGTTGAAAGATTAGAGCGGGAATAAGTATAGTAATCAACTATTTTGTCGTGGGCAGTTGTTAACAATAAATACTTGAGCAACTATCATTTTTCTAATTCATCGTATAAACTGCCGCAAATAATCATGACTCTGCCGCAAAGACAATAACCGCTTAAAAAGTTCGCCTTCAAAAGCTCGATCCTCCACTTCCACGCAAACGGGGCCCTCATAATCTATATCATTTAAAGTAGCTGCAAATTTTGCCCAATTCACATCGCCTAAACCTGGTAATTTAGGCGTATGCCATAAATTAGGATGTGACCAAACACCCACTTCATCCAAAATGTGTCGGTCTATTCGGAGATCTTTCGCATGGATATGGAACATTTTATTAGCAAAATTACGCATGGGCGCAAGGTAATCCATCTGTTGTAAGACCATGTGGGAAGGGTCGTAATTCAAACCAAAATAATCACTTGGAATCGCTTCAAACATTTGTTGCCAAATCCTTGGACTAACCGCTAAATTCTGTCCACCAGGCCATTCATTCTTCGTGAATTTCATTGGACAATTTTCGATACCTATTTTTATCTTTTTCTTTTCTGCATAGGCAATTAATGGCTGCCAAACTTGCAGGAAATCAGACCAATTATCGGCAATGGTCTTAGAAGGGTCTCTCCCGATAAAAGTGTTTACATTTTTTAAGCCTAGTAAAACCGCTGCGTCTATCAGTTTTTTGATATGCCTTATATAAACTTTTCGTTCTTTTTTATCTGGTGTTAATGGATTTGGATAATACCCTAATCCGCTGATTTCTACCTTTTTAGCAGCACAGAGTTGATTAATTTTTTTAGCTTCTTTTTTGGTAAGACTCGTTACATCTATATGTGTCACCCCAGCATAACGACGGGTCGCTTTCCCTTTGGGCCAACACATGACTTCTATACAATCATAGCCGATTTCAGCAGCGTGATTAATTACTTGGACTAAATTTAATTCGGGTAAGATGGCAGTTACAAATCCTAGTTGCATTTTCTTAATAGGTTATGATAAATTTAAATCAAAAATCGAAAATAATAAATTTAAAATTTATAAAGTAAAATTATATGTTTTTGCACCTTTATTTCATTGAATGACGCTAAATACTTGCGAAGATAATTTTTTGTCTCTTATTTTGCAGCGCCAAAACGTTGGCATAAAGACATTCAATTCAAATAAAAAAGCTTTAATGTAAAGTAATAATATCCACCATATAATGGTTTAGAATGAAGTGAAAATAGAATACCATCAAAAATCATAAACATCGCCCAGCTTATCCCATTAAAATAGTTGATAAGTTGAAAAAAATAAACGAATGAGTTTTTTAAAAAACGTTATATCTTTTAGTCTTTTAAGTTTCCTTATTATATGCTTTGGTTGTCAAAATGAAAGGAATGCAGGCTCAGATAATGCCTTGGAAGCTATTCCTCAAAATGCTACCGTAGTTACTGCTTTTGACCTGCCTACTTTAATGGAAAAAGCCAATTTTGAAGCCATCAAAAAAATGGATTTTTATCGCTTTTTTATGGAAAAAGCAGCAGAGGAAAGTGACATCTTAGCAACCGTATTAGCCAATCCAGAAAATGCAGGAATTGACTTAAGCAAAAATGCTTATGTCTCAATAGAATTAAATCCAGATAATCCAGAAGAAATTTATACAGGCATCATTTTCAACTTAACCAGTCCACAAGACTTTAGCAATTTTGCCAATTCTTTTCAAGAGGTAAGAACTGGTCAAAGAAATGACTATCAATTTGCAGACTTGAATGATGCCACACAATTGGCTTGGAATGACCAAGTGGGTATACTGGCGCTCGGTGAAGGCATTTATGAGATGGAAGAAATTATCAATTCATTTTTTACCCCAAGCCAGGAAACTAGTTTAGCTAATAATGAAAACCTACTTAATTTACTTTCTGAAAAACACGACATTACTACTTGGTTAACTTCAAATGCCTTAGCAAAAAATAAAAATGCCAAATTCGTGTTATCTTTAGCTAAAATCAAACCCGAAGCCATCAATGATAATTTCATTCATGGGCATGTCGATTTTGAGGCAGGAAAAGTAAATACCCAATTGAATTATTTTTTTCAAGATGCCTTAATTGAAGATGTCAATTTATTATTTAAAGAAAATGTAAAAACAGATTTCTCCGCTTATATTACTGGAGAAAATTTAAATATTTACCTCTCCGCAGCCTTGGATTTTGCGGGCTTGCATACTGCTTTAAGCAAAAGACCACAGGTAAAAATGTTTGCAGACTTTGCTTTAAAAAGCTATGGTTTAAGTATTGATAAATTGAAAAATGCTTTAGACGGAGATTTTGTATTTACCACTTACACTGGGAATGTAAATAATCGTCAAGAAGGGTTATTTGCTATTAAATTGAATGACCAAACTCAATTTGAAGCATTTTTAGCGGTCGCAGAAGAAAATGATTTGGTCACTAAAACAGGAAATGGACGCTATATTATAGCGCCAAGTTTGAATAAAATGGTAGCAAACATCTTACCTTTTGATATGGATATAGGCAGTGCTTTTGATAATCAATTGATGCTACAAGATGGCATCGCTTTTATTGCTGGAAATATAGCCCGATTAGACGACATAGAAAAAGGAAATATTAATGGCACAAAACAACTTCCTGTTAACATCAATCAAATGGTTAATCAGAATCCACTTAGTTTATTTGTAGATTTTAATGCTTTGAAAAGAGTCGGTATCTTAAACACGGAGTCTCTAAATTTATTAGAATTGATTGGCAATAAGAAAGGTGCTAATTTTCAATTATCTATGCAAAATCAACAGATAAATAGCTTACAAGCTATATTTGAAGCAATAAATAAGGTGTTTGTGGAAGATAAAGAGCAGAAACAACCCGTTTCGCAGGAGAAAAGCTAGCTTAAAAGTGAGGAATGATAAGTTATAAGTGATGAGTTGAACTCATCACTTATAACTCATCACTCATTTTATCCATAATTATAAGGCAAGATTTTAGAATCTTTTACAGTAGATAAGGTCATTAACGTTTTCAAACGCTCAATCTCTTCAATTTGAGATAAAGTTTTGAATAATAATTGTTCATAAGTTGGAATATCTTTACAAACAATTTTAATCAAAAAGTCAGCCTCTCCTGTTATAATGTAACATTCCGTAATCTCTTCAATAGACTTAATCTTTTCTAGGAAATTATTTAAAGCATTCTCTTTTTGCCAAGCCAAAGATACTAAAACAAAAGTCTTTACACTCAACCCTATGGCCTGAGGAGAAACTTGAGCATGGTAACTCTCTACTACGCCAGATTGCTCTAATTTCTTAACTCTTTCTAACGTTGGTGCAGGAGACAAACCAATCTTCTTTGACAAATCAAGGTTAGTAATTTTACTATTCTCTTGTAAAATCCGCAGTATCTTCAAATCAATTTTATCCAGTTTATCGGACATGTTTACTTGCTTTTTGTTGTTAAATTTTATGGTATTTTTCTTAAACGACCGCAAGTTAATTTAAAAACAGGAAAGAGCAAATAAAAAGGAAATAAAATTTCAAAAAACCCTAGTAAATTTCTTTTTTCTAGTATTTTTTAAAAGGTTTACTAATTAAATTTGGAGAATTAAAATAATAATTTTTTAATATATTCGTAGAAATGTCATTTTTTAGGCAAAAAACTATAATGTATTAATTAAAGTGAGCCTTTTGTTGAAAAAATGAATTTTATTGCTTAAATTGTAATTGAACATATTTTTAAATTCCAGAACTAAAACTCAATCCCATGTTAATTTTAAGTTTTTTACTAGTCATCCTATGCTTTTTTGGTTATGATGTAATTAAAGGAAGCATTCAGTTAAAGGCAAAGTAGGATATTGCCAAACTCCCATATCTAAAATTTAAAGAAACCTTAAGCGTCTTGTCCATTGGCAAGGCGCTTTTTATTTACAGGATGAACGAGCGAACCCGCAGGGTGAATGTCCAGTATGAGCAAACACCGTTTGTGAACCGCTTGCAGATGGGATGGCTAAGCGAGAGAACCGCAAAGCGGGCGGGAAGGCTCAAGATTATGCAGGATTTACAGGATGAATGAGCGAACCAGAAGGATAAATGTCCTTACCATCTCAAAAAAATTCAAACTTATCTACTTAATTGTACTATATCTTTTTGGGTAAATCTTTACTTTCGCAATTGCGTAAAAAATTTTCATTTAGAGTTGGTCTACTATTACAGAAGGAAACTCTTTTTTGAAAATTGAAAATTATAAATTGAAAATTGAAAATTGAAAATTGAAAAACCCATCCACTCCTTCTTATTGGTCTTTAGTCTGGCAGCGATTTCAAAAAAATCGGGGAGCTAAATGGTCTTTTCGTGTTTTTATTGCCTTATTATGGATTGCGCTGTTAAATCCGTTCATCGCAGGAGATGTCCCTATCTTTACTAAAATTAAGGGAGAAAGTAGTTTTCCTATTTTCAAACAATATTTAATTGATTTGGGGCTAACTGCTAAAACAGGTAAATATTTAGACCCCAGTTCTTGGCATGAAACGCAGTATGATCAAGCTATTTTTCCAATCATTCCCTACTCTGCTAATTATCGAGATACCGATAATATTCATTTTAAAAGTCCTTTTGGACCACAAACAATGAAAAGAGGGCAAGCATGGCATTGGTTAGGTACAGATAAACTAGGAAAAGATGTTGCTGCGGGAATTATTGGCGGGATACGGGTTGCTCTAAAAGTCGGTTTAATTTCTATGTTAATCGCCACATTAATTGGGTTATTTATGGGCGGCCTAGCGGGTTATTTTGGAGATGACGGTTTGCGTTTACCTATCGTTACCATTGCATTGAACCTAATTGCACTATTTTTCGCGATTCACTTTGCATTCATTAGTCGTTCTTATCAACTTTCTTTAAAAGATGCGGATGGGGAACTCTTAAAAAGTTGCCTTATTTTTATTATTACAATAGCCTGCTTTAATGTACTTGCTAAACTACTATTATATCTTCCTGCTTTTAAGAAGGCTATCACTTTGCCATTAGATATGCTGGTCATGCGCCTGATTGAAGTGTTAAATGCCGTACCGGGGCTACTTTTAATCATTGCCTTTTCAGCTATCTTTAGCACCAAAACTTTATGGCCTATCATTCTAATTATTGGTTTCCTAAGTTGGACTGGAATAGCTCGATTTTTTAGAGGGGAATTATTAAAAGTGCGCAATATGGAATTTATTCAAGCTTCCAGGGCATTAGGATATAGTGATTGGCGCATTTTATTTAAGCATGCTTTACCAAATGCCATTGGGCCAGTTATTATTCTAGTAGCTTTTGGAATTGCCAGTGCTATTTTAACAGAAGCGGCTCTATCCTTTTTGGGTATTGGAATTACGGAGGATATACAGGTTACTTGGGGAACGATGCTTAAAGTACGTAGTAATGGCGCTAACTGGTGGATGTCAATTTTTCCAGGCTTAGCTATTTTTGTAACTATTCTTACCTTTAATTTAATTGGGGAAGGATTAAAGGACGCTATCGACGCTAAAGATTTAGTGGATTAATTAGATTATAGGTCTAAGGTTGCAGTTGACTGGTGTCAGGTTAGACACAAAGACCAGCCTATCAATCATTTACAACTATAGACGGTAGCCAATAGTGAACCAACTAATTCTCCTTATTTTGTTCTCATTTTTTTTCTAACTTTTTTAGGAAATAAATTAGATTTCCCCTTCTTACCTGATAATTCTCCCTTTTTGTTCACGCTTGTTTTTGCTCTTTCATTGACTGGGCAACCAGACTTTGGTCCACCGCAAGAAGTGAGCACATTGCCAAAACAAAATAAGCCCATCACCATTAATAATAGGGTCGTTTTTTGTTGGAGGAAGGATTTGAAAGTGGTATATAATTGCATATTCTATTTTTTATATTGCAATTTACTCTTTTTCTTTCTGATTTGATAGTTTTATGGTTTGTTTCGTCGTGATTTTATCAAAGGCAAAATATTGATGGAAAGATTCAGCCTTATAACAACCGTCGATACAATGGAAAACCACAACATGGTAACATCGCAACAATATTTATAGCTTAAATTCCTAACTGATTATGCCAATCATTACCTCTAAATATAAAGCCCCTTTGCTGTTTCAAAACGGACATTGGGCAAGTATCTATCCATCTGTTTTTCGAAGTATCAAAGGCATTCAAACCACTAGAGAACGAATTACGACGCCAGACAATGATTTTTTGGACCTCGATTGGTCGAAAAAAGGGCAAGATAAATTAATCCTAGTTTTACATGGACTGGAAGGAGATGCGAGTAGGCCTTATGTACAAGGAATGATGAAGCTATTTAATCAACATGGTTACGATGGGGTCGGCATGAATTTTAGAGGTTGTAGTGGGGAAATGAATCGGACTTTACAAATGTATCACAGTGGCGAAATTAGAGATGTCAGTTTTGTTTTAGAACATATTGGGGAACAGTATAATTATAAAGAGATTGTGCTGATTGGATTTAGTTTAGGGGGCAGTATTACCTTAAATTATGTTGGTCGAAAGGGAGCGACTGTACATCCGTTATTAAAGAAAGCCATTGCTGTTTCTACCCCCATAGATTTAGTTAAATCTGCTACAGGTTTGGATGAAGGGAAATTTAATAACTCAGTGTATGTTCGTCGATTCTTAAAAAAACTCAACGAAAAAGTAGCGATAAAAGAAGCACAATTCCCTGGTACTTTTGATGTAAAAGCCATTCAACAGCATACTACTTTTTATGGTTTTGATGATGCCGTAACCGCTAAAGTCCATGGTTTTGCTAATGCTTTGGATTATTATACGAAAGCGAGCAGTTTACCTTTTTTGGGAAATATTTCCATCCCAACTTATATTTTGAGTGCCAAAAATGATTCTTTTTTAAGTGATCCTTCTTATCCTTATGCTATAGCAGCAACTAATCCAAATATTTACTTAGAAGTTCCTGAAAAAGGCGGCCATGTAGGGTTTCCTCAATTTGGAAAAAATGAGATTTATTATGCAGAAGAACGAGCTTTAGGCAAAAAGAAAGAAATAATTAGTCATAATATAATACCTTTTTTGCTTTC